>NZ_SMLW01000467.1 GCF_009711405.1 Fulvivirga kasyanovii | reverse complement strand
AATATTTTGTTTCTTCCTATTATGGTATGCCCTAAAGGATTTATACCCGCTATCCGTCTTTTCTTTTGATTTCTGATTATAATCAATAAACCCCCAATCCTTTTCCTCCCCGGCTAATCTAAATCCTGGCATATAAAAGGATTGCATATTTTCATTACCTAACACACCTTTATTTAAGCCCCTCACCTCTACCAGGAATTGATTCTCCTCTCTGGGGATGGCTACATGGGTATCAGGACGAGCCATAAAGGGTGCCGCATTTCCATCACGATCCGCTCCTTCCGTAAATTTGGTGTAAGAATCTACATTTTGCCCTTTCTCTACATCAGGAAGAATATCAACCGACTTTGCAGGCCGTACCTCATTTTCAGTTATATTTTTTGACATTTCAAACATTTCTTGAACTATCCTCTTCACCATTTGATTATATGAATTAGCTGTAACTCCTCCACTACCCTTATCAAAATTCTGCAGTGCCGTGCCATGCTCATCCCATAGTTCGGTGAATTTTTCATCGTGCAACAAAAACGCTTCTAATTCTCCCTGGTCAATTCTTCCTAGTAAATCATTCAATTCATCACTATTTTGTAACACATCGTTTAACCCGGCTTTCACCCAGAAGCCCATAAAATCTTTAATACTTGATAGCTTTGAAAGCAAGCCTGCGTTTGTCTCAGAACTTGCCTTGAAATCATCACGGTCGGGCGTGTTTTGCCTGGCCTGCACCATGAGGTTTTGTAAAGCCATCATCGGTATCTGGCTGATATAATATGCAAGTATGCTAATGTACTTTTTATCTTCTCCACTCAGTTTATTTTCAAGCCAGCCGGTAGTAGCTACCTTTCGTTCCATATGATCCTCGCCTCTTCTGGTGGCAGTTGCGCCTTGCAGGGCCGCTCCCAAGTCATCCAAGCCCATGGTGATATTGATCTGGGCATTGGTCACCTCATCACGCGAAATGTACTCATTGGTAAATGAACCTATCCCTTTGGTAAAACGAAGAAGTTTCAACTCCGAATAATACTGATAAGCATCTTTTTCCTTAAGTTTAACACCAAGCCCCCTTTCAAGTTCGTTCTTCAATTCTGCCAGTGTTTTTTTCCCTTGAGCCAAATCCTCCGCCATTTTCTTTAGATATTTTTCTATTTGGCTGGTAATTCTCATGGCCCTGTAGGCGATTTCTTTAAAGTCTTCTTCATTCTTCTTTCCGATGGTAAAAGGAGGAAAAGCCGCTTCAATTACATTACCGGCATCAGTTTCAAAAACAAAAGGCAGTCCATTTATATCTATGGTAGATTCCAGCAATTCCTTGTGTATGGGTAAATCCCCCGAGACAGGATGTGGAGTTACTTTAGCAAACTCAAACTCCGGCCCCATCGTCACCACATCACTTTCATCGTGTTTAAGGTCTCTTTGCAAATCTATGAATTCCCTTATCTCTGTAGGATTTAGATCTGTTTTCCCGCTGTCCGGCAAGTGTTTATCAAACCAACTTATAAAATTGTCAACATCCTCCTCCCGCTGTATCACCTTCCGTTGGGTTGATGTTTGAGGCGTATTTTGCTGCTTTTGAGGAGAAAATGCAGAATTGATTGATAAGGCCTTTTCTCCCATAACATCAGCCTCCTTTTCCAGGCTGCTCTCGTCGTTAATACTGACACCCTTTCCTTTGAGCTGTTTATTAGCTCGCACCCTTCCCTGCTTCTGCTGCACCACATGCCAGGCCTCATGGGGAAGATGCTGCTCCTGCCCCGGTCCTACATGGATGTCTGTACCCTGAGCATAAGCAAGGGCTTGAAGCTGAGCAGGCTTGCCGGAGTTGTAATGCACCTTTACGTCATCCATTGAATACCCCGAAAGGCCTTCAATACCTGACTTCAGATCATCAGGAAGTCCTGTTTTGTTCTCAGTTTTGGAAGTTAGCTTAGAGGCGCCATTATTCCCTCCTTTCTGATTTTGGTTGGAGGTCTGCTGGGTGGCCAATTGGGTAACCGGATTTACATTATCAGCAAACTGGTTTTTAGCATCAAGGTTGCTTCCGAATTTGGAGTCAAGACTACTGCTGTTTTGGTTCAACCTGTTTACTGATGAATTCCCACCTTTTGAGCCTGCTAGTTGATCATTCATCTTATAGTTGGTTTAGGACAAATATTGAATATGCCCCCAACGATGAAACCATCAGGTTTGGTTGCCTTGACCAAACACATCTAACACTATCCCGCTCCTATTCCCTTTCTCTGTACAATTAAAGCAGGACCAAGAGGAAAATTTGGGGAGTAAAAGGATAAAACCGAAAGGCTGTATATTTAAAGACCGTATTGCAGGTAAGTGAATATGGTTGAAAAATGGGCATTACCGAGCGATAATGGTACAAACTGATAATTCACTGGCCATTCATCTCCATCCACTCAGGATCATTGGCCTTATTGGTATAGTTTCTCAACAAGTCCCTATCTGCCCTAAGCTCCCTTGTTATCAAAACAACGCCATGCTCGTCTACTTTATAAGGCACATTGTAGAAATCAAGAACATGTTTTACATTACCATAGAAATTCCCGGCCGGTTCGGTTTCAACAAGTTGATCTCCAGATAATATTACCGGCTTTAACTCTACATACTCTTTAGAGGTACAGGAGGCTCCAATAATAATTATCAGGAAGAAGACTATTCTAACCATGGTTTTTTATTTTAATTCTAAAAAGTCAAGCAAAAAAATTGCTCTTATATAGTCAATGGACTGGCTTGAACTTAAAAAGTTTAAATGCTTTATCGTCCACATCAAGTTGAATATATCCTCCCCTGATACCGATGTACAACTTGTCACCCACAACCGCGATCGAGTTGGGATAAAGTCCTCCCCAGAAAGCATCTTTTATCAGCACCTTCTTTTCAAAAGAATCGTCCACTATGTAAAAACCAGAATATGAAGCAATAAAAATCTTGTCATCTTTTACCAGTATAGCTTGCGGAGCGTCCTCAAAATCACATACTTTCTCATATTCAAAAGTATCAGCTAAACACTTCAGCCTAAACATCGCCCCTTGATTATACCCCAAATGCGCCAGCCCTTCTATAAAGAAAATCTGTTGCCGAAATCTGAAGACAAATTTAATGTTGCCTGTTTTTATAAGAACGGGCTCCTTGGATGGATCTCTGAAAATGAACTCCAGCCTACCGTCCCACTCTCCATGATCAATTCCACGAAGTTTTCCATGATCAAGATCCCACGCAGCAGGACGTTTGGGTTCAACCTCGTTAATTTGGAGGCTCCTATTTTCTGTATTTACCGAGAACCCTTGTGCATAGTTGAGCTCATACCATGCTGGACTTCCTTTTTCAGGAGGTTCGGCATAAGTGAAATCTGATCTATTAAATGACTGTCGAAATAACGGCTGCCCCATAAGGTATTTAAGATCTAAAATCTCGCCGCCATCAACAAGCTCAGATCCTTATGTTTCAAACCGAACTTTCTGGCAATAGGCTCATTCGTAAGGCTACCTTTGTAGGTATAAACGCCATTCATAAACCACTTATGGGCAAATATCATTTCCTCAATGCCACCCTCCTCTGCTGCCCTTAAAATTGTAGGCGTAAATATATTGCTTAGTGCCGTGGTAGCTGTGTGAGCTACTCTTGAAGCTATATTGGCTACACAATAATGTATTACATCATACTTTCTGAAAATTGGCTGCTTTAGGTTGGTTAATTCCGAAGTTTCCACGCAACCGCCCTGATCTATCGAAAGGTCGATGATCACCGAATCGGCTTTCATGTCAGCCACCATTTCTTCGGTTACCACATAGCGTGTACGGCCCTTTTCCACTCTCAGTGCCCCAATCACTATATCAGCATTTTTCAGGCACTCCGTCAGCGTCACGGTATCAATAGTAGAGGTATATATCTGCTGCCCCAGGGTATGCTTAATTCTTCGCAGTTTGTAGATATGATTATCAAAGACCTGCACTTCGGCTCCCAGGCCGATGGCTGCACGTGCTGCATACTCTGCCACGGTACCTGCGCCTATGATCACCACTTTGGTAGGAGGCACCCCCGTAATACCACCAACAATCACACCTTTCCCTCCATTAGAACTACTCAGGTATTCTGCAGCAATAGACATCACGGTGTTCCCGGCAATTTCACTCATGGCCCTGATGATAGGAAAACCACCTACCTTATCTTCAATAAACTCAAAAGCAAGTGCTGTAACGTGCTTCTTATTCAGTGCTTTGATGTACTCCGGAGACTGGCTTCCCATCTGCACAGCCGAGATCAACCCCTGCCTTGGCTTCATCAGCTCGATCTCTTCCAGGGTTGGCGGTTCAATTTTTAAAATGATATTGGCTTTGTAAACCTCTTCGGAAGAGTAAACTATTTTTGCACCTGCCTCACTATATTCTTTATCGGAAAACTTGGAGCCTTCTCCGGCTTTAGTTTCCACCCAAACCTCGTGCCCGTTGTTTACCAACAGAGCCACCGAGTCCGGTGTAAGGGTAATCCGCTTTTCCTGAAGGGATATTTCGTTGGGCAAACCAATAAAGAAAGAGTGTTTATTTCTTTTTACCGGCATTAATTTTTCCTGTGGATATAGGCTGGACTCTTGTGCTAGCTGCGCGAAGCCTGATTTTTCTTTCTTAGTCATACCTGGCCAAATCTATTAACCGCTTTACGGGATCTATAATAGTTATTTCAATTTTCAACATTCTGTCAGGAAGCAAACCTTCAACTTTGGAAGGCCACTCAATAAAGCAATAATTGCCCGAGTAAAAATACTCCTCGGCGCCAATATCCATAGCCTCCTCTTCATCCTTTATCCGGTAAAAATCAAAATGATAAAACACTTCTCCTTTCCCGTTCTGATATTCATTGACTATGGAAAATGTAGGGCTGTTCACGTTATCCTCCACCTCAAAAGCTTCACAAATTGCTTTTATTAAAGTGGTTTTTCCTGCTCCCATCTGTCCTTCAAAAAGCCACACATTATAATCTTTTCCAAAAGAAATAATGCGCCTGGCCACCTCTTTTAACTGTTCCAAACCATCACATTCCAACTGAAGTCGTGGCAAAGTACTATCTACCATATTTCGAATTTAATGAAATTATCGGAATAATCATTTCCTCCAGAGACACCCCTCCGTGCTGAAAGGTATCCTTGTAATAATTTACATAATAGTTATAGTTATTGGGATAGGCAAAAAACTGGTCCTCAGTGGCAAAAACATAGGTGGAAGAAACATTGACTTTTGGCAAATGAATACGCTCCGGCTTAAAAGCCTCCATGATTTTGTCAGCATTATCGTAGCCCAGGTTCTTGCCCTGTTTATATCTGAGGTTGGTATTGGTATTCCGGTCGCCCACAATTTTAAATGGCCGCTTTACCCGGATCGTACCATGGTCGGTAGTAATGATCAGCTTGCCTCCTGCTTCTGCAATCAGCCGCAGAGCTTCTAAAAGTGGAGAGTGCTCTATCCATGACCGGGTAATAGACCTGTAGGCAGACTCATCCGGGGCGAGTTCGCGGATCATAACCATATCTGTACGTGCGTGAGACAGCATGTCTACAAAATTGTAAACGACAACATTCAGGTCATTGTTCATCAGGTTTCTCACGTTATCCACAAGCTGTTTGCCTTCACTGATCTGCTTGATCTTCGTGTAGCTGAATTTTATATTGAGATTGTTTCTTCTGATCTGCTTTTCAAGAAACTCATCTTCATGGTTATTCTTACCCTCTTCCTCATCCTCTCCTACCCAAAGGTCTTTATGCTTTTGCGCCATCTCCAGCGGCAGCATACCTGAAAAAATAGCATTCCGCGAATAGGCAGTTGTTGTAGGCAATATCGAATAATAGGTATCTTCTTCCTCCACGGTAAAGAGCTCTAATATGGCAGGCTCTATAACTTTCCACTGGTCATACCGAAGGTTATCAATCACCAAAAAGAACACCGGCTTTCCTTGCCCCAGGTGAGGAAAAACCTTCTTCTTCATCAATTGATGGGATAACAGGGGCTTTTCAGCATTGGCATCATTGAGCCATGATTCATAGCTTTCATTAACAAATCGGGCAAACTGGTTGTTGGCCTCATCTTTTTGCATGTTGAGCACTTCGGCCATGCTCTTATTTTCTGTATCGTCGATTTCAAGCTCCCAATATACCAGCTTCTTGTATATCTCCGCCCATTCATGATGGCTAAGGTCTTCATTAAAGGCCATGCTGATGTTGCGGAACTCCTGCTGATACGAAAGATTGGTTTTTTCCGTGATCAACCTCTTGTTCTCAAGGATTTTTTTCACCGAAAGCAAGATCTGGCTCGGGTTAAGTGGCTTGATCAGGTAGTCGGCTATTTTGGCTCCAATGGCCTCCTCCATGATTAGCTCTTCTTCACTTTTGGTGATCATCACTACGGGTAAATTGGGGCGCAAAGATTTGATCTGGGTCAGCGTTTCCAAACCTGACATTCCCGGCATATTCTCGTCCAGAAAAACCACATCAAAATGTTTTTCCTCGCATAGCTCCAGGGCATCTGCCCCACTATTTACAGGGGTAATATCGCACCCTTTGTTTTCCAAAAAAAGAATATGCGGCTTAAGAAGGTCTATTTCGTCGTCTGCCCATAAAATATTGTATCTCTGCATACTTGTTTTCTCCTGATAATTAGTTCTTGAACATTAACTTAACTTGTTAACAACTCCTCTTGTTTTTCTTTATTTTAATGAATCTATAATTTCCTATTGCCTATTTTTGGCGCCAGCTTGGCGTCAATGCCAAAAAACAGCAATTTCTTTTAACACGTAACGGAATAATCGCAGAATAGATTGAACAAAAGAAAAATTTTCAACGATCCCGTATATGGCTTCATCAATATAAAAAGCGACCTGATATTTGACATCATCGAACATCCGGTTTTTCAACGATTAAGACGTATCAAACAACTTGGTCTGACTGACCTGGTTTACCCCGGCGCCCTACACACACGCTTCCACCATGCCATAGGTGCCATGCACCTTATGACCCGGGCCCTGGACAACCTGCGCAGCAAGGGCATAGACATCAGTGACGAAGAATATGAAGCCGCACAAATCGCCATTTTGCTTCATGATATAGGCCACGGCCCCTTTTCACATGCCCTGGAGTTTAGCCTTCTTCAAGGAATAAAGCATGAAAGCCTGTCCTATTTACTAATGAAGTATCTCAATTCCAAATTTAACAACAAACTTGAGTTGAGTTTAAAAATATTTCAAAATACGTATAAAAAACGTTTCCTGCACCAACTGGTGTCCAGCCAGTTGGATATGGACCGCCTCGACTATCTGAAGCGGGACAGCTTCTTTACCGGGGTTTCCGAAGGGGCCATAGGCCTTGACAGGATCATCAGCATGCTTAATGTGGTAAATGACCAGATCGTGGTCGAGGAAAAGGGATTGTACAGCATTGAGAACTTCCTTAATGCCAGAAGACTCATGTATTGGCAGGTTTATCTGCACAAAGCATCGGTAAGTGCAGAAAAAATGCTGGTCAACCTGATCATCCGGGCCAAAGACCTGGCCCTGGGAGGGCACGAGGTATTCGCCAGTGATGCCCTCAGAACTTTCCTGACCGAGCAAAAAACCCTGGAAGACTTTCAGCAAAACGACGACCTCATTGCCACCTATGGCATGCTGGACGACTATGACATCTGGGGTGCAATCAAAGTATGGCAAAACCACAGTGATAAGATATTGAGTTCGCTAAGTACACAGTTGCTTAACCGCCAGCTTTATAAGATCAAGCTCACCAATGACCCGCTCAGCAAAGACGAACTCAAAACTTTAAGGAATAAAATCGCCGAAAACTATAACATAGTACGGGCGGATGCGCGTTACTTCTTTGCCTACGGAGAGGTTACGAATAAAGCATACATTGCTGAAGGGCAGTCTATCAATATCTTAACCAAAAAAGGGAAGGTAATAGATATTGCGGAGGCCGTGGATTTACCTAATATCAAGGCTATCAGCAAAATTGTTAAAAAATACTATCTATGCTGCCCCAAAAATGTATCTTTGTGAAAATATAAATTGAACCCATTCTGCGCAGTTTTAATGGAATTTACCGTTAATCAAATAGCATCACTTTTAGGTGGCGAAGTAAAAGGCGACGGGGAATTGAAAATTAACATGCTGGCCAAGATTCAGGAAGCCAAAAAAGGTCAGTTATCATTTCTCTCCAACCTTAAATACGAGAACCACCTCTATAGCACCAACGCCAGTGCTGTAATAGTCCATAAAGATTTTGAACCCAGAAAGCCGGTCGACGCAACATTAATACTTGTTGAAGACCCCTATTCATCGTTTACGGTACTCCTGGAAGAATATCATAAATTTATAAGCTTTCAAAAATCAGGGGTTGAAGAGCCTTGTTATATAGGCAAAGAAAGCCAGGTGGGTGAAGATGTATACCGGGGAGCCTTTTCATATATTGGCAATAATGTAAAAATTGGCAACAATGTAAAAATATACCCACACGCATACATAGGCGACAATGTCACTATAGGAGATAATACCATTATTAATTCAGGAGTAAAGCTATACGCCAATACAGTCATTGGAAGCAACTGTGTATTGCATTCCGGAGTGGTCATCGGTAGCGATGGTTTTGGTTTTGCCCCTCAGGAAGACGGCACCTACAAAACCATCCCTCAAATGGGCAATGTAACTGTGGGCGACAACGTGGATATCGGCGCCAATACAGTCATAGATTGCGCTACATTCCATGGAGACTCTACGAAGATCCATAGTGGCGTGAAGCTGGATAACCTTATTCAAATCGCTCACAATGTTGAGATTGGCAAAAATACCGTGATCGCAGCACAGTCTGGTGTAAGCGGCTCCACTATTATTGGAGAAAACTGTGTCATTGCCGGGCAGGTTGGTATTGCAGGTCACATTGTATTGGCCAACAAAACATCCATTGGGGCAAAAGCAGGTCTTGGAAAATCCATTAAAGAAGAAAATGCCAAACTCATGGGCAGCCCTGCCTTTGATGTAAAAGATTTCTACCGTTCATACGCCGCATTTAAAAATCTCCCCGATTTAAATGCCAAATTGAAGCAACTTGAAGAAAAAGTACTAAATTTGCCGACATTTCAGGAAAAGCAGTAATGAATATCAAACAACACACTATAAAAAAGTCCGTAACACTTTCCGGAGTGGGTTTGCATACGGGTGTAGAAACTAATATGACTTTTCTTCCCGCTAAACCGGGACATGGCATAAAGTTTCAGAGAACCGATCTTGAAGGTCAGCCTGTGGTAGATGCAGATGTTGATAATGTGGTAGACCTATCAAGAGGAACCACCATAGAGCAAAGTGGAGCACGGATCAGTACAGTTGAGCATACTTTGGCGGCTTTGGTTGGCCTTCAAATTGATAACGTACTCATCCAACTGGATGGCCCCGAGCCTCCTATAATGGATGGTAGCTCAAAACAGTTTGTTGATATTCTGAATGAAGCAGGAACCGAAGAGCAAAATGCACTGAGGGATTTCTATGAAGTTCAGGACAGTATCTTTTACAGAGAGCCGGCAAGGGATGTAGAAATAGCAGCCCTTCCACTGGATGATTACAGGGTGACGGTTATGATTGACTATAACTCCCCGGTACTCGGAAGTCAGCATGCCTCGCTTACTGACATCAGTCAGTTTGAAAAAGAAATAGCTTCCTGCCGTACATTCTGCTTCCTGCATGAATTGGAAATGCTCCATAAGCACAACCTGATCAAAGGTGGTGATTTAAATAATGCCATAGTTGTGGTAGACCGGGTGGTGAAGGAAGAAGAGCTGGAAAGCCTGGCTTCACTTTTCAACAAGCCCAAAGTAGAGGTTAAAAAAGAAGGTATTCTCAATAATGTTGAGTTAAGATACCGCAATGAACCTGCAAGACACAAACTGCTGGATGTAATGGGTGACCTTGCCCTGGCAGGTAAGCCCATCAAGGCACAGATACTTGCAGCACGTCCAGGCCATGCGGCCAACGTGGCATTTGCAAAAAAATTAAAGCGGGCTATGGAAACTTCTGCCAAGCAGAATGCTCCGAAATACAACCCAAGCCTGCCTCCGGTATTAGACATCAACCAGATATCAAATATACTGCCCCACAGATACCCGTTTTTGCTCATCGATAAGATTATCCATTTAGATGAGGAAAGCGTATCAGGTGTAAAAAACGTCACGCTTAATGAGCACTTTTTCATGGGGCATTTCCCTGGCAATCCTGTAATGCCTGGTGTATTGCAGGTAGAAGCAATGGCTCAGATAGGCGGAATCCTGGTTCTTAACACTGTTCCCGATCCTGAAAATTACTGGACGTACTTCCTGGGAATAGAGAATTTCAGGTTTAGAAAAATGGTGTTGCCTGGAGACACGCTGGTAATAAAATGTGATCTGCTGGCGCCTATTAAAAGAGGAATTGCAAAAATGACAGGAAGGGCATTTGTAGGAAACACGCTGGTATGTGAAGGAACAATGACGGCCAGCATAGTAAGGAAAGACTCATGAACCAACCATTAGCATATATTCATCCTCAGGCTAAAATAGCCAGGAATGTAGTTATAGAACCATTTTCTACCATCCATAAGAACGTAACTATAGATGAAGGGACATGGATAGGTCCGAATGTGACCATATTTGAAGGTGCAAGAATAGGTAAGAATGTAAAGATCTTCCCCGGGGCATCTATCTCTGCCGTACCTCAGGACCTTAAATACAAAGGTGAGGAGACAGAAACCTTCATTGGAGACAATACAGTTATCCGCGAGTACGTAACGGTTAGCCGTGGTACTGATGACAGGGACAAGACCGTGATCGGCAGCAACTGCCTACTAATGGCCTACGTTCATGTGGCTCATGATTGTATCATTGGCGACAACTGCATTATTGCCAATGCCGTGCAAATTGCCGGGCATGTTACCGTAAATGACTACGCTATAATAGGTGGGTCTAGTGCCATTCACCAATTTGTAAAGGTCGGTGCCCATACCATGCTTTCAGGCGGGTCTTTGGTTAGAAAGGATGTACCTCCTTACACTAAAGCAGCCAGAGAACCTCTAACATACTGTGGCATCAATTCGATTGGTTTAAGACGCAGAGGCTTTTCTTCCGAAAAGATCAACGAGATCCAGGAAATATACCGTTATGTGTTCCTGAAAGGTTTAAACAACTCCAAAGCCCTTGATCTGGTAGAATTGGAGCTGGCGCCCTCAAAAGAACGCGATGAAATCATTAACTTCATAAGAAGCTCCGACCGTGGCGTAATGAAAGGCTATTCTTATTAAGTTAAGCTGAGACTCCATATGGAAGTATCCCTTCAAAATCTGGCAAAGAGATATAATAAAGAATGGATCTTCAAAGACCTCAACTATGAACTTAAAGCTGGCGAGAGTTATGCTCTGGTAGGCTCCAACGGCAGTGGAAAGTCCACTTTATTACAAATTATATCCGGTTATCACCTGCCCTCGGCAGGCCATATAACCTATATAAATCAGGGCAAACAGGTGCCGCCGGAAGAAGTGTTTCAATACATTTCGATTGCCACACCATATATGGAGCTCATTGAAGAGTTTACACTTAAAGAGCACCTCGATTTTCACTTCAAATTCAGAAAGATCAGAGAGGGCTATACCATTGACAGGGTCATGGAAAGCTGCCTTTTATCGAACGCCAGGGACAAATACATCAAGAACTTTTCTTCGGGCATGAAGCAGCGTTTAAAACTCGCTCTTTCATTCTATACACAAAGTGAACTGGTACTACTTGATGAACCTACCTCTAACCTGGACAATCAAGGCACGAAATGGTATCAGGAAAGGGTGAGGGAGTTAAAAAAGACCAATGCAACCATTCTCATAGCCTCTAATCAGGACTACGAATACGAGGAGTTTTGTACAGAATACATTGATATGCTGAAATTTAAGAATTAAAGGTTACCATTTGCGCCTGGTACATATTTATCCAAAATTGGAATAATGTTATCAAAATATTCATTATTTTAGCAGGATGTTTGAATAACAAAATAAAAAATTTTTATCTTTCGAACTCATAATTTTAGCATTGTAAACATAGTATTAATGAAAAATCTAACCTACTTATTTAGCGCAGTTATTCTGTTAGTAGTATTAACAACAATAGGTTGTAAGAAAGACGACGATCCGGGACTTTCTGAAGAAGAACAACAATTAGAAGCATTGGCGGGAACCTGGGTTGCCACTACTGTTAATGACGGTGTTCAGGATAGACAAGACTATGATGGATTCACCCTTACTATCAACAAGGAGTTGACTTACTCAACCGCTGCTGGCCCTGACCTGCTACCTATGCCCGAAGCAGGAGCTTTTGTATTTGGTGCTAATGTAAAA
>NZ_SMLW01000059.1 GCF_009711405.1 Fulvivirga kasyanovii | reverse complement strand
TTGATATCTTCATCCTTCAAAAATTCTTATAATTCTAAAATATAAGAAATAAATAAGGACAATTATTGTTTTGGGTTGGGTAGATGAGAAGTAAAGCCGATATGCTTATCGGATTACGCTGATTCGAAAAATTTCTTAAGTACAGTTATTCCGCGGTCGTCGTTCTGCTTTTTGCCCTCAATCATTGATACAAATACTTCTTTGTCTTCCCTGTCTATATCTGTCTGAAAGTTGAGCTCGTCCAGGGAAACATTTTTGTAACCCATGTGCCAGCTTGGAAAATTGCGGCTTTTTATAGGGCCGTAAGACAGCATTACAACGCTTTTGTGTCTGTCATCTTCTTTGATGAGGTCATAAAGCTCCAAAATCTCTTTAGAGTCGCCTTCCAGGTATTGGATAAATTTTTTGTCTGAATGCAAAAG
>NZ_SMLW01000673.1:5324-63252 GCF_009711405.1 Fulvivirga kasyanovii | reverse complement strand
GAAGGAGCATCTTATTCGCTGATCAGTGCCCCTAACAAAAAATTATCTGCATTGATAGACTCATTGGTGGCCATCATCAAAACAGGTCAGGAAGAGGACGGTTATTTAACCACCTGGAGAACCATTGATCCGGCCAGGCCGCCTGCCCAATGGGTTGAGGTCAGGGAAGGAAAGCGATGGGAATCGCTGGGTGCGAGCCATGAATTATACAATGCAGGGCATCTTTACGAGGCCGCAGCAGCACACTATCAAGCAACAGGGAAAAGGAATTTTCTGGACATAGCCCTTAAAAATGCCAACCTGATGGTAAGCACATTTGGAGACTCGACAACAAAAATACAGGCAGTCCCGGGACATCAGATCATAGAAACAGGGTTGATAAAACTCTTTCAAATTACAAAAAACGAAGATTACCTCAATCTGGCTAAATACTTCCTCGATAACAGGGGAAAACCGGAAAATCACGAACTTTTTGGCCCTTATTCCCAAGATCATGTGCCGGTGACAATACAACAGGAAGCTGTTGGGCATGCAGTTAGGGCTGTCTATATGTATGCGGCAATGACCGATATTGCGGCCCTGAAAAATGATTCGTCCTATGCTAAGGCTGTAAATAACCTTTGGAACAATATGGTGAGTAAAAAAATGTATGTTACCGGAGGTATTGGTGCCAGGCATGAAAGTGAGGCCTTTGGTGAAAACTATGAGCTGCCCAATCTCACGGCTTACAGTGAAACATGTGCCGCAATAGGCAGCGTATATTGGAACCATAGATTACATAGCCTGTATGGAAGTGCCTCATATTTTGATGTTATTGAACGTACAATGTATAACGGACTCCTTTCAGGCCTGGCATTGAATAGTGAAGAGTTCTTTTATCCCAATGCCCTGGAATCTGATGGTGTATACAAATTTAACAGAGGGGCATGCAGCAGGCAATCGTGGTTTGATTGTTTTTGCTGCCCTACAAACCTGATTCGCTTTATCCCTTCTATCCCGGGACTTATTTATTCAAAGCATGAAGACTCAATCTATGTAAACCTGTATGCGTCCAGTAAGGCTACAATAGAAATTGAGAGCAATACAATAAGCTTGGTGCAAGAGACGGACTATCCCTGGAACGGAGTGGTGAACATACGCATTGATCCTAAAGAAAAAGCACCTTTTACCTTAAAGTTAAGAGTGCCCGGGTGGGCCCGAAATGAAGTATTGCCCACTGATCTTTACTCTTATAAGGAAGCTGCTCATACCACGGGTTCTGTTTTAATAAATGGAAAAAGACAGAATATAGCCCATGAGGAGGAGTATGTATCTATTACCCGCGAGTGGGAGGCGGGAGATGTTGTGACACTTGAACTTCCAATGGAGATACAAAAGGTGGTTTCACATGATAGTATAGCGCAAAACAGAGGGAAGGTGGCTCTTGAATATGGTCCGATCGTTTATGCCATCGAAGAAGTGGATAATCCGGTCAACTTTGACAGAATTAAGGTAACAGATGAAGCTTATTCGATAAAAAGGGAGGAGGACTTACTGGGAGGAGTAAATACAATAAACGGACAGAACCTCAAAGCCATACCCTATTATTCATGGTCTAACAGGGGAGTTGGTAAAATGAAAGTATGGATAGAATATAAAAATGAAGAAAAAGACTAAAGCCTGTCGGTAGCAATATCATCTGCTACAGCGTATCGAATCGCTATTTACTATTTTGCATCCTTCAATTACCGGGAGTTTAGTGAAATTATCAATTTTAGCGTCAATGGTTGCATAGTAATAGTCAAGGTTGGAAAGATCGGCCCCATCAAAATTTCCATTCATGATATAAGCGAAATTTAATACTGATTTGTTGAAGTTACTTCCCTTAAAGTTATAGCCGTCCATCAGGTGATCGCTGTTCTGGTTATTTGTGGTGTCAAGTAAATTTATCAGGTTAATCCCTGATAAATCCATGCATTCTGCATTTTTTGAGATACGAACTTTTTCAAAGTCAACTACATTGTACCCTTCCTTTCCCTCGCAGTTTAAGCATTTTCCATTGGATTCGTTGTATTTAAATATTGCTTTACTTTCACACTCATCATCATCACTACAGCCTGATGCCATTATAATAACCAGCATTAAATAATATGTTATTTTCATAATAGTAGAGTCTTTGCGATAATTTGGAAAACAAGGAATATATAGGATTAGCCAGAATTTCCGGGGGAGACATTAACTTTTTGCCCTGGTATTTGGCAGTTATTAACAGCAGTCGACAGGAATAAAATAACAATAGACGGTTACTTATTTTTAGTGCTAAGCATCACATGTATTTAATTTTCCTATCCATTTGCTCCACGGTTTTTAGCTTGGTCCACTTCATACGGTATAGCGAAGAATATTTCTTATCTAAAGGTAGAAAATAAAATGAATTTTTTTAAGTTTTAATGTGCTTTATTTTGTGATGGCTCAGCATGATGTGTGCTAAAAGATAGTGTTCTCTAATGTAACTAAGCTTTGCTTTCCGAAACCTGCACGTCCTCTTTATTCGCTTTTTGATTGGTTTTAAAATAAATCCGGAAAGTGGTGCCTTTGTCGACTTCGCTGTCTACTTCAACGTAGCCTCCCAGTGTAACAGCTTGTGTTTTTACCAGGTATAATCCCATGCCCTTGCCTTGTGCATGCTCATGAAATTGGGAATATAATGTAAAGAGTTTATCCCCGGCCGAAGAGAGATCTATACCCACGCCATTATCAGTTACTGAGAGGCACATGAAGTCACCTTTGATATCGGTGTTCACTTTGATTACCGGTGCCCTGTCCGGATGCCTGTACTTTATGGCGTTGCTTATGAGGTTGATGAGTATACTTTCAAAGTATGGTTTTACCGTATTGATGTGTGTACAGGCTGAATAGTCTTCTTCAAAGCGGGTTTTGGTCTCCTCTATCTCTTTACTCAAATGGTCTTTGATCAGCTCCATTTCTTCCCTGATATCAATGTTACTGACTACAGCCGTATTGTTTCTTTTAATATCGAGGATGAGGGACAGGTCCTTTACCACCTGGTCACATTCCTTAGTGGCCCTCACCAGTTTTTCCGATATCTCTTTTGCTTCTTCAACCTCGTTTTTGTCTGTTAACCTAAGAAGCCTGCCCAGGCCGAGTATTCTGGCAATAGGGGCACGCAGATTGTGAGCCGCCATGAAGGTAAACTGCTCCAATTGCTGGCTATACTCCACCAAAACCTTGGTCCTGCTTTTTACTTCGCTTTCCAGCCACTCATTCTGTTGTTTTATCTCTTCATTTTGTTCTTCTATGGTACGCTGGCTGGCCACCAGTGCTTTTGTTCTTTCATCTACCATTCTTTTCAGCAGCTTATTGCGCTTTTTGATACTGCTCATTCTCATTCTGTAGTACAAGATGGTAGCGCCTATCAGTACGGTAGCCGCAATCAGTCTGGCCCACCAGGTTTGCCACCACGCGGGGAGTATATGTATGGTTAGTGATGCCCCTTCTTCGTTCCATAGTTGATCATTGTTGGAGGCCTTTACCCTGAAAGTATAGGTGCCGGCATCCAGGTTGGTAAATGTGGCTGTACGCTGGTCATCTACATAGTTCCACTCCCTGTCAAAGCCTTCGAGCTTATAGGCATATTTATTTTTATTGGTTGATGTGAAGTTGAGGCCAACAAAACTGATCGAGAAGAAGTTGTACCTGTGGGGCAAAGTGATCTCCTGGGTCTCAGTTATGTTACGCTGCAAAATGCCTGTTTCATCGCCAATGGAAACCGATTGGTTAAATAGTTTTAATCCTGTGATGTAAACCGGTGGGGAGTGTGGGTTGTCGTTCAGGCTGTCAGGGTGGAAGACGTTTACCCCGTTGCCCCCGAAAAACATCCACCCATCACTATTTTTAAAACAGGAGTTAGCTTTAAAGCTATTGCTCAGCAGGCCGTCACTGGTATCATATTTTTTAACAGAACCGTCTTCAGGATTAAAGCGTGCGATGCCTTCATTGGTGCTTAGCCATAGGTTTCCGTGGTCGTCTTCCAGTATGCCGTTGATAACATTGTTGGGTAGCCCCTGTTCGGTGGTGTACTTTTTTATAAGCTTTTTATCTATGATCAGGTGTAAGCCTTCGGTAGTTCCAACCCATAAACGCCCTTTTTTGTCCTCGGTGATGCAGCCCACAAGTCCGCTTACCACGCTGGCGCCGTTGTTCAGGTGACTGCCAAACCGGGTTATTTCGCCGTTATCAGGGTTGTACCAGGTCAGCTCCTCTATGGTACCTACCCAAATAGTCTGCTGGCTGTCTTCGTATATGATACGGATGTAATTGTTGAACTCAATATCTGTGGTGTGCTTAGTGAAAATACCGTTAACCTGATCTCTGAGAACATTGATCCCTCCATAGGTACCAAAGAGCATCCGATGTTTTTTTGACTCCTGGCAGATGGAAAACACATTAGGGTCAGAGAGGCTTTCAGGGTTATTTTTATCGGGAAAGTAATTGATGAACTTACCATTTGCCTCATCATACCTGCTTGTACCTTTTGACCATGTGCCAAACCACATTTGATGTTGTCTGTCTTCATAGATACATATTACCGGGTCTGTACTAAACCCCTCTTTGGGGCGTATATGCTGGAAATGTTGTACTTTATCCTGATCCTTCATCACAACGCCTTCCTCAGTGCCCAGCCAAATGCGTTTTTTCGAATCCTGCCTGATGGCATTCACAACATTGTTTTTCAGAGGCACATCAAGCTCCGAAAACTTATATTTTAATTTATCATATACACATAGTCCCCTGGAATATGTACCAACCCAGATACGGCCTTGCCTGTCCCGGTAAAGTGCATGAATGGAGTTGTCTACTACAGAACTGGGGTCATATTTGTCATTAATAAATGTCCTGATGGTATTGGTCCGGGTATCGAGGCGGCTGAGCCCGCCGTTTTCAGTACCTATCCAAATGTAGTTTTCATCCTCACAAAGGGTCAGGATATTATTAACACGCAGCCCTTTAGGCTCACCGGCTTGTACAGTATAGTTGGTAAAATTGCCGGAAGAGGGGTCTAACCGGCTCAATCCATGCTTTGTACCAATCCATATATTGCCGTGGGTATCTTTAATGGCTTTATGAAATTCGTTGCTGACAATGCTATTCGGGTTTGATTCGTCTGGTTGATAGCTTATCAAAGAATCATTTTGAGCATTCCATTTAAAAAAGCCGGTATTGTTCAAGCCTACCCAAAAGGTGTTTTCAGATTCAGGTATAAAAGTTGATACAGGTGTTTTCGAGGAGAGGATGTCAAAATGCTGCCACTTGCCCGTGGCCCGGTTGAGCCTGGCAACAAAGGCCATCGGCCATTGTATGCCTGCAATCCATAGGTTTTTGTCAGCATCTTCTATGATCTGGCTAATCTCGCAATCGTAAGAATAATTTTCTATTCGTTTAAAGCAGTCCCTTTCCCTGTCATAGGTATGAAGGCCGCCATTGGATGTACTCACCCAGAGGGTGCCTTCGCTGTCTTCATACAGACTTAATATGGTATTTCTAAGTAGTGTACTGGAGTCATTTGGATCATTGCGGTACACGGTATATTCATACCCGTCATATCGGTTCAGTCCGTCTGATGTACCTATCCAGACAAATCCGTAGGAATCCTGGAGAATCGATGGAATGGTGGAGTTATAAAGTTTTGTATCTTCATTAGGCCGGGAGAACTTGACCTTTTCCAGGTTAAACTGTGCCACCACGGTCGTTGCCTGCAAAAGAGCGATTAAAAGATATACAATATGGTATTTCTTATTCATTTTAAGCCATTGCTCCCATAATCAGGATTTGATGAAGAAATGCCGGTATTTACCTGGCACAAAATACAGACCATTGTTTCAGGTATTATGGCAGGAATCTAACCAGCTCAAATCTTACTTAATTTAACTTTTAATTTTATCATTAAAAACCCCGCTTGTCTATTCACCATCAATTTCTTATAAAAACTTTATGAGGAAGCTGGTAGTTAAGGCTAACACTTTTCATCCACCTTTTGTAATCGAGTAAGGCGAGCTCCACGTCCCGTCCCCAGGTCTGTTCCCCGGCAGGGCCCCGGATGTTTTGAAATGATGAATTCACTTTGATTTCTGCCTATTATACTGCCCATAGAAAATATATAAAAAAACAATTCGTTGTATCACTCCTACAAAAACCTTAACACATGAAGATTTCCCTTTCGATCGGCCTGCTATTTTTTGGTTTCAGTGTGGCATTTGGCCAGAATTATGAAAAGATAATATTTAACAGCAAAATTGATGATGGCTATTATCTGGCCGTAGTACCTGAATCAAAAGAACTGTCTGGAGTGCTGGTGCTTTTGCCTGGTTTTGGGCAAAAAGCAGAAAGTATTTTCCCTGAAACCAAAATTCATAATGTGGCATATTTGCACGGCATTTTGACCATAGCGATCGCCGGAGGGCGGAAGTTATATGCAGATGATGAGGTGGTCAGCAGGCTTAACGCAGCTTTGGAGCATGTGAAGGAAAAGTATAACGTGGATAGAGATAAGTTTTTCATCGGTGGTTTTTCTGCCGGGGGTACTATCAGTCTGAGATATGCTGAGTACTGCTTTGAAAAACCTGCAGAAGCGCCCATAGAGCCACAAGGCGTGTTTAGTGTCGATTCTCCTGTAGATTTATTTAACATTTGGGCTTATTTCCAGCGTGAGATCAGAAAGAACTATTCTGAAGCAGGTGTTGGCGAGGCCAATTTTGTTAGCGAAATCATGCTTCGCGAAATAGGCGACCCAGTAAACAACAAAGAAAATTATGACCGGTTGACCCCATTTAATGCTGACCTGAAAGGTGTAGGTAACGAAAAATACCTTAAAAATACAAATGTAAGGGTGTACCATGACGTTGATATAGTATGGCAGCTACAGAATAGAAGAAGGAGCTTGTTCGACTCCAATGCGCTTGCAGCTTCTGAAATGATCAACAGGCTGCTACTTATGGGCAACGACAAGGCAGAGTTTATGCCTGCAAAGCAGCCGGGATATAGAAGTGCCGGGTTCAGGCACCCACATTCCTGGTCTATTGTGGATGAAGTTGAGCTGCTTCAATGGGTGAAAGGAGGCCTGCAGGATTAGAAAAGAACTTTTACACCCGGTCGGTTTTCCCATATTTTATCCTCTCCACTTCTGGCTTGTCACCGATAGCCAGCCCATTTAGCCTGTTAAAACAGCATACCGTTGCACCAATGCTATTCGGTGATCGGTGGAAATGAAACCAGTACCCAGAACCACCTGGAAACCGTCAACCAGTAACCAGTACAGTACCCAGTAAACCAGTAACCAGAACAGTTGTCCCGGACCAACCTCCGGATGAGCTAAAATGAAATTGGATTTTTTGAATTAGCCCGGAAGAAGAAGCGTTGTGCCTTCAAATATTGCCCATGTGACTTTCGACCCACATTTTCACCGCTTTTCTAGCTGGATGTCACTAATATTACCGCTCAACCAAACCTAAAACCAACAATTATGAAAAAGCTTTATTTAAACCTAAAGCTCAAGGCTTATGCATTTTCCCCATTCTATGCGGCCTTGATTTTAGCAGTTTTTTTCTTTTCGTCAACGGTTCATGCTCAACAACCCCTGAGTATGAAAAAGGTCTCCTATGAATGGAAATATACCTCAACAGGAGATAAAGACCCCACAACCTTACGTCAGGAGCGAGACCATATCGTGGAAGTGGCCGGCGCTACCTGGCTTCGCCTTTACTTTGAAAATGTAACCCTGGGCAGCGAGAGCTATATCAGGCTGACCTCCCTGGAAGATGGGGCAGTGCAAATCCTTGATGCCCGAAAACTGGCGCAGTGGGGCAACAGCAGTGCTTACTTTAATGGCGACCAGGTAAGGATTGAAGTCATTTCCAAAGGAGATGCTGACATTTCGGTGGCCATTAAAGAAGTAGAGGCCGGTGAACCTGCGGTAGGCACTTTGTCTCAATGTGGCTCTACTGATGACCGGATACCTTCCACTGATGCCGCCATTGGGCGTATCGTACCTGTAGGATGTACCGGATGGATCATCAAAAATGGTAAAATGGTGACCGCCGGACACTGTACCGGCAGTAGTATGCAGGTGTTGCAGTTCAACGTGCCGCAGTCCAACTCCAACGGGAGTATAGTACACCCTGCCCCAAGTGACCAGTACACTATTACCAGTGTGGTGGATGGCAGCCTGGACTGGGCTGTATTTGAAACGTCGCCCAACAGCCAGACCGGTCTTACAGCTATTGCCGCTCAGGGCAAATCATTTGACGTGAAGCAGGTGAATAGTGCAGGTACTATCAGAATTACCGGTTTCGGTGTAGATTCAGGTACCAGAAACCAGACCCAACAGACTCATTCGGGGCCTTATTCGAGCTCTACCAGTACTAAACTTTACTATACAGTAGATACCGAGGGAGGTAACTCCGGGTCTCCTGTTATTGATGAAAGTACAGGCCATGCCATTGGCGTTCACACCCATGGTGGTTGTACTTCTTCGGGCGGTAGTAACTCAGGTACTAATGCCAGGGTAGCTGAATTTTGGGACGCCATGGGACTGGACACTACTCCGCCGGATCCATGCGCTACTACTATCAGTTCATTTCCGTATACCGAAAGCTTCGAAAGTGGCATAGGCTCCTGGGCACAGCAAAGTGGCGACGACCTCGACTGGACGCGTGACTCCGGCGGAACGCCTTCAAGTGGTACAGGCCCTGCCTCAGCAGCAGGCGGCTCATATTACCTGTATGTAGAGGCTTCAGGTTCCGGGTACCCAAGCAAAACTGCACTTATTAATATGCCATGCTTTAACGTATCAGGACTGTCACAACCTTCACTGACCTTTTCTTACCACATGGAAGGCACATCTATGGGCAACCTCGTAGTAGAGACAAGTACCAACGGAGGCAGCTCATGGTCTACCGCCTGGTCTGTTTCCGGAAATCAGGGCTCGGCCTGGCAAAGTGCTTCTGTGAACCTGCCTTCTTCCAGCAGTCTCTCCATCCGCTTTAGAGGTACCACAGGTAGTAGCTGGAGCAGCGACATTGCCATAGACCTCGTATCAGTGAAAGATGCTGATGGTGGAGGTTCGAACTGTGAAACGATCGGTTTTAATGGCGTAACTTTCAGTTCGTACAGCATTGCCGATGATGGTAACTATACCGTGCTGGACGATGCCACGGTACTTTTGGAGGATAATACATGGAGATCCATACCATTGAACTATACCGTGACTACCAACACTGTACTGGAGTTTGAGTTCCGCAGTACCAGCGAAGGGGAAATTCACGGTATAGGCTTTGATACTGATGCCAGTACTGAAAGTGGTGCCACCTTTAAAGTACATGGCACACAGAACTGGGGTATTACCAATTATGACAATTACTCAGGCACCAACTGGGTGAGCTACAGTATTCCTGTTGGTGACTTTTATACCGGTACATTTAACCGACTGTTCTTCTCCAACGACAATGATGCAGGAAGTGGTAACAACTCTTACTTTAGAAATGTACTTGTTCATGAAGGAGACTGCCCGACAGCGGCAACGGCCAAAGCTACAGCCAGGTCTACTTCCGGTCAGGTACCTGAAATTGCCCATGAGGGGGAAGAAGGTTTTGTCGCAGCCGAAATGAGCATTTTCCCTAACCCCGCGCTGGACATCATTCATGTCAACTTTGCAAAAGCCGAAGGGCAATGGGACCTTAAAATTACCGGTCTGGAAGGCAAAGAATACTTCCACACTACCGGCGCCACCAGCCAAGGCCGTATCTCCGCCAATGTATCAGGCCTGCCCGATGGCGTTTATATAGTATCCCTTGAAACCGAAAAAGGAAAAGTACACCAGAAAATAATAAAGCAGTAGACGATTAGGAGAGTAAATTCGTCTTTTTTGAAAGCCTGAGCTGGGAAGCTCGGGCTTTTTTTGTACTCCACCACATCTCATAAATTCTAGTATCGCGTCAGCGCTATCGGCCAATAGAGCTTTTGAAAACCTTCGGAAGGTTAGCAAAGCTATGGCTAAATCATTTGAGAAAAATTCTCATGGCTCCATATTTAAAACTAAAACCTTGATACTATTTTTTAGTATTTAAAAAGCAACATATGTAGTAATACGACTAGAATTTTAGCAAGACAATATGATAAAAACCAAAATAATTGTTGCGTATTTTAAATATCTGCTTGTTTCTCAGAGATCTGACATTTTAATTTACACATCGTGATCTGGTAGTAGATGATGAAAGTTGCAAATAGACAAACTCCAATTGCATTTTTGTTTCACTATCAACCATAGCTTAAACATATAAATCCCATGAAAAACTGTTTATTGGTTGCCTTGATTATTTTGATGCTTCCCTTCTATACAAAAGCCCAATTTGTAATGCCGAATGAAAAAGATGCACAGGAATTCAAAAAGAGAGCTTTAATTATACAGTTAAGGACTCCGGATGAAGATGTTTTAAAAAAATACCGGAAGGAACCAGAAACTGTTGAAAGGTATAAAACCCATATAGGAAATATAAATGAATCGATAAAACAGGCTTTCAGTCATTACTGGAATATGCATGATGATATCTTGTACATGAGAATATCAGAGATTCAGGAATTTATGACAAAAGCAAATAAAGAGCAATATGCCATATTAACCATGGAGCCCGGTACCGATGTAAGGCCTGAGATGAATACCAGGGTCTTAATAGACGGCTACCTGTTCTCAGCTTATCTTGGAGGCAAAAACAAGCCCTTTTTTACATGTATGGTGCCTGATGATCTGTTATCACCTTTTCAATATGAATTCCTGCTCAGGAATATCCAGAAGTATATGGAGGCCGCCTCAAAGGGACTAGACAGAAATGACAAATCCTTGTGGGATTACGATAGAAATATGTCTCAATTAGAGAAGAACATATTGACCTTGCCAAAGTCCGTTGTTTCAATTGAAGAGTCTGAGGCCAGAGAGATTTATAAGCTTCCCCTGGCCCTGAAAAGTGATGAAGAAGTGGCGGAGCTCTATAAGCAAAAACCTGAAGGAGTACTCCTGCCCGGCATCATTTTCCACACCCATAAAAAGATATGGATGTACCTTGTTATTAATCCGACAACCATGGATGTAGTGAGCCTTGTACCGGTTAATTCAGGTGTTAACTTCAGTTTGCGTACAAGAAAGCCCGGGTATAGTAAATATGACGCCTATGCTGAAGCTATGGACCTGTTCACGATTAAATCCTCATCTGGTTTCGGGTCGAAACAGTTTATGGCTATTGCGCATGAAATGGCTTTTAAGCTTAATTATTAAATAGTAGTTAACCTGCCTAAGATTTGCTCATTTATCCATTCCGGGAGGTAGGCAGAACGGCTTGAATAAAAATTTATAGTTAATGAAATACACCTCGTTTCTTTTAATTCTGCTCCTTACCGGTGCTTGTTCAACTATTAAGGACATGTCTCTGGAAAAGAATAAAAAATATAATAAAAAAGGAGGAGGGTTTGTCTTGGAAATAGTTAATACTGCTCCGAGAATAACCTCTGCTATTGAACAATGGAACCATGTTTATATATCATCAATCACAGGTGAATCAACAGGTTATATGGTTTCCGGCATAACTACCCCTTACTCTTCAGAACTGTTTGTTGGGCAACTTCCGGAGGGAAAATACATGATAGCTATGATGAAGGGTGAGCATACCATAATGAATATGGTGTATTTAACTTTTGGTTATCTTCCTCCATGGTTTTTGGCCTTTGAAGTGAAAAATGGTGAAATTAATAATCTGGGAACTGTCCTTTACCATCCATTAAAAACTATGGGTAGTCAGGAAAGGGTAAATCCTCCATATGTCATATCTAAATTAAAGAGTGATCATGCATATTTATTTTGTTCAGAGAAATTTCCTGTATTTTTTACAGGAAAAGCTGTCAACAGGATTAATCAACCGGACAGTTTACAATCAGCTAACGCTCAATTGAAGAGCGCTGCAAGGCCAGTTTTAGGAGCAATGTCTGATAAAGGACAAATGTTTTTTGGGTGTAACATGGGCAGTCTGATGGTGAAAGACTCCTCAAATATGAACAAATTCCACCTGGAAGGTAGTGGTAAAATTTTATCACTATCTGCCTTTGGTGATGAGATAGTGGTTGGTGGTGAAAATGGATTATTCGGATTTTTCAATACCGCGAATTCCTCATGGAAAGGTATTAATTTGCCTGACAGAGTGGGGAATGTATTTGCTATTGAAAAGCTGGACAATTCAAGGTTTTTATTACTTGTCCATCGGAAAGATACCCTTTTTGAGTTATGGGCTTATGATTACCATGCCGGGAAATTCTCCTTATTGGAGAGCTTTACAAAAACAATTAAATCCAAAATAGCAGGTTTGGTGTATCCAGTCGCTTTATCCCATGAGGAAGTAGTAAGGGTATTCATAGACGAACGTACATGGCACATCAACAAAACAACTTTAGAGGTTAATAAGCTTACGGGAGGTGGTGAATACAATTTTATTTACGAGCAGCCAAATGGTATAATTACCGGCTCAAAACATAATACCTGGAGAGGACGAGACCCCTTGGAATTCAGTAATGATGGAGGTAAAACATGGGTAGTTTCCAATGAAAAGGTCAACGTGTTTACTTCAATAGGGCAGCCCATTTATGTAACCAGCGATTCTCTTTTCTTTCGCACCAGGCGTAACTATAAACTCGCTGTGAATGAGCTTAATCGAGACAATCATGTGTCCTTTCTGAAATCGGAAGATTATGGAGAAAATTGGCAGCCTGTTGGTAACCTTCCTCTTGGGTGTTATAATTTTATACACGAAGTGTCTAATGATGATAAGTTCGTTGTAGGATGTGAAAGCGGAGATATTATGCAAAGTGAAGATCAGGGAATATCCTGGGAATTGCTCTATAAAAACAATGAGATTGACCTTGATGAATACCCAAAATATCTACAATTTGTGCCAATGGAAGAGTAGCGGCAAAACTACCGGTTGAAAGTTTAAAAATATATGCGAGCATTAGTTTATGAAGAATTTCAGGGAGCAATAAAACTTCAGGTCGTTCAGGACCCCACACCAAAAAGTCACGGAGTGGTGATCAAGGTTGAGGCTACAGGTTTGTGCCTTAGCGATTGGCACGGATGGATGGGGCATGATGCAGATATAAAATTACCACATGTGCCGGGCCACGAACTTGCAGGCACCATAGCTGCCGTAGGTAAGGATGTGAAGAATTTTAAAGTTGATGATCGTGTAACTGTACCCTTTGTATGCGGATGTGGTACATGCAGAACGTGTATATCTGGCAACCACCAGGTGTGTGATCATCAATCCCAGCCCGGGTTTACACACTGGGGATCATTTGCGGAGTACGTAGCCATTGACTTTGCCGATACCAATTTGGTAGAGATACCTGCTGAAATTAATATGGAGACAGCAGCGATTTTAGGGTGCCGGTTTATTACGTCATATAGGGCAGTAGTGGAGCAGGGAAAGGTTAGAGGAGGGCAGTTTGTGGTGGTACACGGCTGTGGAGGAGTGGGCATATCTGCTATTATGATTGCCAACGCACTGGGGGCACAGGTCATAGCTGTGGATATCAATGATGAAACGTTGAGCCTGGCTAGAGCGTTGGGAGCAGCAGAGACTATCAATGCCCGGAACAATAGTAATGTAATAGCAGAAATCAAATCTCTGACAGATGGAGGTGCGCATGTATCCATCGATGCATTAGGAAATCCGGTTACCTGCTTTAATTCTATAGCTAACCTTAGAAAGCGGGGCAAGCATATCCAGGTAGGTCTAATGACAGGAGAGCATAAACACCCCAAAATCCCTATGGATCTGGTAGTGGCAAACGAGCTGGAAGTCATCGGAAGCCACGGCATGCAGGCGTACAAATACCCTGAAATGCTGGAGATGATAAAAAGTGGAAAGCTAAAACCTCAAAAGCTGATTGAAAAGACTATTTCATTGCAAGATGCCATCACGGCATTGCCAGCCATGAGTAAATTTGAAAACAAGGGAGTTTTGGTCATTAATTCATTTTAGAATGAGGATTGTAAATTGGTTATGTAGCCGCCTGGAAGGAAAGAGGTAGCATCTTCAGCTTTCAGCTTCATCAACTTTCTGCCTATGACAGTGATCAAAAAAACAGGCACGTCATCTCCCGGTGGCTTTTAAGGCTTCAATAACCACAAAACTACCTTTGTCATGTCCGGGAGTCGGTTTTTCTGCTTTATCCGGATGTACAGTTAGTAAAGTTTGACAAGTCTTGAAGCCCGAAAAACCTGCTTTTTTTAATTGCTTAACCGTTTCTTCTACTGTGCGAAAACAAACATTTTTGTTGGTTCCCGGGTCGTCCATGTTCATACGTTTTTGTGCCACTTCTCCGTCTTTGTGTAGTGTACCCACAAGTAGTTTTCCTTCTTTCGCGAGTACCCTGAATATCTCCCGGTAAGCCTTTTCAGGCTCAAGTATGAAGTGATCAACAGCTATCAGGATGGCAAAATCAAACGCTTCATCAGGATAAGGCATGTTTTCAGCTTTACCAATAGAGATGTCAATTCCCCTTCGCTTTGCGATCTGTGCCATATTTTTGGAAGGTTCGATGCCATATTGAATTCCCAACTCTGCAGCAAATCTTCCTGTGCCAGCTCCAATATCAAGCCCTTTGCCGGAATTTGGAAGAAAAAATTTAATTGCTTCCACATCTGATAAAAATGTGTTTTTGTGGTCGTCAAACCACCGGTCATACTCTTGTGCAATGGCATCAAAAGGGTTGGGTTCGTTATCCTTCATGTCAGTGGGTTTTTATAACTTAACTCTTATTAATATCTAAATTAAAGGAATATCTGCATTGTAGTTTTTTAAGCAACATACCTTTTAGTCTCAATACTCATATCTCGATACTAAATAACTATATTTGAAAGCCCCATTCATCTAATACCTGTTACCATGAAAAAATATATGCCTCGCTTTTCGGTCGTTTTATTATTTGCACTGACCTTTTCTTTAAATACACTCGCTCAGCAAAAGCCAACAACCAAAGGCACGGTTCAGCGGATCAAAGTAAGCAGCCAAATGCTGGAAGGGAATCTTAGCGGAGACAGCGCTGATCGCTATGTTTCTGTTTACCTGCCAGCCAGCTATAATACTGATCCATCCAGGCGCTACCCTGTAGTGTACTACCTTCATGGTTATACGGATGATGATGCCAAGGTTTATGGCTTTAAACCACATTGGATGACACTGCCATTGATCCTTGATGCTTCATTTGCGAAAGATCCCGCCCATGAAATGATAGTGGTGACACCTGATGCCTACACCCTGTTCCAGGGCAGCATGTACTCCAATTCGGCTACAACAGGTAATTGGGAAGATTTTATAGCAAAAGAATTAGTAAGTTACATCGATAGCCATTACCGTACTATTGCCAGAAGCGACAGCCGGGGTTTAAGTGGTCACTCCATGGGAGGGTATGGTGCCATGCGCATAGGCATGAAAAACCCGGACGTATTCTCTGCGTTGTACTTGCTTAATCCCTGCTGTTTGGACTCGCCACCTGTTCCTGATGAGATCCCGGCCTCCTATTTACGCGCAGACAGTATCAAAAATATAGATGGATTCAGGAATACGGACTTTTTCACCAAAGTACTTTTTGCGTCTGCTGCTGCCTGGTCCCCCAACCCGGCAAATCCGCCATTTTATATCGACCTTCCGGTAAAAGATGGAGAACTGCAGCATGCCGTTTTGAATAAGTGGGATGCCAACAGGCCTTTAAATAGTCTGGACCAATATATCTATAACCTGAAACAGCTCAGAGGTATTGGCTTTGATGCGGGAACAAGAGACATTATGGGTATCCCTGAAAGTATTAAAACCCTCGACAATGAGCTTGATAAATATGGGATTGACCATTCATTTGAAATTTATGAAGGCGACCATCTCAATCGTGTAACGGAAAGGATTGAGAAAAATATGATGACATTCTTTTCTCAGAATTTACTGTTCAGGTAACTGACATAAGGTCTTTTTCGAAGCTCCTTTGAAAAGCCATGGGACTACTCTTTTCGAATTACGAAGCTCTTAGCGCAGAGGCAATGGCTTTGATTCCGTTTTCCAGTTGTTCCTCGCTCAAAGAGCCAAAGCCGAGCCTTAGACCATTTACAGGTTGTTCGTAGCTGAATTTGTCCGGAGTTATAATTTGAATGCCTTTTTGTAAGAGGTTCTCAGAGAGCAAGAAGAGATCAACATTTTCTTTAAAGCGGATCCAATAGGATAAGCCTCCGTCGGGCCTGGTAAAACTTACTTCGTTCTCAAGGTGGCTTTTTAAAAGGCCATGGAAGAAGTCCCTTTTCCGCTTATAGTGGGCTGTAGCTTTTCTCAGGTGTCTTTTTATTTCCCCGGAAGTAATTAGCTCAAGTATGGCCAGCTCCATGATTATGTCACCCTGTACGTCAATTATACTTCGCAAATGTCCGATTTTATTGATTATTTCAGGGCTTCCTGCCAGGTAGCCTACCCGCAAGGCTGGAGCCACTACTTTGCTAAAGCTGCCGACGTAAAGGAAATTCTTGAGTTCTTTATAGCTGCTCAGTGGAAGTAGCGGCCTTTGCTGGTAATGAAATTCATGGTCGTAGTCATCTTCGATCAGGGTAACATTATAGGCATTACATAACTCGATGAGCCTTAACCTTCGGGGAAGGGATAAAGAAACCGTGGTTGGGTATTGGTGATGTGGTGTGAGGTAAATGGCTTTTACGGTTTGCTTTTGTAAAACTAATGCCACCTGCTCCATATTGATACCCTCATTATCTACATCAACGGGCACAATATGGGCGCGGGCTTGTGCAAATGCCTGCCAGGCCGGTTTATATCCCGGGTTTTCAACAATCACCGCATCTCCGGGCTTGAGCAATACCTGGGCGGCCAGGTACATAGCCATTTGGCTGCCCCTGGTTACGCAAAGCTGGTCTGTGGAAAGATGCATGCCCCGGTTATAGTTCAACATTTGCACCAGAGCTTCCCTGAACCGCAAATCGCCCAAAGCACTCCCATAGCCCATCATGCGCCAGCGGGCCGTACGGTTGAATATTTGCCTGTAAGCCCGGGACAGTGCCTCTACCGGTGCCAGCTTAGTATCAGGAAAACCGTCGTTAAAAGAGATTTCAGCTTTAGGTTTTTCAAAAGTGTCCTGATTTTCTGCAGTTCTTTTTGGTGTTTCCGCCTTACCTAAAGGTTTGGGCAGCGACTCAGGCACAAACATGCCTTTTCGGGATATGGATACCAGCCATCCCTCCGCCAGTAATACATCCAGAGCCTGTACAATGGTATTTCTGTTCACACTCAGCGAATCGGCAAGCCTGCGGCTACCCGGTAAAGCATCGCCTGGTTTTAGCTTCCCTTCACGAATATCGCTGATAATGGCATCTGCAATTTGCAGATAGATCGCTCGTTCGCGGTCAAAATTGAGCTTTATCTGAAGTTTCCAAGGTCTGAGCATCTGGACTACCTGTTTTTATAAAAACTGTGTCATTTCGATGGTCCAAATATGAGCTTTTTTTGTATTGCAATTTCGCACAACACAAAAAAATAAAATGAAATGAACACAACAGAAAAAAAGTATTCGTCCAAGGATTTTCATCAAACCTTTGCCAGGCCCAATTATATCAAGGTCGATAAAATCATTCACCGGAATGTAGAGCAGGCAGGTGAGCACGATCAGTTTTCGGCCGAGAGAAAGCACCCGGTGTTTTTTGTAGATCTGCCTACCAGGAATGTAAGTATGACCATTGGCGGGCTGCTTCCCGGGCAGGTGACCAACAGGCACAGGCATACCTATGAAACCGTACTCTATGTAGTTGAAGGCGCAGGTTGGACAGAGATAGAGGATGAACGAGTAGAATGGAAGGCAGGAGATGCCGTGTATATCCCCGGTTGGGCGTGGCACAGGCATGGGAACCTGAATGACGTGGATAACGCTAAGTACATCGCCTGTGAGAATGCTCCCCAGCTACAAAACCTGGGCGTAGCCCTGCGTGAAGAAGAAGGCCGGGACCTTTAAAAATTCCAGCCCCGGTAAAGGGAATATTTATTTAATTCAAATTAAAACGATTTTACAATGAAAGTACCATTCAAAGGCATAATCGCCTATCCTATTACCCCATTCGATGAAAATGAAAAGGTGGATATAAAACTTTTTAAACATCTCGTAGAGCTCCTGGTGAAAAATGGTTCGCATGGTATAGCCCCACTGGGAAGCACCGGTGTACTTCCTTATCTGTCTGATGAAGAAAAGGAGGCCATTACAGAAGCCACGATTGAGCAAGTGGACAACCGGGTCCCGGTTCTTGTTGGAGTTTCCAACCTCACTACAGACCGTACCGTGTACCATGCCAGGTTTGCAGAGTCAGCAGGTGCTTCGGCCGTTATGGTTATACCCATGAGCTATTGGAAATTGACCGATGATGAGATATTTCGCCACTTTGCTACCGTGGCGGAAAAAATATCCATTCCTGTGATGGCTTATAATAACCCGGCCACTGCAGGTATAGATATGTCGCCGGCCCTGCTTAAGCGACTGCTTGAAATACCCAATGTAACCATGATCAAGGAAAGCACAGGGGATGTACAGCGCATGCATTATCTGAGAAAAGAGCTCGGAGAGGATGTTGCCTTCTTCAACGGCTCCAATCCTCTTGCTCTTGCGGCTTTTTCTGCCGGGGCAAAGGGGTGGTGTACTGCAGCTCCTAACCTGATCCCTGAGTTAAACCTTGGGTTGTATGAAGCCATAGCAAACAATGATCTGGCTACTGCTCAAAATTTGTTTTACAAACAGTTGAAACTTTTAAAATTTATTGTGGAGAAAGGTCTGCCCAGAGCTATTAAGGCAGGACTTACCTTGCTTGGTGAAGAAGGTGGCAGTCTCCGCTCTCCACTCAACCAGTTATCAGAAGTAGAAGTAAAATTGCTGGCCTCACTGCTGAAAGAATGTGGCAAGGAAGTTTACCATAGCCAGCCTGTTTGATATCAATGCCCCGCTCACAGTGTAGCGGGGCATTACTTTTATTAAAAGTAGATGCAGGACTGAAGGGGTGTAATGTCTTTAATGTGCCAGTACTTCTGGACAGTAAAGCTGCGATTCAGTTTTGCTTTTGCCAACTGCTTTTGCCGATTGCTACTAGCCACCTGTCTGTCAATCCTTCTCTTTATCACAATAAAGTACATGTGACAGCAATTAGGCAAGAATGCATTTCTCAGGCCGGTTTTACTTGCTATAATTGCAGTTGATCCTAACCCGGCTTTTTTCCATAATGGCCTGTCTGGCCAGATTTTTTTGTATTTGATTCCCTTCAGGAGGGATTGATCTATGGACCTACGAAAACACACGCTCTTTTTATCTGCTTCTATCATTTTATGCCTGCTTTCAGCCGTTAGGTTGTCGGCGCAGGGTGATAACACCCGGTTTGAACACATTTCATGGGAAGATGGCCTCTCTCAGGTAACTGTGCAGTCCATCATTCAGGATAGCAGGGGCTTCATGTGGTTTGCCACTGAAGACGGCCTGAATAAATACAACGGGTATGAATTCACTATTTACAGGCATAATGCGGCCGATTCTGCCAGCCTATGTTCCAATCGGGTCACTGACCTTCATGAAGATAGCCGGGGTGCATTATGGGTAGGTACAAAATACGGACTGAGCCGCTTTGACAGAAATACCCAAACGTTTGTAAGCTACCGGCACAAACCGGCCTATGACAACAGCCTGAGCAATAACATGATCAATGCCATAGCAGAAGACGAGGCCGGTAATGTTTGGGTGGCAACGCAGGACGGGCTAAATAAATTTAATGCTGCCAAAGACAATTTTCAGCGATACAGTCTTACTTCAAGTGACTCCACAAGCCTTGCAGATAACGTTATCAATGATATGGGCATCGGCCTCAGAGGCAGCCTCTGGCTGGCTACTGCCAATGGGCTAAAGCATTTTGATCCGTATTCCGGCAAGTTTATCACCTATAGTTTTGAAGCAGGGGACGGGGAGAAGTATGTTGATAATCAGTTGATGTCATTATTTGTCAGTAGTGAAGGCACAGTCTGGCTGGGTACAGCGCATGGATTATACAGTTTTGAACCTGAGAAGCAAAGTTTTACGGCACATCATCACCCTGATTATAAACCTAATGTGCCGGAAAACCATATATTTTCTATTTCGCAGGACAACCGTGGCAAAATATGGTTTGGTACTATGGGTGGAGGCCTATACGGGCTGGATACTCACAGCAAGACATTTTCACACCATATAAAAAACAATCAGGACCCGTACAGCCTTAGCGATAACGCCATTGTAGAAGTATACATTGATAAACTGGGCTATATGTGGCTGGGTACGCAGTCGGGAGGCATAAACAGGATCAATGGGCAGGGGCAGAATTTCAGGGCTTATTATGAGCATGCCGGTGATAAAAATAGCATGAGGGGCAGTACCGTCTGGGACATTTTTGAAGATAGCGACAGCCTGCTATGGGTGGCAACAGACCAGGGGCTCAATAGCTACAACAGGGAGTCGGGCCAGTGGACAAACTATACTCTGGATCGTGAGGGAAACCCCTCCAACCGTAAAACCATATGGTCAGGCTTTGAAGATAACTCTGGCGGCATCTGGATAGGTAAAAACGGTGAGGGTTTGGGTAAGCTGAACAAAGAAACCGGAGAAATTGCTTACTATCATGATGATCCGGACAAGCCGCGCAAAAGGGTATGGAACGTATGGCGGGTTATGGAAGCAGAAAAAGATTTTTTGTGGGTAAGCACTTTAGGCAGCGGACTCAAAAAATTCAACAGATTAACAGGCCAATTTATCCACTACCTGCATAACCCGGCCCGTGACAGCAGCCTCAGCAATGATTTCGTATGGAGCATGCTGCCGGATGGTGATATCATGTGGCTGGGTACCGGGGAAGGGCTTAACCGCCTGGATATAAAGACAGGAAAATTTACCCACTATAAGCATGACCCGACCGTGGCCGGTAGTATTAGTAACAACAACATCTACGCCCTGCATGAAGGTGGCAGCGGTACACTGTGGGTAGGCACGAACAATGGGCTCAATAAGTTTGACAAAGCTACCGGTACGTTTAAAGCCTACCAGGAGCAGCACGGATTGATCAATAATGTAATCTACGGCATCCTGGAAGATGGTAACGGTCATTTGTGGCTGAGTACCAACAAAGGTCTTTCAAAGTTTGACCCTCGCGCTGAGGTTTTTAAAAACTTCGATGCCAGCGATGGCTTGCAGAGCAATGAGTTTAATGCCGGAGCCTACTATAAAACACGGGCCGGCGAAATGTGCTTTGGTGGTATAAACGGATTTAATATTTTTCATCCGGATAGCATTCGTGATAACCTGGACATTCCGCCTGTGGTAATTACCAGCTTTGAGATTTTCAATAAGCCCGTGCCGATCGGGGAAGGCTCCCCCCTGGAAAAGCACATTACCGAAACAGACGAAATTACGCTTTCATACGACCAGTCCGTATTTTCATTTGGGTTTGCAGCACTGAATTATACCAGTCCTGGAGCTAATGAGTATGCGTATATGCTTGAGGGTTTTGATGAGGGGTGGTACCACGTGGGCCACCGGAGATTTGTGACCTATACCAACATCCCTGCGGGAACCTACACTTTCAGGGTGAAGGGTTCTAACAATGATGGTGTGTGGAATGAAGAGGGCGCCTCCATTGTAGTGACTATTGTGCCGCCGTTCTGGCAGACCTATTGGTTTTATACATTGCTGGCTATTGCGGCTGTCTTGCTTGTGTTCACCATTTTCCAATTGCGCCTGCGGAACCTTAGAAAAGCGAGGAAGCTACTTGAAAACCAGGTGGATAAGCAAACCCGGGAACTGCAGCAGGAAAAGGAGCGTGTAGTGGCCCATAATGCCCGGCTCGATGATGCGCTCCATGAGCTGAAGGAGGCCCAAACGCAGTTGGTACAGGCAGAGAAAATGGCATCGCTGGGTCAGTTGACAGCAGGAGTGGCCCATGAAATCAACAACCCGGTAAACTTTGTGTCTGCTGGGATAGATTCGCTGCAGGTGGATTATGAAGAGATATTGGCGCTGCTCAACCGCTACCGCGCAGGGGAGCCTATAGGTGAAATTGAAAAATTTGAAAAAGAAATAGCCTTTGACGATTTACTGGTCGAAATAGAGCACCTGTTTGGCGGCATTAAAGACGGGGCAATACGCACCCGGGAGATTGTAAAAAGCCTTCAAAGCTTTAGCCGCCTCGATGAAGATAATTTAAAGCGGGTGTCCATCAATGAGGGAATAGAAGCCACACTCGTGATTTTAAAGAACAGTCTGGAAGATAGGGTAGAGGTATTCAAGGCGTTTGGCGACTTGCCGGAAGTAGAGTGCTATCCGGGACAGATCAACCAGGTATTTATGAATATTCTTGCCAATGCCATTCAGGCCATAGACGGACCGGGAACCATAGAAATATCCACTGCAAGTGATGGCGACAACGTGGTAATCAAAATTAAAGATTCCGGAAAGGGCATTTCACAGGAACATATAAGCAAAATATTTGATCCCTTCTTTACTACCAAAGATGTAGGGCAGGGTACAGGCCTGGGACTGTCGATATCATATGGCATCATAGCCAAACACAACGGCAAGATCCTGGTTGAGAGCAATCCGGGGGAAGGTACCACTTTTACCGTTGAGTTGCCCGTAATCCAGGTGGCTCAAACGGTTTAATAAGATATAGCCGTTTAATAAATAAGGGATGAAGCGTAAAACGTGTGGAGTAAATAGGGAGTAAATAGATTGCTACTGAAAATCAGTAAACCGCGCTTATGGTTATATTACACGTGTTTGTCTACTGCTTTTGCCGATTGCTATTAACAACTGTCTGTCAGCAAAGAAGTGAAAATTAGGGTCTCACCAGAAATTCCGCTTAATCCTAAATAAGGCCTCTAAACTAGTTTGGGCTGATGACTGAAAAGTAGTTTCCAGGAAGTTGTGCTGCTTCGGAAGTATTGGTTATTTTCAAAACAGAAATGTAAAATAGCCAAACCAGTAAACCTTTAACCCATCATGAGCCCCTTGAAATATCTTTTAACCATGTTTATCATACTGCTTTGGAGTGGATGCAAAGTAAATAATCAATCATCTGGGTCTGCTGAAGAGCAAGATGTCACCCCCGTTACTACAGGGTACTCCGATTGTGATTATGGAATAAAAATATTTAACCAGCATGCCAGCGGGAGGATCATAGATGATCTGGAGGAAATCAGGGAGAAATTCGGAAACCTTCCGGAAGAGCTTAAGGCACTGTATCCGGCCGCCAGATCTACATGGAATGGTGCATTGCGGAGTCTGGAGTACTCTTACACTAAAGATTATCAGGCTGATCTGCCCGATTTTAGAGGGCCTTATGAAGATTGGAGAAGTCGTAATTTAGGTGATGATCAAAAATTCTTCCTGTTGCTTACAGAGCTAAAGTATGGTGCATACCCGGTCGGCAGCCTTGACCTGGCCACACGAGCCGCCTGGGCAGAGAATGCCAATATAAATGAAAGGTTAAATGCTTACATCCGGGCTGCTTTGCATGGCAACTGCCAGCCTGTTGCTGCTTACAAAGTGAAGGACCTGCTGAACCCTAAAAAACTTCCCGAGAATATAGAAGCTGCTATTGATTGATAGCTGCTTCCGCGCAGCGTTTGTCTCTATTTTCTAATTGTGGTCAACACTTGAAATCGATCGAAAAACTATGCATCCCAGTGTGGTAGCTGTACCTCACCGCATAACCATTAATATCGCAAATCTTTTTCACAATGGACAGGCCCAATCCTGTTCCTTTGTGTTCTGAGCCTTTGGCAAAGCGGTTGAATAGTTTTTCAGCCGGAACCTTTAAAGGAGTACCTGTATTGGTGATCGTCAATACACTATTCTCAACGTTAATGTTGACCTGTCCCCCGGCATCACTATATCGTACAGCATTGGTGATCAGGTTGGTTACAAGTACCTCCACAAGTGTTTTATTGCCGTTGATACTTAGCGTATTCAGTTTGCAGGAAATGACGATGCCGCGCATGTCAGCCAAATGAGCGATATTGGAGGCCAGTGTACTTACCAGTCTCGATACATCAAAAGCTTCCGTTTCCGTAAACTGCATATTTTCTATCTTGCTGAGCAAGAGCATATTTTTATTGAGCTTGGTAAGTCGCTGCAGGCTCTGCACCAGGTCCTGTATCACCAGCGATTGCTCCTCATTAAGGTCAGGGCTTTGCATAAGCATGTCTATTTTGGAGTGGAGGATCGCCAGTGGAGTTTGCAGCTCATGCGATAGGTTTTCGATAAACTCTTTTTGCTGTAAAAATATCTTTCTGTTCCTTTCGGTCAGGTGCTCCACTGCCTTGTTCAGGTCGCTGAATTCAGCAATCTCCGTCGGCTCAAAGCTTATTTCCTGATGCTTGTCCAGTTGGTATGCCTTCAAAGCTTTCAATGTTTTATAAAACGGCTTCCATAGCTTAATCGAGAGGCGACGATTAATCAGGGCCAGACCTGTAACCAGTAAAATGGCCAGTATACTCTGGGCAACTCCAAGAGTGAGCACAAGCCCATCGCTGTTTACAAGGGAAGACCGTACCGTAAGCAGGTAAGGCTTGTTTTTAATGATAACCTTAGAAGTAAGTGTGCGGAAAGGATGCGTTTGATCATGGATGCTGTCATACTCATAAATGGTTTTATAGGTATCCTTGTATGGAGCATCATTAAACTCCATCAGGTCAATTTCATGTACTACATTATTTAGCACCACCAGGTCTGTTTCCAGGTTTTCCAGGTCCTTTACATGGTCAATAAACTCGTCGCGATAAAGCAGTAGAAGCTCATCTACCTCATTTTCTATGATATAACTTATAAAAGTAATAGATAACGGAATGCTCAGCAGCACCAACAGTACCTTATAGACAATCTGGCTGCGAAAGCTTTTTTGAAGGAGTCTCATAATGAAAATTTGTAGCCCAGGCCGTAAACGGTATTGATATAGTCTTTGCAACCGCAAGCGGTCAGCTTTCTTTTTAAATTTTTAATGTGGGCATAGATAAAATCAAAACTGTCCATCATGTCGGCATCATCACCCGTAAGGTGCTCTGCGATAGCCATTTTGGAGACCACCCTGTTTTTATTAGAGATCAAAAACAGGAGCAGGTCAAACTCTGATTTGGTCAAAGGTACTTTTTCACCATTTACGTGGATAGCCTTTGCCGCCAGGTCAAGCAGTATCTCTTCGAACCTGACGATATCGTTGCCCTCAAATTTGCGCCGCCGCACTATGGCATGTACCCGGGCACCCAGCTCAGCCATATGAAAGGGCTTGGGCAGATAATCGTCAGCTCCCAGTTTAAGCCCTTTTAGGCGGTCGTCCAGAGAGTCTTTGGCCGAGATGATCAGTACACCATCGGTTTTATTCATTTTTTTGAGTTCCTGTAGTAGTTGGAGGCCACTGCCACCAGGGAGTGTGATATCAAGCAGAATGCAATCATAGTCAAATGCACTTATCTTCTCCAAAGCATCAGGGAATGTAAATGCATATTCACATAAGAAACTCTCGTTTTTGAGGTAGGCGGCTATACTTTTGGCCAGATTTTCTTCGTCTTCAACAATCAGGATTTTCACCGTACAAGATCAATGGTAACTTTAAATAATTTGTTTTCAACCGTCTATTTCAACAGTATTGCAGACCTCAATAGCCAGAGGCTCGAGATCATATACAAACAGCAGGAAGGGAGCAAGCCCCCTTTCCCACTATTCAACCTAAACACAATTTACAAAGACTCTTTAACAACTCTGCCGTTAAGGGGCTGAACATTTCTGTAGTTGTTGACTGGCATTAACGCGCGAAGGTCATTGATCATTTTTAAAGAAACATTCAATGGTTGTTTGAAAATGAACCATTGCACTCCTTCGGTACATGGCGGAGTAGTCAGCGATCCGGTATAGGCATAATATTGCTCTTTTTCAGGGATAACATCATTCATGTTAAAAGTGGCATTAACAGGCTTTTTCTCATCCACTGCGAGAGGCAGGTAGCCGTCAAGAAATTGAAATGCTGGGCTGTTGTCTTCACTCTCCACTGCCATTACCGCAAACACGGCGTATTTTCCACTCTCACTTACATGTACAAGGTGAATAACCATAGGGAAGTGTACCCCTTTAATGGTATGCTCTGAAAGCTCGTGAAAGTGAAACTGCTTTAATTCGTATTTCTCACCACCCAGCGTGATATAGTCTCCCCCATCAAAATTGTATTGTATAGAATGGCCGTTATTTACCACTTCATGGATTTTTGTGTCCGTGCTGTAGTGAATATCCAGTGGCTGTAGTGTGCTGTCTGCTTCTGTTTCAAGGATGTCAATGGGAGACTGAAACTTGCCCCCGCAGTTGCCCTTTTCAAATTCTGCCCAGTGGTTGGGGCCGGTTTCTCCACTATAGCTCCACTCTTTCTTTTTATTTGCCTCTTCGGTAGGTATTTGCTGCTCCTGCTGTTCTTCTATTTGTTTCTTTTCAGTACTGCATGATGTTGCAAAAGCAAAACCAGCGATCAAAATCAAAAAATTACGTTTCATAATAGTTAAATAGTTATTGTTGGTTTAGTAGAAAGGCTAAGACAACTACGATCCATTGCACTTGCCTTAACCCTCTGTATTTTTGTAAGTTATTTATACAGACTCTTTCACAATCCTTCCGTTGAGGGGTTGCGTGGGCCTGTAATTGTTGGCCGGCATGGCATCATGAAGGCTTTCTATTAAGCCCACCGGAACCTCAACCGGAGTTTTAAAGATGAACCACTGCACATCTTCCGTACATGGAGGAGTGGTCAAAGAACCTGTATATGTGAAATATTGCTTTTCACCGGGAAGCACCTCATTCATATTGTAGGCACTGTTAACAGTCTTGCTTTCTTCAACGGCAAGGGGGAGGTAGGTGTCAAGAAAATCAAACTGGTCACTACCAGTGGCACTTTCCTCTGTCAATATTGCGAGTACGGCATACTTTCCTGCATCGCTGACATGTACCAGATGTATCTCCATAGGGAAGTGAACTCCACCTAGCGTGTGCTCAGAAAGTTCGTGGAAGTGGAACTGTTTCAATTTATATTTTTCACCATTGAGCGTGATATAGTTACCAGCTTCGAAATTGAACTGAACCGTATGGCCATTATTCACCACATTGCTGATTTTTATGCCTGCATCATAATGAATGTCGAGCGGCTGCAATGTGTTGTCGGTTTGAGTTTGTAGTATATTGATAGGTGATTGAAATGCACCGCCGCATTCGCTTTCTTTTTCAATTTCAGCCCAGCGGTCCGGGCCTGTTTCCCCATTGTAGCTCCATTCTTCAGTATGGGAAACTCCTTCATCATCACTGTTACAGGATACAGCGCAATAAAAAATTGTGATCAGTACAAGAAAATTGTGTTTCATTTGAAATTGCAATTAAAATTTATAGTTGTTTAAAAGTGATATGATAGTGTAGTTTGAAGGATGTTATTCGTTTCAAAGTTGTCACCTGAAAGCGCCAGGTGGTCGTTGAGATAACCTATACCAACAGTTGCTTTTGGATTGACCTCGAAGGCCAGACCGGCATAAAACCAGTTCTGGTTAAACCTTGAGGGTAAAATCCTGTTGTCGTCCAGATTGAGCCATATTTCATCAAAAAGCTGGGCTGACAACTCATGCTTTTCCCCGATGTTTACCAGAGGGAACGAAGTAGTAAACCGATAGCGGAATCGGGTAGTAAAGGATGTGCCATCTACTTCAAGGTTTCCGCCTTTTTCTGCTACCTTGTCTATAAACCGCTCTTCATATCTGAACCGGTGCTTGAATTTCACTTTACCACTTGCATGGCTTAGTATGACCTGCTGCCATATATTATTTTCATTCTTGTCAATTGGAGTGCTGTACGGTGCATAAGAGTAGTTTCTTATAAAAGTGTACCCGAGAGCAAAGTCCACTGTATTATTTAGCTTATAATGTATTGAAGGCCTTATAAGAAGCTGTTGCCAGTGGTCGGTAAAGCCGGTCCTTCTGATGTGGGCCTCTGTTTTTCCATAGAACTTATTGTTGATATGAACATCTCCAATAGCCGAAAACCAGGCGCTTGATTTATGATATGTATTTTCCTGTGCATATAATGCGCTGCCAATCAATAGCAATAGAATAGTTGAATAAAATTTCATCTGTATTTTATCTTTTGTTGGTTCGAAAAAAAATTGTGTAAGCCTGGCTATGAACTGTATCATTAGTCAGGACCTTTCAGAGAAAGGCTTTTTGTTTAATAGAGTATCGTCCTGCCTGGGCAGGATTGAATTATGGGGATTTTACTAAATGAGAGGTCGGACACCCTTTAAAAGGGGGCTTATGAGACCATAGATAAGGAAACGATAGATCGTATCAGGACTGGGATGAAGGAATTTTTGGGCAGCAATAGAGAATATAATACCGGACCAGGTGCAAAGGTGTGCCTGGACTGGTATTTAAACCTGACCATAAGACAAAAGAATGGTCTTGGTTTTCGCTACCAGTGACGGTTGTATTAACATTATCATTAAGATCTTCCTCAGCGCTTTCTTCTATATCAAAAAGGCTGCTGAGTACATGCAGGGACTGCCCGGTAATGGCATGTTGCTGTTCAGAGCGTGTTTGCTGCACGAGCTTTAGCCCATTATCGCTATAGTTTGCTGTATTGGCCGGGGTGCCAAAAGAGAAGGTAAGGGTCGGTAAGAGGCCAACCAATAACATCCCATATCTGAAAATTTTTAACAATAATACCATTTTCATGTTCATAATACCTTTGACCTATTCTGGGGTAGGTTTCTAAATCAAGTATTAAGCGCAACATGTAATGGGGATACCTGTTTTACTTAAAAAACTGGATCTTACTAACTCCTGATGAAAAACTTCATTCAGGTTTTTAAATATTTCGATCCTTCTGTCAGCAAGTGATGCTTCATTTACATCTACCTGTCATTGATTACGGTGCAATAAAAAGAACTGATTCTGAACAAAATCTGAATTTTCTGTAGAAGCGGAAATTTAGTTGAAAAAATATTTTATGGGCTTTCCTAAACGTTAAATAGCTGATAATGAGTTGCTAATATATTGTCTGCTTTATTTCCTCGTTGTTGGTATTTTTCCTGTACCATTTTTTGAGTAAAACCTTTATTCTCAGCAGGACCTGTTGCAGTACTGTTCTTCGTCCTGCTCTTTACTGTTTTTCACGCAACATTGCTCTTGCATAATGAAAATTCAGATTTTCTTCAGGTTGTATTTCTTGGTTTGTGGCGAAAAATAAATCAGACGAGAATATCCGGATTTCCGGTTATTAAATAATACTTGTTATATGCGAAAAAATTATTTTTGGATTCCTGCCTTTATCATGCTTTCATTTTTGCCTTTCGGGTGTGGTAGAAATCACTCCTTTACCATCATTTCCGAACATGCTGAAGATGCAGGTGAACCGGCTAATTCGGTAATATATCCATTGCAAAAATCCCTCGAAAGTGCCGGCACCAAAATGTCTGTAAAAGTAGATACTACCTGGCAGGAACGCTCCATACTGGAGAAGGTCAATTCCGGGGAAGCAGATTTTGGCCTTGTCAAAAATTCTATAGCCATCGATGATTCCTATCCAAACATAAGAACCGTGATGCCTCTGTTTCCTGAAGTGCTGCTCACCCTATATAAAGAAGGAAAGCATAACCTGGACTCGCTACTGGTGAATGGGAATGTGGTTTTCATTATAGATAAAAATGAAGAGCAAAAGCTTATGGAAAAATTTCTGGATATGCTGAGACTTACACCCTTGCATGCGCACCACATAAAAAAGCACGGAGAAACCAAAAACCTGCGCCGGGCTGTGGAGAATGCTGATGTCATCATGCTCCTGTCTTCGCTTAACAGCCCCGTTATCAATGAGATCATGCAGTGGCAAAACGGTTTAAAGATTTACGATTTCAATGCCGAAGGCTATGAATATGGTTCGGTAATCGACGGTTTCTGTCTGAGGTATTCGCAGGCAGTTCCTTTTACTATCCCCAAGGGAATTTTCGACAACTTCTCAGGAACACCTGTACGTACCCTGGCCGTGTATGATGTGCTGATCAGTAATAAGCAAGCGGATTCAGATGATATTTATGACATGGTGGAGTGGATCTATGGTTCCAGGGCACAACTGGCTCGCCATAACTTTGAATTTGCTTTACTTAAGGAGGATTTTGATAACCACACGTTTCTATTCCCTTTGCATGCGGGTACCAAGGCCTATTTAGATCGCAACCAGCCTACGTTTTGGGAGAGGTATGCCGAGCTGGTAGGAGTATTTGTTTCTGTTCTTGCAGTATCTGCGGGTGCCGCTTCCACCATTTATCATAAACTTAAACAAAGAAGAAAAGATAAGATTGATGAATACTATGAGAAGGTAATATCTATTAGCAGCAAATCATATTATGAAAACGCCTCACCTGGCGAATTGAAATTGCTGTTGGAGGAACTGCTCCGGATCAGGTTTGATGTATTTCAGCTACTTATCCAGGAGCGCATTAGTGCAAACAGTGCTTTCATCATATTTTTACTACTTACACAATCGACTATTCAGTCACTGGAATCGAAGGTTGAGTTAAAGGATAATTATGGAATAGTAAATATTTAGAATAAAAAGCACACACGGTCAAATGGCTTTGGTTCCTTCATTTTCCGATTTTAGCAAATACGATTTAAAGCTGTTCAATAACGTATAAATATCATGTTTACGCTTTATTAAACTGGTATTTGGAGAGGCCAGAAAGAAGCTGAAGAACACTAAGCGGTAGCCGGTAGATCGGGTTAATAGCTACCCTCCAGAGAAGACCTCAACGAAGACTGCCTGACGATTAGCTTAGGCTTTAAGATGGTTTTTTGCATGCGTTGCGGGCCGTTTTTATCCTGGCTGTTGAGCTGATCGAAAAAAAGCTTGCCGGTGACGTGTCCCATGGTAAGGCTGAGCTGGTCTACAGTGGTTAAGGTAGGGTCGGTAAAAGAAGTAAAAGGTTCATTGGCAAAGCCGACGAGTGCGACTTGCTGAGGTATTTTAATATTCTTTTCCTTTAATACCTGCATAGCACCCATTGCACCATAGTCGCTGGCTGAAAATATGGCATCGGGTATTTCTCTAAGCTCTAAAAGTTGTAGCATACTCTGTCTGCCGTCCTCCAACTGAAGATTGCTTTCCAGGACCAAATCCTGATCAAAGGGCACTCCATGATCTTTTAATGCATCCGTATAGCCCCTCAGGCGTTCTTTATAGATACTAATTTTGATGGGACTCGTAAAGTGTGCGATTCTTTTACAACCCTCACTGATCAAATGGCTGACAGCTTCATATGCACCCTCGTAATCATCTATCATAACCTGGTTTACAGCTAACTGGTCAGTAGTACGGTCAAATAAAACAATGGGAATGCCTTTATTGAGTAAAGCATTATAGTGTTCAAAGTTTAAAGTCTCTTTACCAATAGAGGCTATAACGCCATCTACCCGGGCGTTTGCCAGTGCTTCTACGGTTTGTATTTCCTTGTTATAGTCATCATACGATTGACATATGATTATTTTATAATCAAGCTCGTTGGCAACTTCTTCTATCCCCCTTACTACGGAGGCAAAAAATGCCCGGTCTGCCGTTGGCACAATCACACCTATGAGATTACTTTTTCCATTTCTGAGTGCAGCAGCTATATTATTAGGTTGATAATTTAACTGTTTAGCAGCTTTTAATACTGCTTTGCGGGTATTTTCACTTATTCGAGGATTGTTGTTCAATGCCCGGGAAACTGTGGAGGCGGTTATATTAAGAAATGAGGCTATGTCATGTATAGTGGTTTTTGTTGCCATGTGCTTTCAATTGAAGTTAATAAGGTGCTTTTATTAGCTGAAAGAGCTTACCTGTTGTCAGAGCTATGATATGACAATATAGGCCGAAAGTTTAAGATTGAGCAAACGTTTGCACAATTTATGAAAAATATTTGCATTTTTCTCAATAAAAAGTTCGGTGATGTCAGGTTATTGAAATATAAAATTTTCTTCAATAGTCCTTTTGCAGTATTTAAAACGGCTGTGTTATAAAATTGTTAACTTTTATTTTGAGGTGCATAATATTTTTCTTAATATGCAATCGATTGCACATTTTACGCAAGATTAAACACTTAAACCTCACTACACTATGAGTAAAACTACTCTCCTATTGAAGAAATCATTAACTGCTCTGATCCTTACAGGAGTTGCCATTTTTGGCCCTGTATTCGGTTACGCGCAAAGCGTTACTGTCTCCGGAACAGTTAAGGCCGCGGACGGTGAGATGCTGCCAGGTGTGTCGGTTATTGAGAAAGGCACCTCCAATGGCACTGTTACCGATATCGACGGCGCATTTAAGATCAGCGTAAAAGGAAATGCCACTCTGGTGTTTTCTTTTATCGGCATGAAGCCTCAGGAAGTAAGTGTGGGAAATCAGACTTCATTTAATATTACGATGGAGGAGGATATCACACAGCTTGCTGAAATAGAGATTGTGGACGTCGGCTATGGTACAATGAAAAGATCTGACCTTACCGGATCCGTTGCCTCAGTTTCGGCAGAAACCCTTCAAAAAATACCTGTTGCCAGTGCCGCAGAAGCGATTACCGGTCGCCTGCCTGGTGTGCGGGTTCAGACTACGGATGGCTCTCCGGATGCCGAAATTGTGATCCGCGTAAGAGGAGGAGGCTCCGTAACGCAGGATAACTCTCCTCTATACGTTGTGGATGGGTTTATCATGAGTAGCATACGTGATATTCCGCCTACTGACATAGCAAGTATAGATGTGTTGAAAGATGCTGCTGCAACTGCCATTTATGGTGCAAGCGCGGCCAACGGAGTAATTATCATCAACACCAAAAAACCAAAGGCCGGAAGGGTATCAGTCAACTATAATGGCTTTGCCAAGTATAATGAATTGCCTCAAAATCGTAAGTACGAGGTTTTATCACCCTACGACTATGTAATGGCTAATTATGAAACCGCTAAACTAAAATCGCAGCAGGATGTTGAGAAATTTGAAAAGTACTACGGTAAATATGAGGATCTGGAATTATACAAAAACAAGGCAGGAACAGACTGGCAGGATGAACTTTTTGGTGGAGGCCAGCTTTCTCAATATCATAATGTTAGTCTTAGTGGAGGCTCTGAAAATACAAAAATTTCCCTTAGTCTTACCAACAATAGTGAGGAAGGACTCATCTCAGGCTCAGGATATGAGAGAAATGCCCTTAACTTGAAGTTGAGTCAGAATATTTCAGATAATCTCTTATTTGATTTTGGAACAAGAGTTACTTATTCGATAACAGACGGTTCAGGGACCTCCGGAAGCTCTCAGCTTCGTGTGAAGGATGCCATAACTACGCGGCCGGTTAATGGTATCGCCGATGAACTTGATATTGATCTCAACTCACTAGATACCAACGATGATTACCAGTCTTTTTTATTAACTCTGATAAACCCTACTGAGCTGGCAGAGCAAGACTGGCGCAAGCGTACGGATAAAAACTATGCTTTTAATGGTGGACTGTCCTGGAATGCAACAAACAATCTTACATTTAAAACCGTAGTCAATGGGCAAAGTAATTATAGGGAAAATCTTAGGTTTTATGGGCCATTGACCGGTGAATCTCAAAAGGAAGGAAGTAGTCTGCCTTTAGGCACAATTGAGGAGCGAAATAGCTGGTCATACCGATGGTATAATACGGTAGGGTATAGCTTTAAAGATCTGGGACGACACAAATTAGACCTGCTCGTCGGTCAGGAAATTAATTCAAACGGAGGCGAGAGTTCTTTTGTACGCCAGGAAGAATTCAGAGTATCCATCACACCGGAAGAAATGTTTGCGAACATGCAATTAGGAAAAGGAGAGCTTCGCTACCAGACAGCAGAAGCCACTGAAGATAATAAGTTTTCCCTTTTTGGTAGGGTAAATTATCAGTGGGACGACCGGTTTATGTTGACTGCTACTTTCAGGAGAGATGCCAACAGTAAATTTGCTAAAGACAAACGTGTAGGTTTTTTCCCGGCAGTGGCAGTTGGATGGAAGCTATCCGAAGAGGCATTTATGTCTAATGTGAATTTTGTAGATCAGTTAAAGTTAAGACTGAGTTATGGGGAAATCGGTAACGATAAGGTAGATAGAAATGCGTCAAGATTCCTTTTCTCGGCTCAGGAGAATAACGGACCAGGATTTGGTAACGGAGGGTCTCATCTCTACTATTCGCCTGAATCAAAAGTATTGTATAACCCTTTTCTAATATGGGAAACAACTATAAGTAGAAATGCGGGGCTTGATTTCTCTCTTTTCAAAGCAAGGATCACTGGTAGTTTCGATGCTTACTATAACACCACTACGGATCTTTTGTTGGATAAAGCAATTCCACCAAATTCAGGTTTCGAAACTCAGTGGGACAATATTGGAAGCACCTCCAATCGAGGTATCGAACTGGGACTTGAAGGGTATATTATCGATAATGATGAATTTTCACTTTCTGCCAATATCAATTTCGGTCTGAACAAAGGAAAAATTGAAGAGTTAGATGGCACTAATGAGAGATTTTTTCAGTCTGATTGGGCCAGTACAAGCCTAAAGGACAGGAATGATTTTCTTTTGCGGGTTGGAGAGACTATAGGACTTATATACGGCTATGTACATGAGGGAATGTATACTGTTGATGATTTTGAAATGGATGCGTCATCTGGTGAATATGTGCTGAAAGAAGGTGTTGTAGATAACAGCAGTGTGCTTGGAGTCACTTCTTTGAGACCCGGATATATGAAAATAAAGGATTTGGACGGTGATGGAGATGTTGATAGCGATGACAGACAAGTAATTGGCAATGCCCTTCCCAAGGCTCAGGGTGGCTTTGGCTTCAACGCCAGGTACAAAGGATTTGATGCTTCCATATTCTTCAACTGGTCTTATGGCAATGACATCTATAACACTGGCAAAATAGAGTTTAACCAGTATTATCGTACTACTTACAGTAATATGCTGAATACCATGAATCCTGATAACCGCTTTACCTACATAGATGTAGATGGATCCTACACCGGTACTCCGGGAGAGGAAGTAACAGACCTTGAGCAATTGAGGGAGATGAATGCGGGAAAGAGTATGTGGAGTGGTAACAATTCATTTGGTACTGCTACCGCGGTGCTGACGGACTGGGCAGTAGAAGATGGATCCTTTATCAGGCTCAATACACTGACATTGGGGTACACCTTGCCGGTCGAATTGATCTCAAAGGTAAAGCTATCTCAGGTCAGGATATATGCAACAGGTTATAATCTGGCATTATGGACTAATTATTCAGGTTACGACCCTGAGGTGAGTACTACAAGAAGCAGCTCTTATCCTGCATTAACACCCGGTGTTGATTATTCAGCATACCCAAGAAGCAGGTCATATACCGTAGGTGTGAATATTACTTTTTAAGTGAAAAAATACAGAGATATGAAATTAAGATATTTAATAATAACTACCCTGGCTTTTATCATGGCCTCCTGTGATGATTATCTGGAGCCCGCCTCATTGTCAACTTTTGATAGTGAATACGTCTTTTCAAATGCAGAAGATGCCCGAGGAGGAGTAAATGCTATTTATGTTCACTTCAGTCATGACGGGTTTCGATCACGGTTATCCAATAACATGACTGGCAACACCGACATAGAACACAATAGTGGCTGGGCTAGTGACGCGGCTCGCTACCAGATATGGGACCTCAACGCTCAGGAAAACAACGGAGATCTCGATTATGTGTGGGACATAGGGTATAAAGCCATACGGGATGCTAACATTGCTATTGAGGGTATTCTCGCCAGCAAAGCCTATAATTCAGAAGATCAAGTGCTCGCTGCTGATATGAGTCATTTGCTGGGTGAAGCGTATACTTTGCGTGCTTATTGGTACAGTATGCTGACCTTCTATTTTGGGGATATACCTTTTATAACTGAAGCTCCGAAAGCAGGCGTTGAGTTTAACCGACCCAAAGAAGACCGGAATGTAATACTGTCATCTGTAATACACGATATGATTGAGGCTGAAGCGAACATGTATTGGGCCGATCAGACACCGTATGGTATTGAGCAGGTCAACCGGGAATATACATTGGGTATGATTGCCAGATTGTCTTTGCAAAGAGGAGGCTGGTTTCTTAAGCCAGACATGACCATGGATAGAGCTTCAGACTACTTGGCTTATTATGATACAGCTCGTCAATATACTGGAAAACTGATACAGCTTAAGGATCGCCAATTACCACAGGATTATCGACAGGTTTTTCTAAACCAGTCAAAATTCATAAACCCTGTTAATTCTGACGTGCTCTTTGAAGTGCCATTTGCAATAGGAGAGGGTGATGTAGGCTGGAATATTGGCGTAGCAGTACAGTCTGGACCTTATGGTACCGGTAATAATTACATGAATATTCCCCCAACATATTTTTATTCATTTGACGAAGCGGATCAGCGCAGAGATGTGACATGTGCATTATATCTTTACCCTAACGAGACTCCCTCCAAAGAAGACCTGGAACCTCAGGAATTGGTTGGTATAAACAGTATAGCTCAGGGTAAGTGGAGCAGGGCTTATTTGGAAAAAGCTCCAGGAAGCAATACATCAAAGGGTACAGGTATTAACTGGCCTATGATGCGCTATGCCGATGTGCTACTCATGTATGCAGAAGCCGAAAATGAACTGAATGGACCTACCGGACAAGCGCAGGAAATGCTTCGCAGAGTAAGGCAAAGAGCTTTCCCTGATGCGGTTTGGGCTGAGAAAGTTGATAGCTATATCAATACAGTTTCAGCTAGCAAAGAATCTTTCTTTAATGCCATCGTAGATGAAAGAGCATGGGAATTTGGAGGTGAGATGATCAGAAAATATGAGCTTATTCGCTGGAACTTATATTCAGCAAAAGTACAGGCGACCGTTGCCGGACTGAAAAAAATGGCTGACGAAGTAGATAGCGGTGATTTACCACAATACTTGTATGTACGGAATGAGCCTGATGGAACATTGGTTATATATGATCTTTATTCTAAAGCCATTCCACCAGATATTGACAATTGGAGACAAGAAAATTGGATAGAGGGGTTAATTGATTCAAGTCAGCCAAATAATTATCGAGAGTGGATCACAAGAGACTGGGCCAGATATACACACCCGGTAAGATATATCTTCCCAATACCTACTATAGGCATAGACAATAGTCTGGGTGTATTACAAAATGACGGATATGGTTTCTAAGAACTTAAAAGACTCATAAAATGAAAAATATCAGATCAAAAATTTATAAAACTTCAGGTATCCTCCTGCTAGGTATGCTGGCAATTTTTGCCTGTAAAGATGATGAGGAGGTATTTGAGAAAACCCGATTGTTTAGCCCGGTTTTAAATGAAGTACTGCAATCAGAAGGCAACACCATCATTGTAGACATTGGTAAACTCAAGGAGGCCGTTTCTTATACTATTGAGGTAAGCCGTGATTCATTCAAGACGACTGATTATACATTTGCAACTGACACTAGCTATTTCATAATAAATGAAGAGAAGGTTGGGGAGGAGTTGCTATGGTACACAACTTATCAGGTTAGAGCCACGGCCCATGCGGCGGATCCTCAGTATGATAGTAGACCATCTGATTTGGGTTCGGTAAAAACCAAAAAATACCCATCAAATCAGGGAACACCAAATATGCAATTTGATGTGACAGATACAAGAGCAAGAGTATTCTGGTCAACTTCCGGCGAATTGATTGATGGAGTGAAAGTATTTGCAGCCAGTGACCTTAGGTTGGCGACTCCATTGTTTGAGTTTGATTTAACGGAGCAACAGATAGATGCAAATGAGGCTGTTATTGGCAGTTTAAGTCCCAGTACTACATATCAGATAGCCATTTATTCAGGAGAGACTTTGAGAGGTTGGGAAGTATATACTACCAAGCCACCTTTAGAATTTGGGGATCGCCCTGTCTATGACCTTTCAGGGATAGAAAATGAGAATATCCTGGCCGATACTCTGGGTGATATTGAAGATGGTGCTGTGGTAATAATAGAGCCGGGAAGGGCCTACCAGGCTAATGGGTATAATTTTAATAGTTCGGTACTGATTATTAGTGGTTATGGATTTACGCCAGCTTTGCCGCTTATTCATACTGCGAGCGGAAATTATGATATCGCAGATGGAGCTTCAATAGATTCTTTGGTATTTAAAAATGTTGCTATTCATGGTGATTTTGGGGGCGGCTATGTCTTTAATATTTCAGTGTCAGGTACAATAGGTGAAATAAAATTTGATGGTTGCGAAATTCACTCGCATAGAGGCATTACAAGAATCAAAGGAGGTACTGGTACTATAGACAAGTATTCAATAGTGAATTCTGTAGCTGATAGTATTAATGGATATGCTGCATTTTATGTAGACACTGACGGCTGGACTGCCGGGGATATTTTGCTTCAAAACTCTACATTCTCCAAGTTTCAGTACTTCCTGGCGAGTAGAACAAATACAGGTTCCATTACTATTGAGAGCTGTACCATAGATCAAGCCCCGGAAGCAGGTCGCCAGATGTTCAGATGGAGAGGAGGCGCAGGTAAAAACGACGTAACCGGAGGTATTAAAATTTATAATACTATCTGGGGGCCAGGTTGGGATATGAGCGGATCAGAGGTTTATGCGGTGAAAGGTACTGAAGGCCTGGGAGCCACTACTTTCGATATCATCAATACCTGGAGTCCTTCAGATTTCTCCTTTTCCGGGAATGACATTGCAGGCTTCCCGTCGTTCATTTACAGTGGCACAGCGGATGACCTTTGGGTTGACAGGGAGAACGTGGATTATAACATTAAGGATAAAGGCTTCTCTGCGGCGAACAGTGCGGGAGACCCAAGATGGAGGCCGGGACTATAGTTAAATTTTCTTCATATGTACGAGATGTGTCCTTGAAAAACAGGGCGCATCTTTTTTACTCTATCATAATTGTCTGGCAGGCTTTACCCCAAATTTGATTAATTTTTAACCACAACACATTCATGAGATCATTCAATAAACTCTGCTTATTTCTCGCCCTATCCTTATTTATCTTTCTGGCTAATTGCGGAAGTGACGATTCTGATCCTAAGCCCGGTCCTGGCACGGATACCACTTCTGTAGGAGATACTACTACCACTACTGATCCGGATTCAACCGACGTACAGGATTCCATTCCGGTAAATGAAGATGCCTACGCTTTTGAGGGTGCCGAAGGTTTTGGCAGAAATACTACCGGAGGCCGGGGTGGTAAAGTGATTTATGTCACTAATCTGAACGATGCGGGTACCGGAAGCTTAAGGGCTGCCATTAAAGCCAGTGGCCCACGGTACATTCTTTTTAAAGTATCTGGTACCATTGAATTGAACTCGGAACTCAAGATACATAACGGAGATGTCACTATCGCGGGACAAACCGCTCCGGGAGATGGTATTACTATTAAAAATTATCCGGTAACTATTGCTGCCGACAATATAATCATCCGCTTCATGAGGTTTAGAATGGGGGATGAGGCACAGGTTGAAGGGGATGCCCTGGGTGGCCGGTTTCACAAAAATATTATTATAGACCACTGTTCTATGAGCTGGTCAACCGATGAGTGTGTATCGTTTTATGCTAATGAGAATACTACTGTTCAGTGGTGTATAATTGGAGAAAGCCTGAGAAACTCAGTGCATGGTAAAGGAGCCCATGGCTATGGCGGAATCTGGGGGGGCAAATATGCTTCGTTCCATCACAATCTGCTCGCACACCATGATAGCCGAAACCCCAGACTGGGTGAGCCGGCCGGTGATGCATTTGCGCTCACGGATCTTGTGGACCTGCGAAATAATGTAATGTACAATTGGGGCGGTAATAGTACTTACGGAGGTGAAGCCATGAATGTAAACATTGTAAATTGCTACTACAAAGCCGGTCCTGCCACTTCAAGCTCTAAAGACGACCGGATAATTGCTATTGATAAGAACAAGGTCGAAGGTACCGATGTGTACGATACCTGGGGCAAATTTTATATAGATGGCAATTACATACATGGAAGCACCCTGGCCACAAACGATAACTGGACCCATGGTGTTTACCCTCACTTTCATGGTAGCTATGGTACCATTTCGGAAGAAGATAAAGCCAATATGCGCCTTGATGCACCCCACGATATCGGAAATAATGTAAATACCCATACTGCGGAAGTGGCATACGAAAAAGTATTGGCCTATGGTGGTGCCTCTTTGGTAAGGGATGCGGTAGATGAGCATATTCTCAGTGATGTGAAGAATGGAAATTATACTTACGAAGGTTCTAATGGTAGCACCAACGGCATTATTGATACTCAAAGCGATGTAGGCGGATGGCCTGTTTTAAATTCAAAAGATGCCCCGGTGGATACTTCCGGAGACGGCATGCCTGATAGCTGGAAAACACAAATGGGGCTTAACCCTGCCGAATTTGAAGCCAATGGTCATGACCTGAGTACAGGGTATGAAAACATCGAAGTTTACCTGAACAGTTTGGTATCTGAAATAACAAGCGGGCAAAAATGATCCAACAGAAGGTATTTGGTCTGTTTATACTACTCTTACCGGGTATAATATTATCAGGCTGTGGAGAAGATGATGGGAAAGACACCAATACCATTGAGGAAGATCCGGTTACCTATGACTACGTGGTGGCCCAGGATGGTTCCGGTGACTTTGCCACCGTGCAGGAAGTGCTTGATGCTATTCTATTTTTGAAAGAAGAACGAACTTACGTTTACATCAAAAATGGTGTGTATAAAGAGGTCATTACATTAGAAAAGAAGAAAGATAATGTGACACTTATAGGTGAGGACGCTGAAAAGGTAGTCCTTACCTATAACAACTATGCCTCCAAGGTCAATGAGGACACAGGAGAGGAGTATGGCACCAGCGGCTCTGCATCCAGCTACTGGCATGGAGATAACTTTTATGCCCGGAACATCACTTTTCAAAATTCTTCCGGCCCTGTTGGTCAGGCATTAGCGGTGTATATCAGTGGAGATAAGGCAGTTTTCGAAAACTGCAGGTTCCTGGGTTATCAGGACACCATGTACGGAGGCCGGTCCCGGCAATATTTTAGTAACTGCTATATCGAAGGGTCTACGGATTTTATTTTTGGCCCGGCTACAGCCTGGTTTGAGAATTGTGATTTGTACACCAAAGGAGGCAGCGCTATTACCGCAGCTTCCACCGAGTCATATGTTAATTATGGTTATGTATTCAACAATTGCAAAATAACCGGTGAAGGGGAAGGAATAACTACATTGGGAAGACCATGGAGACCATATGCCGCGGTTGTGTTTCTCAACAGTGAAATGTCTGATGCCATAAAACCCGCAGGTTGGGACAATTGGGGCAACACGGATAACGAGAAGACTGTCCGCTACGCCGAATATGCCAATACAGGTGAAGGAGCTGATAAATCCGGCAGAGTAGACTGGATAAGCTATCTTACGGAAACTGAAGCAGTCGGGTACACGATCACCAATGTATTCAAAACAACTTATACAGAACCAGTTGTAGAAGATAACTGGAGCCCGGATATGGTGCTGGATGAGGTAAATACATTTTTAGAAAGGGTGGAATAAATAATGAAGTTACGAATAGTAAAAATTTTCAGGAATGTCCTTATCGGTGGAGCTATTTTCCTGCCTGCTATAATAAGTGCGCAGCAATTGGCATTCCCCGGGGCGGAAGGCTTTGGTAAATATGCAACCGGAGGGCGTGGAGGCAAGGTTCTGATCGTGACCAATCTAAATGACTCTGGCCCCGGAAGCCTCAGGGAAGCAATTAAAGCGAAAGGGCCACGTATTATCACATTTGCCGTTTCCGGTAATATCGCATTGGAATCAGACTTACCCATAGATAATGGAGAGCTTACTATTGCCGGACAATCGGCACCCGGAGATGGCATTTGCATCAAAAACTATCCGGTAAGGGTTAGTGCCGATAATGTGATTATCCGCTATATCCGTTTCAGGCTTGGGGATGAAGAACATGTTGAAGATGATGCCTTCAAAGGCAGAGGAAATAGAAATGTGATCATCGACCATTGCTCTGTAAGCTGGTCTACTGATGAATGTGCTTCTTTTTACAAAAACTCAGACTTTACCCTACAATGGTGTATAATTTCTGAAAGCCTCAGCCAGTCAGTCCACAAGAAAGGTGCCCATGGGTATGGTGGAATATGGGGCGGGGTAAATACTTCTTTTCACCACAACCTTATAGCACACCATAGCAGCCGTAACCCCAGGTTTAGCGGCTCATCTTCAACACCCAACAGTCCCGAAGAGCTTGTTGATTTCAGGAACAATGTAATTTATAACTGGGGTCATAACAGTGTTTATGGTGGTGAAAAAGGCAGATATAATATGGTCAACAACTACTACAAAGCCGGGCCTGCTACCAAAAAGTCCATAAAAGATAGGATAGTAAACCCCAGCGAACCCTATGGGAAATTTTATGTACATGGAAATTATGTGGCAGGGAGCGAGAAAGTAACAGAAAACAACTGGGCCGGAGGTGTCCAATGTGAAAACCCTGAGAGCACTAAAGCAGAAGAACCTTTTGAGGCCATTCCTATAAATACGCAAACAGCCGAAGAAGCCTATGAATCCGTTCTGGCAAGTGCAGGGGCAAGCCATTGCAGGGATGCAGTAGATAAAAGAATTGTAGAAGAGGTGAAAAAGGGCACGGCCAGCTTTAATAACGGTATTATTGACTCTCAAAAAGACGTAGGGGGGTGGCCTGAACTTAAAACCAAAAAAGCCCCTGAGGACACAGATAATGATGGAATGCCCGACAAATGGGAAACCAAATATGGACTCAACCCCAAAGACAGCAACGATGCAGTTGCATATGGGATAGACAATGAATATACCAATATAGAAGTTTATTTAAACCAACTAGTGAAGTGATAGAAATATCAAAAACCAGAAAAACTCAAAATATGCAGACAGGAAGCAATGTATTCCCCGGCCCCGGGAAGTTTGGAATGCGGGAGGCAAAGAGATTTGGAGCTATGTCCGTCATCATGGTGTCGGTAGGGCTACTGGCAGGATGCTCAGGTAAAGGAGGTGATCAGGGCAAAGAAGAGGTAAAAGCCGAAGTGCCGGCAACCACAGTGACTGCAAAAGTAAGTGGTAAAGAGATGGCGGTAAAAATGGCAGATTCGGAAATGAAAAGAACTCCTGATGCACAATACCTTGATTTCAGGCCAAAGCCCAAATGGGAATATACCAATGGTCTTGTTTGTTCCTCCTTTCTGAAACTTTCGGAAGCTACCGGAGACAAAAAGTATTACAACTATGCCGTTGCCTATGCAGATTCCATGATCAATGCGGAAGGAGAGATAAAAACCTACAAGCAAACTGACTACAACATCGACAGGGTAAATCCTGGCAAGTTTCTGATTGACCTGTACAAAGAAACCGGTAAAGAAAACTATAAAGTGGCAATTCACACTTTGAGAGACCAGATGAAGGAGCACCCGCGTACCAGCGAAGGAGGTTTTTGGCACAAGAAGAGATACCCGCATCAAATGTGGCTGGATGGTATTTACATGGGGTCACCGTTCCTGGCAAAGTATGCTGCAAATTTTGACGAACCCGCACTTTTCGATGACGTTGCCAATCAAATCTATCTGATAGATAAATATGCCTATGATCCTGAAACCGGCCTCTATTATCATGGATGGGATGAAAGCCGAGAGCAGGAGTGGGCTGATAAAGAAACCGGCCTTTCCCCGAACTTCTGGGGGCGTGGCATGGGCTGGTTCGCTATGGCGCTGGTTGACGTGCTGGATTATATGCCTGAAGACCACCCCAAGCAACAAATGATTGTTGACATTGCCAACAAGATGGCTGCCGGACTGGTAAAGTATCAGGATACTTCAGGGCTGTGGTACCAGGTAGTGAATATGGGCGAAAAAGAAGGAAATTACCTCGAAGCATCTGCTTCATCCATGTTTGCTTACTTTTTGCTAAAGGGTGTTGAAAAAGGCTATCTCGACCAAAAGTTTGCCGAAAATGGTATTGAGGCTTACGAGGGGCTGCTTAAAAATCTTATAAAAACTGAAGATGATGGCTCCATAAGCATTACTCAGGTATGTGCAGTTGCAGGTTTGGGAGGCGATCCTTACAGAAGTGGCACTTACGAGTATTATATCAATGAAGAAAAAAGGGATAATGATCCCAAAGCCATAGGCCCGTTTATTATGGCGTCATTGGAGTACGATAAGGTTATAAACAGCCATAGCGAATGAAGTTGATCCTGAGCAGTTTATTTTTATTTGTTTCTGCATCCTTATTTGGGGCAGACTACGATTTTATAGTATCCGGTGATGGAAGCGGCGATTTCAAAACTATACAGGAAGCCATCAATGCAGTGCCGGACCTGAGAAAGAATGAAACCCGCATTTTCATCAAAAATGGTCGGTATAAGGAAAAACTAATCCTTCCCGCCTCCAAAACCAATGTTACTTTCATTGGCGAGGATGTGAGCAAGACAACCATTACCTATGACGATTACGCTTCCAAGACCAACAGGTTTGGAGAAGAGATCGGTACCTCAGGCTCATCAGGATTTTTTGTTTTTGGAGAAGGCTTTACAGCTCGTAACATCACCTTCGAAAATTCCTCAGGCCCTGTAGGACAAGCCGTGGCGGTGCGCATCGATGGAGACAAGGTGATATTCGAAAATTGCCGTTTTCTTGGTTTTCAGGATACACTTTATCCTCATGGCAAGGGTAGCAGGCAATATTACAAAAACTGCTATATAGAAGGTACAACCGATTTTATTTTCGGATGGTCAACTGCCGTTTTTGAAAATTGCGAGATCTTTTCAAAAAACGGAGGGAGCTATATTACAGCAGCATCTACTGATCAGGGCGCTGATTATGGGCTGGTATTCATCAACTGCAAATTAACAGGAGATGCCCCTGAGCAAAGCGTGTACCTCGGCAGACCCTGGAGACCTTATGCCCAAACCGTATTCATCAATTGTGAAATGGGCAAGCACATAAAGCCCGAAGGGTGGCACAACTGGAATAAACCGGAGGCAGAAAATACAGTATTCTATGCAGAGTATAATTCATCCGGGCCAGGGGCAGCAAAAGGTGCCCGCGTGGAATGGTCTCGCCAACTGACTAAAGATGATCTTGGGAAATTTACTTTAGAAATGATATTTAAAGATTGGAACCCCAACCAAAAACTTAATGATAATGTGGAGAACTAAAGTGCATATGAAAACCAACAACTTATTTAAAGCAATACTATTATTTACCGCGGCCTTTGCTGTCGGCCATACAGGCTTTGGTCAGAATAATGACCTGTCCGAAGTATGGGTGGCAGACCAGGGCAACGGAACATTCAAAAACCCGATCCTGTACGCAGACTATTCTGACCCGGACATTTGTAAAGTGGGTGATGACTTTTATATGACCTCATCCAGTTTCAATGCTATTCCCGGCTTGCCTATACTACACTCCAAAGACCTTGTTAACTGGAAGCTGATAGGCTATGCACTGGATAGGCAGGCTCCTTTTGATCATTTCTCAAAGCCGCAACATGGCAATGGCGTTTGGGCTCCTTCCATTCGTTATCATAACAACGAATTTTATATCTATTACGGTGACCCGGATTTTGGCATTTACATGGTTAAGGCAAAAAAAGCTGAAGGGCCGTGGGAAGAACCTGTTTTGGTGCAGGAAGGAAAGGGACTTATAGATCCGTGCCCACTTTGGGATGACAACGGCAATGCTTACCTAGTACATGCATTTGCCGGTAGCCGTGCAGGAATAAAAAGTGTTCTGGTGGTCAATAAAATGAGCCCCGACGGCACAAAGCTGCTAGATGAAGGCACCATCGTATTTGACGGGCACGAAAATCACCCAACGATAGAAGGCCCTAAATTTTATAAAAGAAACGGCTACTACTACATTTTTGCCCCGGCAGGAGGAGTGCCTACAGGCTGGCAAACCGTATTGCGCTCCAAAAATGTATACGGTCCTTATGAAGACCGCATAGTGATGGATCAGGGCAATACAGCCATTAACGGCCCGCATCAGGGAGGCTGGGTTGAACTGGAATCAGGTGAATCCTGGTTTGCGCATTTTCAGGATAGAGAAGCCTATGGACGCATAGTGCATTTGCAACCCATGGTTTGGAAAAATGACTGGCCGGTGATCGGTGAAGACCTTGATGGCGATGGCAAAGGACAGCCCGTAATGATCTACAAAAAACCGAATGTTGGTAAAAGCTATCCCAAACAAACCCCTCCTGATACAGATGAGTTTAGTGGCAACAGGCTGGGGGTACAATGGCAATGGCATGCAAATCCGAAGGCTGGTTGGGCATTTCCCAACGCAGCAGCCGGAAAACTCAGGCTTTACACCGATCAATTGCCCGAAGATGCAAAAAGCTTATGGGGAGCTCCTAACCTGCTGTTACAGAAATTTCCTGCACTGGAGTTTGCGGCTACGACCAAATTGACTTTCAACCCCAACGAAGAGCTGGAGAATGAGAAGACAGGCTTGCTGGTTATGGGAGAAGACTATGCACATATCAGCCTTGTCAGCAAGAAAGATGGCCTTTATATCGCTTTTACCACGGCGAACGATGTAAGGCATGGCAACGAAGAAAAGCAGGAGATCATTACAAAGCTGAAAGACAATGAAGTCTATTTCAAGGTAGAAGTGCGGGAGGGTGCCAGGTGCCAGTTCAGCTACAGCGAAAATGGCAAGAAGTTTAAAGCTGTTGGTGGAGAGTTCACAGCAGTGCCAGGACGTTGGATAGGTGCAAAAGTTGGCATATTCGCCGTTAGGCAGGATAAGATCAACGACTCAGGCTATGCTGACTACGACTGGTTTAGAGTAACCCCTTTGAAATAGGGAAAGAACTTATATAGACAAGACTATTACTACAATAAAGAGACAATTCGTATGCAAAAGAATATATTGAGGGCATTCATGTTGCTATTGGTACTTTCATACCATCAGGGGAGAAGTCAGGAGGATAAAATGTACGCAGGGGTTGAATTTGAAATGCCCAAAGTGAGCACCCCTTCTTTTCCTGACCATGCAGTAAGTATAAAAGACTACGATGCCGTGAGTAATGGCATATTTGACAACACCCAGGCTTTTGCCCGGGCTATCGATGCCCTTTCTGAAAAAGGTGGAGGCAAGCTTATTGTGCCAAGAGGTATATGGCTGACTGGCCCTATTGTTTTCAAAAGTAATATCAACCTGCATGTAGAGCAGGGCGCACTGATTGTTTTCAGTAAAGATAAAAGCAAATACCCACTCATAGGGACCAGCTTCGAAGGTCTGGATACCTACCGTTGCCAGTCACCGATCTATGGAAAAGACCTGGAAAACATCGCTATTACAGGCAAGGGGATCATTGATGGCTCCGGAGACTCGTGGAGACCTGTGAAAAAAGGTAAAATGTCGCCGACCCAATGGGCACAGTTGTTGAAGTCAGGGGGTATTGTGAGTGAAGATGGCAAAGTATGGTACCCGTCTGAGGCCTATGAAAAAGCCCAGAAACTGGTGAAGAATTTTAATGTGCCCCCATATGAAACACGCGAAGAATTCGAAGCGGTAAAAGACTTTTTACGCCCCGTAATGGTCAGTTTTATCAATTGTAAGAAGGTATTGCTTGATGGCCCCACTTTCCAGAATTCGCCGGCATGGAACATCCACCCTTTAATGTGCGAAGATGTTACCATCAGAAACCTGACCGTCCGCAATCCCTGGTATTCGCAGAATGGCGACGGCCTTGACCTCGAATCGTGTAAAAATGCATTGATCTATAACAATACCTTCGACGTAGGTGATGATGCTATTTGTATCAAATCAGGTAAAAATGAAGATGGCCGGAAGCGTGGTATACCCACAGAGAATGTGATTGTAAAAAACAATACAGTGTATCATGGCCATGGAGGTTTCGTGGTTGGTAGTGAAATGTCGGGAGGGGTAAAAAATATCCATATTTCCAACTGCACTTTTATAGGTACAGATGTAGGCCTCAGGTTTAAAAGTACCCGCGGCCGTGGAGGTGTAGTAGAGAATATTTATATCTCCAATATTGATATGATTGATATACCAACAGAAGCTATCAGGTTCAATATGTTTTACGGAGGCCAGTCTCCCATACTGGAAGAAGGGCAGGAGGTAGCCGAGACAGATCAGGAGCCAATGCCCGTTACTGAGGAGACACCTTCATTCAGGAACATTTATATGAAGAACATTACCGCTACCGGTTCAGGTACTGCGGCCTTATTCCAGGGGCTCCCTGAAATGAAACTAAAAAATGTAACGCTCGAAAATGCCTTATTGGAAGCAAAAAATGGTATTACCATAATTGATTCTGATCAGATAACATTTAAAAATGTGAAAATACTGCAGGAAAAAGGCAATGCGCTTACCATTTTTAATGGCACCAATGTAGATATCTCGAATCTGGACTACAAAGAAGGAAGTCAACCTGCTGTACGTGTGCTGGGTAACGCTTCAGAAAATATCCATTTTAATAAAAGTGAAATTGAAAAAGAGCAGATTAAGATGGGGAGTGAAGTAAAAAAGAAGGCCGTTAAGCTCAGGTAAAATAGTTCTGTATCCATTAAAACCACATAATTATAAATGATGAAAACCCTCATACTGCTGCTTTTATTTAGTCCGTTAGCTTTTCTGCTGCAGAACGATGAAGTAACCATATACCTGGTGGCCGACTCTACTGTGGCTGACAAACCTTTTAAAAATGGTAATCCTGAAAAGGGGTGGGGCCAGGTTTTTCCCTTGTATTTAAAGGACGGCATCCGTATAGATAACCATGCAGTCAATGGCCGAAGCACAAAAAGCTTTATGGACGAAGGCCGATGGGACAAGGTACTGTCGCTGATCAGTCCGGGTGATTACGTGATTATCGAGTTCGGGCACAACGATCAAAAAATCAAAGACCCCAAACGCTACACCGACCCAGATACTGCATACAGAGCCAACCTGAAGAAATATATAGCAGATACCCGTGCTAAAGGAGGAAAACCAGTGCTGGCAACACCTATCGTTCGCAGGGAATTCGATGAACAAGGAAAGCTCGTCGATACTCACGGTAAATACCCGGATGTAGTGCGTCAGGTGGCTAAAGAAGAAAAAGTGCCATTACTTGATCTGGAGGCTAAAACACGTGAACTGCTGATTAACTATGGAGAAGAGAGTTCGAAACAACTTTTTCTTCACATTAATCCGGGGGAATATTCGTCGTTGCCTGATGGTCGCGCTGATGATACCCATCTTTCACCATACGGAGCCTTTAGGGTGTGCGATCTTGTAGTGGAGGAAATACATAGTGAATTGCCTGAATTAGTTCAATATTTAAAAGACTGACCCAAATGAATAACAAAGAAAGAATAATACTGGTCATTACACTCGGCCTGTTGGCGACATCCTTTTTGGCAAAGCAGGAAATTGTTACCATATATCTGATTGGAGACTCTACCGTAGCTGATTATAGTGATAATTATGATGAAGGGAAAGACTACATGAAAACCAGATATCCCGTAACCGGTTGGGGGCAGGTATTTCAGCCATTTATGGCAGTAGATAGCCTGAAAAAATTAAAACATATTGTTCGCGGTGATAGCGTTGTGGTTGACGACAGGGCCCGGGGAGGAAGAAGCACCCGCACATTTTTTCAGGAAGGCAGGTGGCGAAGCGTCTATGATAACCTGAAGAAGAACGATATAGTGATGATGCAATTTGGTCATAATGATGCGGCAGAACATAAGCCGGAACGCTATGTAGATATCGAAGGATACAAAGAATTTCTGCGGCTCTACATCACACAGACTCTTCAGAAAGGGGCCATACCCATAGTGATCACCCCGGTAAACCGGAATTATCCCTGGAAGGATGGTCAACTGGAAAATGTGCACGGAGACTACCCACAGGCCGCAAAAGATGTGGCTAAAGAATACGGTGTTCAAGTAATAGACCTTACCCAGCGCTCCATCGATGCCTTTACTGCCAAAGGAAAGGAATACGTTACCAATAACTATTTTATGAACCTCCCGGCCGGTAAATATGAAGCATATCCTGAAGGAGAGAGTGACAATACCCATTTCCAGCCGGAAGGGGCAAAAGCAGTGGCACAACTTGTTTTTGATGGCTTAAAAGATCTAAAGAAGGGTGGTTGATGTACTCAACATAAAAAGAACAGCACTCAGTATACTTTTTGGTCTTACCCTTACCTGGAGTGTGGGCCAGCCAAAAGAATCGCTGAAGCTGTGGTATGATGAACCGGCTGAAAACTGGAATGCAGCCTTGCCAATTGGCAATGGAAGGATCGGAGCCATGATATTTGGTAACCCCGGTAAAGAAAAGCTGCAACTCAATGAGGAAACCGTTTGGGCAGGCGAACCAGGGAATAACCTGCCTGCCGGCTTTAAAGAAATATTACCGCAAGTACGGGAACTGCTATTTGCAGGTAAACACAAAGAAGCGCAAGATCTGCTCATGAGCAAAGTCCCTCGCCATGCCCCTGCCAATAATAATTACGGTATGCCTTACCAGCCCGTTGGTAATCTGAATATTGATTTTCAGGGGCATGAAAAGGCAGCGAAATATTACCGAGACCTGGACATTGCAAATGCCGTTGCCAAAGTTTCTTATGAGCTGAATGGGATCAACTATACCCGTGAAATATTTTCTTCATTTACCGACCAGGTTATCGCTGTCAGGATTACTGCCGATAAACCGGGAAGCATAAGCTGCAACATTAGCTTTGACAGTCCCCATGAAAAATATTTGACAGAGGCTATGGGCGAGGCGCTGGCTTTATCAGGTACTTCAGGTGACCAGGACAATAAGCAAGGAAAAATCCGGTTTCATGCCCTTGTGCAACCTGAAATTGAAGGAGGTAAACTTGTGATCAGCAACGATCAGGTAACTATAGAAAAATCAGATACCGTTACCCTCTACATTTCTATGGCTACTAACTTCAAAAGGTATGATGATATAAGTGGGGACGCTGTGGGAAAGGCCAGGCAATTCCTCTCTCAGGCTGTAAAAAAAGATTATGCTCAATTGAGAGAAGATCATATCCGCTTTTATAAACAATACTTTAACAGGGTGAGCCTTCGTATAGGTGGTAATAACAGTGAGGACAAACCTACTGACGAAAGGCTTAAAAACTTTACTAAAGACCAGGACCTGTCCCTCGTTTCCCTGTACTTCCAGTTTGGCCGTTATTTGTTGATCTCCAGCTCCCAGCCCGGTACACAGCCCGCAAACCTTCAGGGTATCTGGAACCAGGAGATTGCCCCACCGTGGGACAGCAAGTATACCGTAAATATTAATACCGAAATGAACTACTGGCCAGCGGAGATCACAAACTTGTCGGAACTACACCAACCCCTCTTCTCCATGATCAAAGACCTGTCCGTTACCGGAAGGCGGAGCGCACATGAAATGTATGGAGCAAGAGGATGGAACATGCACCACAACACTGATATATGGAGAATCACCGGCCCGATAGATGGGGCCTTTTATGGCATGTGGCCTATGGGCGGCGCATGGCTGACCCAGCATTTATGGCAACACTATTTGTTCACAGGGGATACCGGGTTCCTCGAAGAGGTATACCCGGTATTAAAAGGCGCAACACTCTTCTATGTCGATGTATTGCAGGAAGAACCCGGTCATCACTGGCTGGTAGTTAGCCCTTCCATGTCTCCCGAAAACAAGCATCCCGGAGGTACATCCCTGGCTGCCGGCAATACCATGGACAATCAGTTGGTATTTGATGTTTTTTCTAATTTTCTGAATGCGGCATCAGTACTTCAAAAAGATGAAAGCCTTGCCGACACGGTTAAATACCAACTTCAAAAACTGCCGCCCATGCAAATTGGCCAGCATGGCCAGTTGCAGGAGTGGCTTGCCGATTGGGACAGACCCGATGATAAACATCGTCATGTATCCCATTTATATGGCTTGTATCCTTCCAATCAGGTATCACCATTTACCCGGCCTGACCTGTTTGCTGCGGTCAAAACTTCTCTTATACATCGGGGCGACATCTCTACCGGCTGGTCAATGGGTTGGAAGGTTAACCTGTGGGCTCGCCTGTTGAATGGGAATAGGGCCTTCAAGCTCATTACCGACCAGTTATCACCTGCCGGGGAAGATAAAGGAACCAATGGAGGAGGTACTTATCCGAACCTGCTGGATGCCCATCCGCCCTTTCAGATAGATGGTAACTTTGGTTGCACTGCCGGCATTGCGGAAATGCTTCTGCAAAGCCACGACGGAGCGCTGTTTGTACTCCCGGCCTTGCCAGATCTTTGGAAAGAAGGGGAAGTTTCAGGCCTGGTAGCAAGAGGGGGCTTTATTGTCAGCCTTTCCTGGAAAGAAGGTAAGGTGGAGAAGCTGGTAATTCAATCCTCTTTAGGGGGTAACTGTAGAATAAGATCGGCTAATCCATTGAAATTGGCCAAGGGAAAATTGAAGACAGCTTCAGGTGACAACCCAAATCCATTTTATTTACAGGCGGCTGTAAAAGAACCCCTGATCAGCGATAAAGCTGAGATTAATGATATAATTGTTCCCGAAACATTTCTATATGACTTGTCTACGGAGAAAGGGAAAACCTATGTGTTGTATCGTAAGGACTTGAAGAGTGATTAGATTTATAACACTTAAGCACCTTTGGAAAACCCTTTGAATAATGAATATTAGCAATATGGAGAATATTAAAGTAGGATTAATAGGTTATGGTATGGGAGGTCGTGTATTTCATGCTCCTTTGATAGACCATGTTAAAGGCCTTGAACTAGTCAGGATAAGGGAAACGCGGGAAGAAAATATCAATATTGCAAAAAACAGGTATCCCCAGGCTGAAATTGTATCGGATGCCCTAAGCATAATCAATGATCCTGAGATAGATCTTGTGGTGCTGGCCGTGCCTAACAGTGCGCATTATTCACTGGCCCATGCCTCGCTGCTGGCTGGTAAACACGTAGTGGTCGAAAAGCCCTTCACCGTTACCTCGGCAGAGGCAGATGATCTGATAAAACTAGCTAATGAAAAGCAGAAAGTACTGTCTGTTTATCAAAACCGCAGATGGGACAGCGATTTTCTGACCGTGCAAAAGGTGATGGAAAGTGGCAAACTAGGTCGTTTAGTAGAGTTTGAGAGCCATTTCGACCGTTTCAGGAATTTCATAAAGCCCGATACATGGAAAGAGGAAGGCTCCTTAGGCACAGGTTTATTATATGACCTGGGCTCCCACCTGATCGATCAGGCGCAGGTACTCTTCGGGCTACCAGAAGCGGTGACCTGCTTTATGAATATACAGCGCGACAACAGCCATATCGTAGATAACTTTGAGTTGATATTACATTATCCAAACCTCAAAGTAACCATCAAATCCGGAATGCTGGTTAAAGAGCCGCTGCCCAAGTATATTTTACTGGGAACCCATGGCTCGTTTGTTAAATACGGCCTGGATATACAGGAGGCCACACTCAATGAAGCAAAGAAATCACTGACAGATCAGGACTGGGGCCGGGAGCCTGATAACCAATGGGGCACCATTAATTATATGGATGAGCATGGAGACCATCGGGAAACCGTGAAAAGTATAAATGGCAATTACCCGGCCTACTACGAAAATATTTATGAGGCTATTACCGGTAAATCAGAGTTACAGGTAACACCGGAGCAAGGTAGAAATACCATACGCATTATTGAACTGGCCATGAAGAGTAATAAAGAAAGACGAACCATAATTTATAACGAATAATGAAAAAATATAGCTCTATCATTTAGCAGTAACCAGACGCTTACTAATAAGACCGCGCCAATTATGGGCAGGCTTATGTTTGAAATTTTAAAAGTTACTCTACTGATGTAGCACCGATCTCGCCATAACATTCCCCATGTGCTATGGTGCTTTTTGTTCAATCTATAACCTTAATTTATTAAACCATGAGTACATTAAAAATTCCACTCAAATTCATTTTGACTGTGATCGGCCTGGGGCTGATCTTTACTTCTGCTTTTGCTACTACCGCTGCTGATGCAGATATCATAGTAGCAAAAGATGGGTCAGGAGATTACACTTCAATCCAGGCTGCTATTAATGCAGTGCCTAGTAATTCTTCAACCCGAACTGTAATCTATTTGAAATCCGGCTTGTATAATACTGAAAAGCTTATTGTACCGTCTGATAAGAAAAACGTAACTTTTCTGGGCGAGAGCAGGACAGGAACTGTCATTAGCTATCATATCTATGATTGCTCCAGCGGCAAGTGCCCGGTTGAGGATGCAGCTTTATGGTCTGATGATATCATAAGGACTTCAGCAACCCTAACCATTGTGGCCGATGGTTTTAGAATGGAAAACCTTACGGTTCAAAATACTGCGGGACCTGTGGGGCAGGCACAGGCACTTACCGTAAGAGGAGACAAAGCCGTATTCATTAACTGTGATTTTAAAGGCTATCAGGATACCATTTGGTTTTGGAACAATGGTAAGAGGGCTTATTTTAAAGGTTGCCTGATAACAGGAAGGACAGATTACATCTACGGGGGAGGAATCGTTTTTTTAGAGGAGTGTGAGATTAGAAGCTGGGGAGGAGGATGGATTACAGCCCCATCTACAATTGAGACACAGAAATATGGATTTGTGTTCTACAAATGCCAACTCACTTATGCAGACAATAGTCCGAGAAGTGGTGATGACGGTAAAAAAATAGCACTTGGAAGGCCATGGCATAACTACCCTAAAACTACCTGGATATACTGCAATATGACCTCCATGATCGACCCACTGGGGTGGCCCACTACCTGGAATATGGATTATGCAGCAACATCTGATAAGCTGGAGTTATACGAATATCAAAATACAGGCGGCGGTGCTGATATGAGTGGCAGGGCAAACTGGGCAGGTATAAGAGCGTTAACCCCTTCCGAAGCTCCTTTGTACGAAAGAGCTACCGTTTTGGCTGGCAACGACAATTGGGATCCTGTTGAGACAAGCCTTACCAAACATGGAGCCGGCTCCAGCATGCAAACTATCAACTTAGGTGACGCTATCACTGGGTTTTACTATTCATGGACAGGAGCTACTTCGGTAACCGTATCAGGTTTGCCATCAGGTATTAACACCTCTATTAGTACCTCAAATAAAACCGTTACATTAAGTGGTACTCCCACAGAGGCAGGAACTTTTGTCTATACAGTATCTACAGTAGGAGGCAGCACAACAGCGTCGCATAGCGGTAAATTTACTATTAACGCACCTGCAACGATCACCTATTATCAATTGAAAAACAGAGGAACCGGATTGTTTTTAGATGGCATGGGAAGAACCGGAAACGGCGACATCTGCGGCCAGTATGCAGGCACAAACCATGTGAATTCACATTGGCAGATGGTTGATGTGGGCAGTGGTTACTATCAATTTGTAAACCGGGGTACAGGAATGATACTTGACGGTATGGGATCCACTACCAACGGTGCTAATTGTGCACAATGGGCTAATACTACACACCAAAACTCGCACTGGGCAGTAGAGCAATTTGACGGAGATTATTCCAGGATCAGGAACCGGTCTACCGGAATGTTTTTAGATGGATATGGACAAACCACCAATGGCGCTGACTGTAAGCAGTATGCCAATACCAGCCATCCTAATGCACAATGGCTTTTAGTTAAAGTAAGTAGTACTTCAAGCTCCAGAACTGCCGGAGTGTCAGAACCTGTTATATCTTCTTCTGAAGGTTCAGAGGGCATTAAGGTTTACCCCAACCCATTTCAGAATGAGCTATTCATCAATATGGGACAAGCTGGAAAGCCACTCCGCATAGAGATCTATAGTATTCAGGGGAAATTGATTGAAGCCATAAATGAACCGGTAATGTATGGTCAGCAGGTTCATTTGGATATCTCTGAGAGAAGCAATCAGTTTATCTTGAAGGTGGTTACTGATAAAGGTAGTTTTACTCAAACAGTGATGAAACAATAAAGATTATGGCTTATGTAGCCATGTAATACAGAGGTCATTCTGAAAAAGAACTTTTCAGAATGACCTCAAAATGCTGAACTGGCCAGATGATTAAAAAAAAGAACTATCGCCCTTTTGCATGAAGAAGAAATATTTTTGCACGCTACTGCTTCTGTTCGTATTTATTCAAATGTATGCTCAGCATTATGATTACCCCCGGGATACATCCTACTCTATTCGAAGTGCATACCTCAAGCTCAAAAAGTATCATCCGGAAATAGAGCCCATCTCGCCACAGAAGCTTGACGGAGTTGAAGAAAGCTACAACGTTCCATATGTAAATGTAGGGAGGGATCTTACCGTGGATGTTTTTTATCCGGTCCGGGGGGAAGATAAAAAGTATCCCGGAGTGCTGCTGATATTTGGCGGAGGATGGAGCTCGGGAGAAAAAGCCAACCAGATTCCCATGGCACAGCACCTGGCTGCTAACGGATACGTGGCGGTGGTTGCGGAGTACAGGCTAAGTCCGGAAGTGAAATACCCTGCTGCCGTTCATGACCTTAAAGCCGCTATTCGCTGGATGCGGGCCCATGCAGAGACTTACCAGCTTGATACCACCAAGATAGCCACGCTGGGATGCTCGGCAGGAGCACAACTGGCTACACTGCTCGGTGTGACCGGGAAAATGAAGAAGTTGGAAGGCAACGAGGGAAATTTACAGCATACCAGCACAGTACAAGCCATAGTCAATATCGATGGAATTGTATCATTCGTACACCCTGAGGCAGAGGAGGGAAAATATGCTGCTAAGTGGCTGGGGGGATATAAAAGCGAGATCCCGGAAATATGGAAAGAGGCTTCACCTCTTGAATATGCAGGCAGCTCTACGCCACCTGTTTTGTTCATCAACAGTGCCCAGCCCAGGTTCCACGCAGGCCGGGATGATATGATCAAAATTTTAAATTCACATAGCATCTACAGCGAAGTACATACTATAGAAGGCACACCTCATTCCTTCTGGCTTGTGCACCCATGGTTTGAACCTACATTGAATTTTACAGTAGATTTTCTAAATATGGTTTTCAAATAAGAGACGCAGGATCAAAAATACGTGGCTTACAGGTGAAAGCTGTTAAAGCTTCAACATTTGCTCACGGTATTTAATGCCCCACTCACCCATGGCATCGAGGATGGAGTTGAGGCTTCTCCCGTATTCAGTAAGGTCGTACTCTACAGTTACAGGCATGGTGTTGTAGACTGTGCGGGTTACAAGATGGTTCATCTCCAGGTCTTTGAGTTCCTGCGACAGCATCTTTGGTGCTATACCGTCCAGCTCCCTGCGCAATTCCATAAACCGCATTTTACCACGGTAGTACAAAGCACCGATGATCGGTGTTTTCCATTTGCCATTCAACAAATCCTGAGTGTCTCTCACGCCCTGGATCAGAACTCTGCATCTGGTGGATAGTTCTGGTGCTTCCTTCTTCTTCATGTCTGTTCTTAATTAGTATGGTGGGTGTAAAAATGGTGTAAACTATAGTTCAACCGGCCATTATTTCTCATCTGAACTGCAATTTAACAGGTTGTAAATTTAAGAAAAAATATTGATAGTTACTTTTTAGTAACTAGTTACCAATAGGTAACAAATATATCCTGGTAACCTATCCTTCCGTACATTTGAAATATTGAAAGGTTAAACGAAAGTTAACGAATTTGGGTGGTATACCCGGTTT
>NZ_SMLW01000673.1:0-5079 GCF_009711405.1 Fulvivirga kasyanovii | reverse complement strand
TTTTGCTATATAGGCAAGCGCAATTTCGAAACCGCCCTGGCACAATTTCCTCATAAAGATAAAATAGAGATACTCTGGCGAAGTTTTCAAATCATGCCTCATGCTAAACATAAACCAGGCATGGATAATAATCAGGCTTTGGCGGAGCATTTGGGTACTACCCCGGCACAGGCAAAAATGATGAACGAGCATGTGACGGCCATGGCCAAAGGTGCGGGACTTACATACAACATGGATAAACTGGTATGGGCAAATACCCTCGATGCCCACAGGTTGATTCAATACGCCTCGTCAATTGGGCTGGCGGATCAAATGGAAGAAAGGCTGTTTCAGGCGCATTTTACCAATGGGGAAAATATAGAAGACCAAGCCACCTTGCTCAAGATAGCTCTGCAGGTAGGGCTGGAAGAGGGGCCGGTAAGAAAGGTGCTGGAAAGCGACCAATATACTGCCGAGGTAGGCAAAGACATTTCAGCGGCACAAAATCTGGGAGTCCGGGGAGTGCCGTCCTTCATAATAAACAGAAAAGCTTCATTTAGCGGAGCTATGCCGGTAACGGATTTTACTCATATGCTGAGCAGTGCCTTTGCAAATTGGCAAAAAGAATATTCCGCGGACGAAAATCCGGCAGGCGTTGTTTGTTCGCCCAAAGGAGAATGCCAATAGACTAAAGGCCTTCGAGAAAACAAACCGCCGGGTGTGTATTCATGATTTTCTGATAACGATAAGATTTGATAAATCAAGGAACGTCTGGCCGTTAGTGGTCTGGTATTCTTGCGGGTAACTATTTTAAAAATACTAAACAACAATAATAATTATGATATTAATAACAGGAGCCTCAGGGCATTTAGGAGGGTTAGTCATAGAAAACCTATTGAAAGCAGTACCGGCATCGCAAATAGCTGCCATGGTACGTAACGCTGAGAAAGCCAGCGACCTTAAAGCCAAAGGTGTGGATGTTCGTATAGGCGATTATCATAACCGTGCTTCTATGGAAGCGGCCTTTAAAGGTGTTGATAAATTATTGCTTATTTCATCCAATGATTTTAATGACCGTCTGCAGCAGCACAAAAATGCCATTGATGCAGCTAAGAATGCAGGTGTAAAGCATATTTTCTATACAGGAGTGGCCATAAAGGACATTAATGCCTCCCCTCTAAAGCCTTTGCTTGCAGACCATTTCCAAACAGAAGACTACATCAGGGAAAACGGATTTACCTATACCTTCCTGAGAAATACACTTTATTTTGAGGTCACACCGATGTTTATGGGAGAGCAAGTATTAGATAATGGTGTTTACTTCCCTGCAGGAGATGGTAAAGTTGCTTTTGCTACCAGGGCAGACCTGGCAGAAGCTACAGCCTTGCTCTTGTCAGGAAAAGGTATCGAGAATAAAACTTTCAACCTCACAGGTAGCGAAGCAGTTTCATTTGCAGATATTGCTCAAGAACTTTCCGCCCTCTCGGGTAAAGAAGTGGCATATAATAGCCCTGATCCGAAAGAATTTGAAGCCACACTTAAACAATTTGGTCTTCCTGAAGGCATAGTCCAAATGTCGGTACTTTTTGCTGCCGGTATGAAAAACAACGACTTCGAAAATACTGATGATACACTGGAAGATATCCTTGGCCGCAAGCCGAAAACACTTCCGGATTTTTTGAAGGCAACATATGGCAATCATTAATTAGTAAAACATACAACCATAATGAAAAGGAAAAATATTGATTTAGGATTATTAATACTTCGGTTATCACTTGGTCTGCTGATGCTACTGCACGGTATAGCCAAACTCGTACACGGTATAGAATTTATTAAAAGTGTAGCCGGGGTATTTGCTTATGGAGTTTACATTGGTGAGATACTGGCGCCAATAGCTATTGTGTTAGGTTTCCGCACGCGAATCGCATCCGCTGTTTATGTGCTCAATTGTCTGGTAGCTATTGTACTGGTACATAGTAGTGAGATTTTTAAGTTGAATGAATTTGGTGGGTGGGCTAATGAGTTGTTAGGATTATATCTGTTTGGTGCACTAACGTTATTTTTCACTGGTGCCGGTAAATATGCCCTTTCAAAAAACAACCTATGGGATTGAAGCCGGAAAGGCTTGAATTTTATAACCACTGATATCGGGTTTAGGGGGTAACCTTTAAAACCCCCGTGACTAATTAATTAAGAAAGAAAAACATGAAAAAAGTATTATTAGTATTTTGTATCGCCGTGGCATTTGCCTCTTGTAAAGATGAGCCGGCGAAGAAAAGTATAACCAAAGATACTTCAGATAAAACTGCTGTTGAGATAATTGGTAAGCAGGCAGTTTTGACCTATCCTGATTTTACGGCCGAGGTAAGCTACCTGAGTGATACTACCTTGCATTGGAAGTCTGTAAATAGCCAGGGCAAAGCTGCAGAAGGTGATGAGAAGATCAGTTATAAAAAGCTCAATGAATCACTGTTCTTTCTTAATTGGATTGAAGAAGATGGCCTTACAGTAAGTCAGGTAATAGACCTGAAGCAGAAAAAAGTAACTTCTTATGTTAGCTTCGCAGAAGAAAACAGTAATAGAGGTAAGCGAGCGGCCATATTTTTAGAGGGAACATTTGAATTTAAATAGTTCCGGTACCTGCTTGATCGATAAGTAGGACAACACTAAGTAAAACTGAGCCAGTAATGCAGGCAGTTATGGTTTGACATACATCGTCAACCCATACCCTAAAGTTAAGATATCCAGCCCCACTTAACACTTTCAGACCGATATGGCTGACCACAAGATTACTTCTATACTCAAAGGTTGTTTTAAGAATGACCGCAAAAGTCAGAAGGAACTGTACCGTCAGTTTCACGGCTTTGCGATGGGTATTTGTTACCGCTATACCAACAGCAGGGAAGCGTGTATGGACCTTGTTAATAGGAGCTTTTTGAAGCTGTTCCAATCTATGTATCAGGCCAATGGAAACTTTCGTGAGCATTCTGTGATATTACTGAAAGTACAGTTTAAATCTATTTTGATCAGTACCTGCATTGACTACTACCATAATATTAAAGCTACCGGTAATAACCAAAGAAATGTGATTGGAGAACCTCTGGATAAACCCATTGAGGCCATTCGTGAACTTTCACCGATCTACAGGATGGTTTTCAACCTTTTTGTTATAGAAGGGTATGGACACCGGAAAATTTCAGGAATGTTGGGTATTTCCATAAGAGACTCGGAAATCTGCCTGTCTGAAGCCAGAAGATATTTAAAAGAACAGTTAAAAGCGATAAACCGGTTGCGGCATAACTAGCCTGAGTCGCAACCGGTTTATTTTTAGGTACTATTTTACTACAGTAGCTTCAAGCTCTACCTTCAACGTTTCAAATAGCCCTTTGACCTCCAGCAAAGTACTCGCCTGTTTGATGTCATATTTGACCACCCAATTCTGAAAAATATCAAAACAGGAGAAAAGCTCTTCGCTGGATGTGGTGAAAACATTGAGCCGTACAATATTTTTGCATTCATATCCGGCGTCGCTGATAACCTGCTCCAGGTTGCGGATAGCTTCAGTAAGCTGTGCCCTCATATCTTCGGAGCTTGATTGACCGTTGGGTTTTACGGCCGCCTGTCCGGAACAATAAAGTGTACTTTGTGCATTTTTTACTTCCACGGCCTGTACATAGCTGCGTTCATCCTGCCATTTCCATGGGTTAATTACTCGTTTTTCCATTGATTTTAAGTTTTATTATGTACCCGCTACAGATACCGAGTTAAAAATTTCGTACTGTAAAGGTGAATGTACCCCGTGTATTTTTTGTGTGACAAACCTCACAAGTTTCAACTAGTGATAGGCCTGTTATAAATAGCTCTATTAAAACTTAAGAAAAAAGCCTGCTAAGCGTTTCGCGGGAAACACCCAGATAGGAGGCCAGCAGGCTCTTAGGTACCCGTTGGAGTAACGAAGGGTATTGCCGGAGCAATTGCTCATACCGCTCCCTGGCATTGGAGGTAAGAAACGAAAGTATGCGCTGCTGCGAAGCAATATGACCGGAAGTAGATTTTTCAAGAAAAAACCTCTCCATCTTCTGCAAACCGGCACATAACTTATGATAGTCTGCCAGCGACATACAAAACACCTCCGTATCTTCAATACACTGCAATGACATGGTAGCTTTGGTTTCATTGAAAAATGCCATAAAATCAGTCTCCCACCAGTCTTCCATCGCAAATGATACAATATGCTGTTTTGCGGACATGTCAGAATACTCCAGTTTCAAAAGCCCTGAAACTACGAAGTAAACATGCTCCACAAATTCTCCCTCCCGGATAAGGTGCTGACGCTTTTTGTAGCTTTTATAACTAAAATGAGAAAGCACAAATGAAAACTCTTCATCAGTAAGTGGCATTACTTTTTCTATGTGCTTCCTAAGTATGTCGTGCATGGTGTGGTCTATAAGCCTGAAAACTACAGCAAATTTAGATATTATAAGCTTACCTCTGCTTCTGGGAAAAGCAGATAAGCACGAGCTTTATTATGAGGAGTGAATTATTGGAATCTCTTGTCTGGCTATTGTTTTTTTAGTCGGGCTTATGGGCTATGTGCTGTATAGCTTTACTAATCCTTTGAGGCTTAGTAAAGCAGGTTTTTAACATCGGTGTTTTGTGATTTTAGATCCATCCTGACTGCGCTAAGGTTAACCGCAGCGCCTATCCAGTTGTTGGGGCCATCAACAATATTCTCCTGAAACAATCACCCACTTATCCGTTAAACAAATCTGCAATCTCTACTTCCAGCGCTTCAGCTATTCTCAGCATTGTGCTTACTTTCATTTCCTGCCTTCCTTTAATGTACTTTCTGAGGTTTTCGACATCCAATCCGGCATCATGGGCAACATCCCTCTGCTTTAAGCCTTTTTCTTTGATTATTGCATCTATCCTCATTCCAAGCTCAACGACTACCTGAGGTATTTTAGACTTTCTAACCCTTTTATCCATGGCCGGAAATTACAAGTAAATGATGAGTTAAAAAGAAATATCTGGCAAAACAGAAAAATGTCGATCAAATTATTGCATCACGCCGTCATCCGATGAGTGTCCGAGAAGATA
>NZ_SMLW01000662.1 GCF_009711405.1 Fulvivirga kasyanovii | reverse complement strand
AAGCAATTGTAATTTCTTCATCCAGGTACACTTGCTGGATCAGGTTGAGCAATTCAACACCTTCTTTCATTGGTCTTTGGAATGCTTTTCTTCCCGAAATCAAACCCATTCCACCTGCTCTTTTATTAATCACGGCTGTTTTTACTGCTTCAGCATAGTCCGACTCTCCAGAGGAAGCTCCTCCCGAATTGATCAAGCCTATCTTGCCCATATAACAGTTGGCTACTTGATAGCGGCACATATCAATGGGATGATCGGAAATATAGTTGCCGTACATTTCTTCAGAGGTCTTACCAAATTTCAGGTCTCTGAAACCACCATTTGTATCCGGCAGTTTTTGTTTGATGATATCTGCCTGAATGGTCACTCCCAGATGGTTGGCCTGTCCGGTAAGGTCTGCAGCTGTGTGATAGTCGTTGTCTTTTGTTTTAAAGGATTCATTTCGGGTGTAACACCATAAAATGGTAGCCATTCCCAATTCATGGGCATAAGTGAAAGCATCTGAGATTTCACGTATTTGCCTGTTTGATTCGGGTGACCCAAAATAGATAGTTGCACCAATCGCACAAGCTCCCATGTTCCAGGCGTCCTTCACCGTCCCAAATAAGATCTGGTCATGCTTGTTCGGATAAGTCAGTAACTCGTTATGATTGATTTTTACGATGTATGGAATCTTGTGTGCATATTTTCTTGCGGTAAGCCCTAATACGCCAAAGGTAGAGGCTACACCGTTACAACCTGCTTCCAAACCAAGTTGTACAATATTCTCGGGGTCAAAGTAGTCGGGATTAGGGCCAAAAGCACTTCCGGCTGAATGTTCAATACCCTGATCCACCGGAAGGATGGATAGGTAGCCTGTTCCAGAGAGATTGCCACTGTTATACAGGCGTGAAAGTGCATTGAGTACTTGTGGATTTCTGTTGCTATTGACAAAAACATTATCCAGATAATCTGAACCAGGTAAAGTAAGTCTTGTTCTATCAATCGTTTTACAAGTATGTTGCAGAAGGTATTCTGCCTGATCTCCTAAATATTCATTTATTTTTTTCATGTGTATGTAATTTTTTTTAGTGGCCACATGGAATTCACATCATCAGCATTCATCGCTGGTTGGTGTTTCCCAAACATGCTCATTTCATAGCATCTCATTTTTATATAGTTACTACTGTCTTATGTCATTTTTTGGCTTTTAAATCTTAAGTTCGGAATTATGAGAACGGCTACAAGCGATAACACCGTGCCAATCACCGGATAAGGCCATGAGCTACCGATTGTGTATAACCATATGCCTAACATCGGTCCCAATACCTGACCAATACTATTCACTGATGTTTGTAAAGACAGATTCGCCCCGGTATGGTTTTTATCCACCAAAGAAATCATGGTAATTAGGTTGGGGGTGACCATTGCACCTCCGATCGCAAAAAATACAATCATGGTATATACATAGATATTGTATGTCCAAAAAGAAAAAACAATCATAGCAAAAGCAGCCAATGCAAAACCGATAAAAAGTTGTGTGTTTACAGAGATAGTTTTTGCATCTACATTGGCAAATAAAGGCTGTAAAACGGCCATAACCAGGCCACAAAGCATAAACCCAAGTCCTACCTGGGAAGTGTCAAACAAGAGAATGTCTTTGGCATAAACAGAAAACACCGTCTCAAACAAGGTTACGGCCAGTTGAAGAATTAATGAGAGAAACAATAGTAGAACAAAATCACGTTTCACATTTGACTCTGGCTTTTGGCCTGCTTCTATGATGTTAAGATTTTGTGCTTTGGGGTTTTTGAGCCATCCGATTGCCAGCAACAAAATAATGGTTCCTAAAAGGGCGACTGCAAGAAACGGGATACTAAATCTATCTAACAGCAAATGCCCCATTCTGGTATTTAAATGTAAATTGGTTTGGGCCAGGTAACCACCAATCATAGGCCCGGTAATCACTCCCGTACTTACTGCCACCCCCGACCAGGCCAGTACTTTTCTGCGCTGCATGCTGTTGGTAAGGTCGCTAAGAAAAGCATTGCCCACGGGTATAACCGAAGACGAGAATATACCTCCTAGAATACGGGCGACATAAAGCATGGCCAAAGAAGTAGACAGCCCGGTTAAAACCTGCATAACGACAAAGCCTGACAAACCCATAATGATCAGTGCCTTACGACCGAAACGGTCAGACAATTTGCCCCAGATGACAGCAAAAAGAAGTTGAAAAAACGGGTAAATGCTGGTGAGAATTCCAATGTGATAGTTGATATCCTCTTCAGCTACAATGCCGGATTTTAATGCAAGCCTTTCCGTATAGTAGGGCAAAACGGGAAGCAATACACCATACCCACTCATAACTACAAAAATACTTAGCAGGATAATGATGATCCTGCCAAGGATTTCGCGATTACCCATTATTTGTTACCGATTTTCTTCTTCAGTAGCTGTGCATTGATGGCCACTATGATCGTACTCAAACTCATAAAAACCGCACCAACTGCCGGACCTAAAACGAAACCAGATGTGTAAAGCACCCCTGCTGCCAAAGGAATTGCAACAGTGTTATAACCGGTAGCCCATATCAGGTTTTGAATCATTTTATTGTAAGTGGCCTTCCCAAATAAAATCAGGTTGGCTATATCCTGCGGGTTGCTGTTTACCAAGATTATGTCGGCTGTTTCGGCTGCTACATCGGTTCCTGAGCCTACCGCAATACCCACATTGGCTTGTGCCAGAGCAGGCGCATCGTTCACACCATCACCGGTCATGGCGACAAACTCGCCCTTAGACTGAAGCTCTTTTACTATTTCCACTTTTTGATGTGGCAGTACTTCTGAATAGTAGCCGTCTAGGCCTAGTTCTTCACTTACTGCTTTGGCGACTGTTTCATTGTCACCGGTGGCCATCATCACTTTGATGTTGTTGTTTTTGAACACTTTAATTGCCTCGGCACTTTCCGGTCTGATCTCATCTGCCAGGGCGATGTACCCGGCCAGTTTATTATCCACGAGAACAAAAACGACTGTCTCGGCTGCACTGCTGTAGGCACCATCAGGTATGGAAATATGCTCATCTTTCAGATAGCCGGGGCTCACTACTTTCACATCTTTCCCTTCCACTTTTGCTTCAACCCCTTTACCGGTAATGGCATTGAAGTTTTCAGGCTTGGGAACCGCAATGTCTTTCTCTTTGACTTTTTTAATGATGCCAACGGCAATAGGATGCTCCGAACTTTGCTCTAATGCACTGGAAAGCCTCAGTAATTCATCTGGTTCAAATTGCTGATCTACCGCCTCTACACGGGTAACACCAAAATCACCTTTAGTTAGTGTTCCGGTCTTATCAAAAACAAGGGCCGAAATCTTTCTGGATTCCTCAAATGCCGTTCTATTGCGTATCAATAATCCATTCTGAGCAGAAACTGCTGTGGATATGGCTACTACTAACGGTATGGCCAAACCTAATGCATGAGGGCAGGCAATAACCATCACCGTCACCATTCTCTCCAAGGCATAGACAAATGGAAAACCTAAAAACAACCAGGTAGCCAGCGTCCCAAAGCCTATCGCTAATGCGATATAGGTAAGCCACTTGGCGGCACGGTCTGACAAATTTTGCATTTTTGACTTAGACTTTTGCGCCTCTTGTACCAGCGTAATTACCTTATTAAGGTAGCTGTCTTTGCCGGTATGCTCCACCTTTACTTTGAGTGAACCATTGCCATTAAGCGAACCTCCGATTACTTTATTCTCCATACCTTTTTTGACAGGTTTGGATTCCCCGGTCAGCATAGACTCGTTCAGATAGCTTTCCCCCTCTACGATAATACCATCAGCCGGAACTTTTTCACCAGGTTTGATCAGGATAATATCTCCTTTTTGCAGGTCTTCCAGCTTCACATCTTCTACAGCATCGCCTTTGACCCTGTGGGCCTCAGAAGGCATCATACTTACCAACAATTGCAGCGCTTTTGAAGCTCCCAGAACCGACTTCATTTCCAGCCAGTGGCCCAGTAGCATGATATCAATTAGGGTGGCCAGTTCCCAGAAGAAATCCTCCCCTTCAAGGCCGAAAACTGTTGCGGAACTATAAAAATAGGCTACACTGATGGCCATAGTAATTAAAGTCATCATGCCCGGGGCACCCTCCTTCAGCTCATCCTTTAACCCTTTCAGAAAAGGCCAGCCCCCATAAAAATAAACGATGGTAGAAAGCCCGAACAAAATGTACGCATTGCCCGGCAGCAGCCATTCATAGCCAAAAAAGCCCTGGATCATGGGAGAAAAGACCAAAATCGGAATCGTCAAAACAAGGGATATCCAAAAACGCTTTTTAAAATCCTCAATCATCATTTTGTGATGGTCATGGCCCATTTCTCCATGTCCGGGGTTATGACCGGAATGGTCACCATGTCCTCCATGAGATGAATGATCCATCGCCTTCTCATGACCGTGTTTGGATTTTTCTGCTAAGGAATCTTTCACCTCTTCTTTCTTATCTCGTGCCTCTTCTTTGGAGGTATTGCTGTGATGATGGTGCTCGTGATTATGTCCTTTGTGATTTTCCATATTTACAAAATTTAGATGTTGGGGTATTCCAAGTTAAGTTTTTCAAGTTGATCAGCTAAAATTTTCGCTGCGGTATAATTGCGATACCAACGCTTGTCTGCAGGGATGATATGCCAGGGCAAGTGGTCGCAAGTATTCAGTATGGTATGGTACACCTCCCGATAATCATCCCATTGGTTGGGTACGAGTTCATCTTCTTTGGCATATTTCCAGCGTTTGTGTGGTTTTGTTTTCCGATCTTCTATACGCTTTACCTGCTCATCAGCTGAGATATGCAAGTAAAACTTTAAGATCAAAGTATTATTTGCGAGCAGGTGATGCTCCAATTCGTTAATCAAATTGATGCGATGCTCCAACACATTCTCTGACAAGCTTTTGTTTGTCGCTGGCACCAAAATGTCTTCATAGTAGGATCGGTTAAATACCTTGATCATCCCTTTCTCAGGAAAGTGGGGATAAATGCGCCACAAAAAATCGTGTTTGAGCTCGTCAGCTGTAGGCTTTTTAAAAGAAGTAACCTGCATACCTTGTGGGTTCATACCACTGAAAGCGTGACGGATGGTCCCGTCCTTGCCTGAGGTGTCAAGGCCCTGCAAGATGATAAGCATACTGTATCTGCCATCGGCATAGAACTTATTCTGTAGCTTAAAAAGCTCCTTACGCAGTTTTTTAAGTGCCTTCTTTGTTTCCATTTTATCGGCTTCTGCTGGCGGCAAGGTGGTAATATGATATAAGTCTACCATTTTCTACTCTTTATTATTTTGCTCATAGGTCATGGTAAAATATGCTCCGTCATCCTCCGTGATTTTCTGACGCTGTAATACTAAACTCTCAGTCAGGTATTCTTCAACCGTGTAATTGATGGTCTTTATCTTTAGGCCCATCACATAGGCTTCAACTACAGCATCACTACTAATAGTTATCTTTCCATTTTCTTTTTTGCTCTGCCTGTTTTTTATGGTAACCAGGCTTTTAGAACCAAAAAAACTGAGTACGCCCGATTCAACACTTATCTTCAAATGGATATCTTTCAACTTAGTGCTACTTTGTAAATCATATAACTGCTTAAAATCTTCTGAGGCAATATCCACTTTTATCTTTTCATCTCCCGGATCGGTAAAAGGAAATACATTGAGCAGCACATCAAATTCTCTGGGGTTACACTTGTAAGTGGTGGTATATTTTTCATCCAATTGGTTATTTTCATCATACAACTCCACCAACACTTCTACAGTATAAGTTTCACTTTCCCGCTTTAACTCTCCGGTCAGAAAGATTTGCATGCCTTGTGAGTTTCCATTTTTGTCAAAATTTTTGCGAACTATTTTTTTTTCAGCAATCTGCTCAATCAACATTTCCTTTTCCTGACCATAGGACATGCCGGGAGTAAATTGCAGAAATATCAATATGAGGAAGAGGATATTACGCATGGTGCTTCATTAACGCTTTAATCTCCATTGCCAAAGTTTCAGAAAGATCAATAGCATTGCTTTCATGAGGGATGGTGTTGCACGTTACGATCTGCTGCACGCCTGAATTTTTCAGGTCTTTATAAGCCGACTCTGCAAACACAGCATGAACTCCCACACACACAGGAGGTCTCATGTTGGCCTTTTTTAAGTGGCCCACTGTCTCAATCATAGTCCTTGCAGTGGAAATAATATCGTCAACCAGCACCGGGGTATGACCTTTATATTTTGCTACATCGGGGATGGATACTTCTACATCCCGGTCACCATGTCGTATTTTTTCCAATACTGTAAAGGGCGCATTGGCTTCTTTTGCCACCTCAGAAACCCACTGCTCACTTTCGCTATCCGGGCCGATGAATACCGGCATTTCAATATTATCACTCACCCATTTTGAAATGTGTGATGCCGCATGCACTATAGTATTAGGTACGTTATAGATTTCGCTTAACGAGCTTCTACGGTGCAGATGCGGGTCTACGGTGGTAAGTGTTTCTGCGAATCCGGAGATCAATTGTGCAAAATACGTTGAGGTGATCCCTTCTCCAGGGTTAAATTGTTTGTCTTGCCTCATGTAGGCCAGATAGGGTGCCACAAAGCAGGTACATGCAGCTCCCAGGTCTTTGGCTGTTTTACTTAGAAAGTATAAGGGCAGTAACTTAGCGTCCGGTTTATATAAGGTACAAACCATCACCACGCATTTTCCTTTTACGTCAGAATGTATCTGCACATAGCTCTCACCATCGGGAAACTGCCGCATAGTTGCCTCACCCTTTTCAGCCTGAAGGTGTCCGGCTATTTTTTCAGTAAGATCTTCGTTGCCCGGTAAGGCAAAAACTATCATTTCCATATTTTTATGTCTCTTTGATTTTAATAATTTCTTTTTGTGTATCCAGGTAAGAAAGGGCGTACTCAAGCTCTCCGTGAGACTCAGCATGGATTTCAAACAGGGTATCGTTTTCTTCCACCTGAGTATTCAAAGGCGTAAGAAGCAAAATGCCGGCTGTCATCGCTTCAGGAGCACCAGCCAGCTTAGCCACTTTCGCCAGTCTGCGATTATCAATTTCTGAAACTACCCCAGTCGTTATGGACTTGATCTTGTGCTTATGGGGGGCTACTTCAGGTTCCCTGAAAAAGCCTTGTGCCTGGCAGATAGCGGTAAATTTTTTGTAGCCCTCTCCACTTTTCAAAATTTTCAAAGCTTCAAGAGCGCCTGCCCCTTCGGCTACTTTTCCTCCCATTTCAAGTAACCTGCCTGCCAGTAGTACTGCTCTTTCACGCAGGTCATCAGGTGCATGGTCTTCATTTCTTAAGACGGACAAAACATCCCTTGCCTCCAGTGCAGGGCCGATGCCCCGCCCTACAGGTTGCGATCCATCGGTTAATATAATATCAATATTCAGTCCGATGGCTTTGCCTACGGCAACCATCTTTTCTGACAGATGCTCAGCAGCTTCCCGGGAGCGCACTTTAGCCGTTGGGCCGACAGGAATATCAATCACAACATCAGTAGAACCTGCTGCCGCCTTTTTTGAAAGCACGGAAGCGATCATCTGCCCTTCGCTATCAATATCTAGTGCTTTTTCCACGCGGATGAGTATATCATCAGCCGGACTTAACTGTACTGATCCGCCCCAGGCCAGGCACCCCCCTTCTAGATCCACCACTTTTTTCATTTGCTCGGTGGTAAGATTTACGTTGGTAACTACCTCCATGGTGTCAGCGGTACCAGCCGGAGAAGTAATGGCACGGGAAGAAGTTTTAGGAATGGTCAGCCCCGCTGCGGCAACAATAGACACTACCAGTGGGGTAGTTCGGTTACCGGGCAAGCCACCTATGCAGTGTTTATCATAGACCTTATCTTTACCCCAATCCAGTTTAAAACCCACATTAATCATGGAACGGGTCAGGGCAATCACTTCTTCCTGATTTAATGCATTCCCTGTGCTGGAAGCCAGAAAAGCTGAAAGTTGAATATTGGATAAATTCCGATTGACGATATCGCCAATGATCCTGTCAAACGCTGCCTGGTTCAAGCGGTGTCCATAAATTTTCTTACGGACATCACTCATGGAATCCAAGGCATCCAAATGACTCAAGGTGAGTTCATCCCCAGCATTTGCTCCCAATGAATCAATGGCTGCTTCTGATAAGCTTAGTTGGTCATGAGTCAGATGTTCTTCATTGTCCCAAACGATGAGTGAGGCCACGATGGTTTTATTTCCTTTTGAAACTTTTATACGATTTAAAGCCTCAAATCCTTCGGACACACATACCGGACAATCCTTGCGCATAAATACCATGTATTCATTGCGTGCATCAATGCCTAGTCTTACTAATTTTAATACGTTATGGCGGGTATCCTTTGCTTCCATCACAATTCTACCGTTTGATTAAGTTGAGGGATATGTGTTTGCCATCCTTTATTATCTTCCAGGGCTTTTGATAAAGCTTCTGCCTGCGCTGCTTCCCCATGAATAATGAATACTTTTTCGGGTTGTTTTTTAATTTCAGAGAGCCAGTCAATCAAATCGTTTTGGTCACCATGCGCACTCAGTCCTTCAATGTGTTCCATGTGCATTTTGAATGGTAGCCATTTGCCATACACTTTAATTTCTTTCGCTCCTTCCAGCAGTTTTCTTCCTCTGGTTCCTTCTGCCTGATAGCCTACAAAAAGTAAGGTGTCATTACTATTGCCTGATCTTGTTTCCATATAGTTCAGTATTCGTCCGCCCGTCATCATTCCACTTCCGGCAATGACGATCTTGGATTTGTTGTCTTCCCTCAGCGCCAGGGTTTCCCGATAGTTGCTAACTACCTGAAAATGAGAACACATTTCATCACATTCTTCAGGTTTAAGCATATGCCAATCCCGCGAGGCATGGAAGAGATGAAGTACATTGGCACCCATCGGACTGTCCATGATCATGGGTATTTTTGGTATCTTCTTCTCTTTCAATAACCGCCATATCATCAGCATCATCAATTGCGTGCGCTCTACCGCAAAGCTCGGTATGAACAGGCTGCCTCCCCGTTCAATAGTTTCATTGATGATACGTTCCAGTTCAGGAACTATAGTTTCTTCTTCCGGATGCACCCTGCCTCCATAGGTGGACTCAATTAGCAGTACATTTGCCTTTTCAGGCTTTTTAGGCGCATATAGCAGTAAATCTTTTTTGCGTCCGATATCGCCAGAAAACACAAAACGTTTCTCGTTGACCTCTATTTCAATAAAAGTTGACCCGATAATGTGCCCATTATACTGCCACCTCACCTTAAAGTCATCTTCTATCACATGCCATTTTCCTTCTGAAACAGGATTAAAAAGAGAAATTGTATTTTCAACATCTTTCAGGTCATAGAAAGCCTCTGCCGGATGGTGTTTGCTATATCCTTCTTTATTGGCTCTGGCAGCCTCCTCTTCCTGAATTTTAGCACTGTCTTTTAGTATAATTTCAGCGATCTTGAGGGTGGGCGCACTTCCATATATTTTGCCTTTGAAGCCTAATTTCACCAAGCGGGCCAGGTAGCCTGTGTGATCAAGGTGCCCATGGGTAAGTACTACCGCGTCAATAGATGCCGGGACATACTTGGGTGGCTCCCAATTGAGCAGTCTCAGTTCTTTTAATCCCTGAAAAACACCGCAATCCACCATCAGCTTTTTACTTCCGGTTTCAAGCAAATATTTGGATCCTGTAACGGTACCAGCCGCACCTAAAAATTTTATGGTTATTTTTTCTTTCATCTTTAAATACAAATCATTTTTAATAGACCGCCCTGCTTGAACAAATTTCGTTTCCTTCTTTAAGTATCCCTCTGATCCGTTTATCAGATATTCCTATTTCATTAAGCATCTTTGGCTTGTCACAAAGCTCCTTGCAGAGTACTACCATCTTATCAATCAACTGTTGCTTTTCGGATTTGGTAAGCGTAGTGAGGCAGGTGATAGGATGTAAACCGGACAAATTAATCCGTTCACTTAAACTTCCTTGTTGGGGATAATCCCAGCCTATGAGAATCAAACCGGAACATTTACCATATTGAATGGCATCCTCGGTGAACCGGGTATTGGTCACCACCCAACCCTGATGAAACTTAGTAGCATGATCTTTACGTTTCTGCCATTGCTTTTTTACATCTTCAAACCGGGATTTTATATAGAGTGGAATTTTTACATCGCACTTATAACCTTGCCGATTATGGAATTTGCACTCTACCATAAAGTGCTTATTATCCTTTTCGGCCTCCACATCTATTTCGTGAGTCACACAATGGCCCTGAATGATTACCCCTACTTTAGTGCGGTATCCCTGGTGTTTGAGAATTTCACCAATGAACTTTTCAAAGGGGTATCCTGATGGTCCCAGCTCTAAAATAGCCTGCTTGGTTTTGTACCTTCCTGCGACAGGTTTTGAGTACTTCCTGAGCATGGAAAAGGCCTGACTGTATATTTTTTTTGTAGACATTCCATCAAATAGCTGCTTCTCAATTTCGCTCACAATCCGATCTGTTACAGCCAAATCTGCTCCGGCTCGTTCCAGCGATTGCCTTAATTTTTCTGCTGAGAAAGCGGCTCTTTCTCCTGAAGCTTTTGTGATGAGAACGGTCTTTTCTGACATTTATACTACTTTAACAATCCAATGTTAAAGTTAGAATATTACCCCTCGGAGGTATTTACGATATCTCACTTTCGATGTATGAAATTATGATACCCAAAAACGTTTCTGAGGTTATGTGTCAAAGCTCTTTTCGCGGTAATAATCGATGAGGTAGTCCTGATAAATCCAAAAGAATTTACTGATATCAAAGAAGTTTAAAGGAGCCATGCTAAACTTTGATTTTATCTCACGCACCAACTCACCGTATTCCAAATAATCGGATGGCAATAAAGTCTTGTGGTGATAACTTTGAATTACTTTCAATGAATGTTTATTCCATAATGGAAAAAACATCGGGGCATGAACTGCACAATACCTGGATGCAAATGCTATGGTTTCATTATCAATACCGCTATGCCCATTTTGAGCAATACCAATGGCAATTGAAAGGTCGCCTTTGGTCAGAGGTTCATCAATTTTTAGCCTTTCAATATGATCATGAAAGCCGCCCATGATGAAATAATCAACCCTGTCATGATCGGCTACTGCCATAACCTTCTCTTTGATGACATCAATATCCTGATTACCGGGACGGTTTTTGATGAATTTGATGAGTTTTCTATCGGTAAGAAAGTAACCTCGAATTGCTTTTGTGTGATTAACATATTCCTCCATGACTCTCGGAATCATTCATTTATTACTTTCCACGGTTTTAGGAGCTATGACTGCTTAACGCATAACTGTACCATACCATTGATTGAAAACCACACAGGCAGTCAGATCTCCGGTGACATTAACCGCTGTACGAAACATTCCCAATAATCGCTCTACACCGATAATGATGATGATACCTTCTGCCGGAATACCTGCACTGCCCAAGACAGATGCAAGAATTACAACTCCTCCTCCCGGAATGGCCGGTGTACCTATTGACGCAGCAACTATAGTTATAACCACAACGATAATATTAAGCAAACTCATTTCCAGCCCGTACGCTTGTGCAATGAACAAAGTGGTTATGGTTTGATAAAGAGCTGTGCCATCCATATTGACAGTTGCCCCAATAGGGATGATAAAATTACTGATCGCAGTATCCACTTTTAATTCCTCTTCTGCTGTTTGCAACGAAAGAGGCATTACTGCAGCAGAACTGGTGGTGGAAAAAGCCAGGAGTTGAGCGTCTCTGATCTTTCCCAAGAATTTTAGCGGATTCCTGCGGCCTAACAAACTCACCATCATCAGGTATATGCCTACTAAAATTAGTAAACCTGCCAAGACTACTATCACGTAATAACCTAGTCCGGCAAGGGAGCTTAGACCTACACTGGATGTAAGCTGAGCCATGAGACCAAAAACTGCTATGGGTACTAAAATCATGGCCCACTTAACTACTGTCATACAAATTTCCTGTACAGCACTCAGCAATAACTTCACAGGTTTCAGCAGATTATCTGGCAATGATAATACTGCCACTCCAATAATAATGGTGAAGATGACAATGCTCAACATTTCCCCGCTTACCATAGAGGCCAGCGGGTTTTCAGGCAGCAGATCGGTAATGATGCCCGGCATATCATTGATGCCAAACGATAATTCAGCATTTTCTTCGCCTGCCGCCAGTACTGCTTCATGCTCGGCAGCTGCCTGTTCATGCAGGTATCTCCCCGGTTTAAAAACGGTAGCAAGAAGGGTTCCTATACTCACGGAGATAATGGTGGTAGCCACAAAATAAAGAAAAACACCACCTCCCAGTTTTTTCAGGTTGTCTTTGTCATTACTGGCGATACCAGTAATGATAGAGGCCACGATTAACGGGATCATGATCATTTGCACGAGCTTAAGAAAGAGCATGCCGGGCAGGGCCAGCCAGTTACCTAAAACATCGGCAGTGGCTTTGCTCACCCATCCATTTTGTGGGCTTAAAAGAAGGCCAAAACCCACTCCTAAGAAAAGTGCAATGAGTACCTTTAACCAGAGCTTGCCTGCTACTAGTTTTTTAAGATAGGTATTAAGTGATTTGAGAGATTTTATTTCTGTATCAAACAAGCTCATTATATGATCCCCAAACTTTCATTTGTCTTTTTAATTGATCTCTCGGCACTTTCTTCTATCCCGGTCAATGCCCTGATCGCATCAATGGTCTCCGGGATTACAATGGCCTGGTTGTCCACTACATAGGCGTAATAGAGCTCATTACCTTCTACTTTTAGCATGTCTTGCCACAGTGCTACCTCATACATATCGCCCCAGGGTCGTCCCATATCCAGGTATCTTTCTTTGATCGTATTATTGGAAACCAACCCTTCGTTATAGCTCATCAACGTGATTCGTGTAGATGTCTGAAATGCCTCTATCACCTCCTTTTTATCAGCTTGTCGGGTAAGTCGCACATTCCAGTAATGTAGATGGCTCAGGGTTTGAGGAACTTTCACCGCCATAGTAACTACATCCAGCTCTGGGTCTACACTTTGCGCATCAGGTCCCTGATGGCTGGGGATGTCTTTTTCAGGTACCAGGGTATTCATGATACCACCAAGATGGCTTTCCCAGGGGTCGGTCGCTCTACGAAGCAAAGTGCCACGTGCACTCTCTAAGAGTCCGGCTCTTTTCAATGCCGAAAGTGTCCTGACAATTGAAGTGGTGTTACACGAAACTACCCGGGTACTGTCCCGGTTTAGGGCGGAAGCATAATTGTTTTCTGCGCTAAAGGAATGTCCGGTGGTTTCGTGTTTTTCACCTCCTTGAAGGATAAATTTGATTTCTCGCTCTTTGTACGTCTGTACGTTTTGGGCAGCTATCTTCTTGGGGGTACAATCCACTACTAAATCTGCTACATCTAAAAGGTCAGTCATATTGCCTGCCGGGGAAATAGCTACCTGCTCCATGTTGCTTTTAGCTTCAGGAGTAGCAGCATAAATAGGGTATCCTTTGCTTACCGCTGCTTGAATGCGCCAATCACTGATTACATCACAAACTCCGGCCAATTCCATATCCTCTTGCAGGGTAATAGCATCCGCTACTCTTTTGCCGATTACACCATATCCGATAAGTGCTATTTTCTTTTTCATAATGCTATTGCGTTTTAATTTTGGTATGAATATTATTTATGTTGGATAATCCGAATACGATCAGTACAAAGCTTTGAGCGATCTCCATGATCACCAATATCCTGGCAGGATACGTTAAGGGTACGATGTCTCCGTAACCGATTGCCGCAAAAGTTACCACACTGAAATAGAAGAACTCAAATAAAAAGCTGAGATAACCCATGTTGTCCGAGGTGTTAAATCCCTGAAATGAGCCTTTATTGGCAGCAGCAATACAGCTATAATCTGCTGCATAGGAGAAGATAATCAACAGTACCAGTAACCCGAAAATCCAGAGCAATTGCCCAAAGGAATGACACTGGCGAATGGATTTATTTACCTGTTTGAAAGTAAAAAATGTAAAATATATGGTTTTGATCAGGGCAAATAAAACCACCAGGTAAGGCACCCAGCTTATTTTATGATCAACAAATTGCATGAGGTAGACATAAACGATGGCCACCAAAGCCACCAGTATCACAGCCGGACTCAGGCGCTTGATCAGTTGTTTTAAGAAACTATCGTAGTCTATTTTGTATACCATTGTGTCTAAGTCAATTGTTCATTGCCGGTTTAGTTGTAGATTCTGTTCTGCCATACAGACAAAGTATAATTGCACCAATGACACCGGCAAGCACTGAAGCAAACAAAATACTTAGCTTGGCAATGAATGTATATTCCTCTTTTTGGAATGCCAATTCAGTGATGAATAGTGACATGGTAAAGCCTATTCCGGCTATCATGGCTACTCCCGAAAGGTGTCTCCAGGAAATTCCTTCTTGTAACTCGGCCAGCTTAAATTTCACCAAAAGCCAGCTTACTCCTAAGATACCGGTAAACTTGCCAACCAAAAGCCCGAAACCTATCCCCAGGCTAATGGGATGACTTAAAATTTCTACTAAATTTCCATGAATGTGAATCCCGGTATTGACCAGGGCAAATAAGGGCAGAATAAAAAATCCTACAATAGGTGCCAGGTGATGCTCTATTTTTTGCAAGGGAGTTTCAGCATCATCTGATTTTTGCTTGATCTCTTCCAGAATACTGAGTTGTTTTTCTGAAATGAAGTTACCCTTAATAGGAGTTGCCTCTAAGAATTGCAAATGAAGTTTTTGGAGATTTTTTAAGTAATCTTCTTCCTTGATCTTAACCTTACCGGGAATGGTGAAAGCAGTGAGAATGCCTGCAATGGTCGGATGTACCCCGGAGAAAAAAAATGCCAACCAAACCCCACCGATCCCAATGAGTGCATAAAACCAGGCTTTGCGAACGCCAATGTAATTACCTCCTACCAACACAAGTAGGAATAATACACCGTGAAGCAAATCAATATATGAAATTCCGGAAGTGTAAAAAATAGCAATAATCAGTACGGCACCGAGATCGTCTACTATGGCAAGTGCCACCAAAAATACTTTGAGCCCGATAGGTACACGATCTCCAAAAAAAGAAAGCACTCCAATGGCAAAGGCTATGTCTGTGGCCATTGGGATTCCCCAACCGTGCTCGGTAGCAGCATTGAAGTTGAAAATAAGATAAATGGCTGCCGGAACTACCATGCCGCCAATAGCCGCTCCTATGGGTAAGATGGCCTTTTTGGGAGAGGACAATTTACCTCCAATAATCTCTCTTTTCAGTTCCAGGCCTACCTGCAGGAAGAAGATGGCCATTAAGCCATCATTTACCCAAAGTAATAGTGACTCTGACAAAGCAAATTCCCCAACCAAGAGCGAGATTTCAGTGTGAATAAAGTTTTGATATACTTCCCCGAATGGGGAATTAGCCCAGATCATGGCTACCAGTACAGCCAGAAAAATGGCAATCCCTGAAGCTGATTGGTTCTTTACCAGATTATTCAAAGAGTTGTTTAGGCGGGTAATCATTTGGACTCCTCCTTTTCTAAGTCCTTGTTTTTGTACTCCCGGATGATTAGCCGATTGCCTTTGTCATAGGTGAAATAATTCCACACCCAGTTCAGTGCTACCATCAGCTTATTTCGGAAACCGCTAATGGAAAAAAGATGTACTACCGACCATAACAACCAGGCGATATACCCACCAAACCGAAATTTACCCAGATCGGCTACCGCCCTTCTTTTACCGACAGTGGCCAGTGACCCTTTATCCCGATAACGAAATGGTTTTGAATATTCTCTACCCGCAATTCTGTACTTAATCACTTCACCCAGATATTTACCCTGTTGGATGGCCACCTGTGCCACCTGAGGATGGCCTTTGGGTGTTCTTTGGCTGACTACTGCAGCTATATCGCCAATGGCAAAAATATTGGTGTATCCTTTTACCAGCAGGGTGTTATTCACTTGAAGCCTGTTTCCCCGAACAATACTTTCTTCTCCAATACCTTCAGGAAAATCTCCTGTTACCCCGGCAGTCCAGATCAGATTACTAGCGTAGAGTTTCTTTCCTGAATTTGTTGAGACAGCCGATCCATCATAATGTTCTACTGCTTCCTCAAGCATAACCTGTACGCCCAGCCGGGTCAAATATTTCAGTGCCTTTTCTGAAGCTTTGTCAGACATGGATGCCAGCAATTGATCACCTGCCTCCAGCAGATAGATATCCATTATTTCGGAGGAGTATTCCGGATAATCTCCCGGTAATATATATTTCTTGAATTCTGCAAGGGCACCTGCCATTTCAACACCGGCAGGGCCTCCACCCACTATAATAAAATTGGTGAGAATGTCTTTTTCATGTTCATCACAGGTGATAGCTGCCTGCTCCAGGTTCTGGATCATGGTATGGCGAATATTCAGGGAATCCTGAATGCTTTTCATGCCCAAGCTCCACTTTTCAATATCGGTCAAGCCAAAAAAATTGGTTTTGGTCCCAGTGGCTATAACCAGGAAATCATAGTCAATGATACCTTTATTGGTTAATACCCGGTTTTGTTTTGCTTCTATTTGCTGAACTGTGGCGTACCTGAATATTGTATTTTTATTACCACTGATTTGTTTGCGAAATGGGAATACGATGCTATCCGGCTCCAGGCCACTGGTAGCCACCTGATAAAATAGTGGCTGGAATTGATGAAAGTTATGTCTATCAACCAGCACAACCTGTATCCTACTTCTCTTTAATGCCTTAGCAAGAGCAAGTCCCGCAAAGCCTCCTCCAATAATGACAAGCCGGGGCATATTGGTTTCCGGTAAGCAAACCATCTCATCTGTATTACAATATTCATTCATAAACATGCATTTTTAAAGGGTGTTCTTGCAATTTTTGCCAGTACAGATGCTCAAACAGGCTTGACCAATACATGCCAAAGGTGAAAGCAAATAGAAGTTCTTCCAGGGGTACTCCCAATATGAGTATATGCGTCAAAGCATCAAGGTTCCAGTAGAGGTTCACATACTCGGGGAAAAATGGTAAGATGCTACCGAAATAAATAAAGTACAACAGGGTAAATAGAAAACCACCGATCCATATCTTGCCTTTAAGATCAGGGCGACAGTATAAGGTAGCAATTGCACCGGTAAACATGGCTATAATGCCACAATAAATATGGTTTAAGCTGGTGAAATAAGCCAGGATGAGAAATACTACCGGAGGAACAAACAAGATATACCGATGCATCCGATGGCGTCTATGCGTGCGTTCTGATGGGTGCATTTCAACGGTTACTTTTTTAAAAACCAACTGATATAGCACTGACCCTATGCCCCCAATCGCAAACGAAAAGATCAGGCTTTCAATATCAAAACCTGTGCTTTTAGCTAAATCAAAAATTGAAGGAGGATTCCAATATTGAGGAACAAATAATGGTTCTGTCAGGCCAAAAGGCATAGTGATGAGGCTCATTTTGAGCATCACCTTTCTATAATCTTTTCTAAATAAAAAGATCATTCCCCATACTGCAAGAATGATCAAAGACCAAATCAGCCATACATAGTCTATCATCCTTACTAAATCATCGGTATTTTTTATTAAAAGATATATTGTAGACCGTAGCTATGAGTGCGCCAAATAACCAGCCCAGTATGAACATTTCTACCAGTCCGATGAGTGCTTCGGTCCAGGGTACGTCCATTCTGATGATGGGGCTGGTGTCAAGTCCGTGGAGCAAACTGTTAAAAAACAGGATGGTACCTTCACGGCCTACAGTGGCCATCAGTATAATACAGCCCAGGTAGAATACCACACCTGCTACCCCCCAGGCCAGTGCGAATTTTTTAATGTTTATGTGTTGCATGATCATTTTCGTTTTTAGATTGATTTTCCTGATTGCTACCATGGCCGCGATGGCCTCCGTGTCCTCCATGACTTCCCATCATAAATAGGTGGGCCACGAAAAAAATAATGAGGAAGATAAACAGCGAATTTGTCCCGTTGAAGCCGAAAACCGGCAACAGGAATAGCAGTAGGAATAACCCCAGGCATCCTACCAGCATCCAAAACATGTGATTTCTCATAACTTCAGGTTTTTAGTGGTGGCCGGGATGGTTTTCTTTCCCCATCTTTTCTTTGTTTCTCATCATCGTTTCCTTGTCCATAATGCCTTCTTTGTGCATCATTTCCATCATCTGTCCCATCATATTGGGTTTATCTTTCATCATAGTCATCATGTGTGCGCACATTGATGAATCTGCCTCAGCCATATTCATCATATTGCTCATCATGCCGTGCATCATTTCCGGATTATCCTTCATCATGGCCGTCATGTCTTCATTCTCTGACATCATCATACCCATCATTTCCTGGTTTCCTTTCATCATCATTTGGGTATGATCATCTTCCATCATTTTGGTTATCAATTGTTCAGCGTATTCATGATCGGAAATGATGGTATTAAATATTTCATTTCGGGTGTCATCTTTTTCTAACAATGTGCTTACATCCTTCTGTTGCTGACAGGCAGATGAAGCCACGATCAATAAAGTAAGTGTCACCACTGTTTTTAAAATATTTTTCATATCGTTATCGGTTAAGATTAATGCTTAGAATGGGTATTTCAGAATGATTGGCCAGGCTTTCGGTTATGCTCTTACTCATTAGGCTTAGGAAGCCCGACCTGCCATGAGTGGTCAGGGCAATGAGATCGGCTTCTACAGATTCAGCAAACTTTAGGATGCCACGTTCTTCATTCAGCGAATTATAGATATTGGTTGTGCAGGTTCCTCCACGAGGGCAACTTTCATGAAAAGCATGCATCTTTTCCATGCTCCTGTCGGTCTCTTCAAATGAAAACGGCACATTGACGTAAAGAAGGTGAATGTTTGATTCGTTGAGATCGGCAAAATTCACTACTGTGCGGAACGGTTCTTTCACATCTTCCTCAAAGTTGGATGCGAAAACCACGTTCTTTATGGGCCAGGTAGATGCTTCTTTTACAATTAGCACTGGTACAGAGGCATCTCTCAAAACCTTCTGAGCATTAGATCCAACAAATAGTTCTTTTGCACCGGATGCACCGTGCGAACCCATCACCACAAAATCGTGGTGATGAAAGGGAATATGTTTCAGAATTTCTTCTCTTCCCACATCATAAACCATAAACTTTTCTGCCTTCAATCCTTTATTCTCAGCTTTCTTCACCAGTTTATTGAGAGCGTCCTTTGCATGGCCTATTTCTTTTAGGGTCTCAGGAAATCGCTGCTCCTTCTCTTTATCAAGTTTGACCCAAGGAACAGGAGTGATCTGAAGATGTAAAAAATGGATTTCAGCACCGGATTTTTCTGCTATGGCAATGGCAATATCAGCCGCCCGGTTGGCTGCATCGGAAAAGTCTGTGGGTACTAAAATATTCTTCATGAGTCGTAATTTTCTAAATCAGGTTCTAACGTTTTAACTTTCACCATGTCCATCACTTCAGTCATATAAATGATACCATCTCCGGAATGAGCCGTTTTCCCATATTTATGGATGATCTCCATTGCTTTGTCCACCTTCTGGTCGGGTATTACTACTTCTAGCTTTTCAATTTTGGAGTGAGAAAATGGGTGTCGTAACGAAGGAAAGTCTTTACGCTCATCAGTATAATGTCCTGTACCTTCTCCTTCAAAAACGGTTAAGCAACAAATTCCTTCTTCTCGCAGATGATTTACAATTTCTGATAATCGGTCCGGCCTGACGAAAGCTTTTATTTCTTTCATTTTTGCAGGGTCTTTTTTATGTCTTCATACTCTTCTTTGCTGATTTCTCCTTTGGCGTACCTCTTTTTCAAAAGGTCTAATGGTGTCTCCTTTTTTGTTCTTTGTCCTGGGATATCCCATGGTGTAGCAAAAACCCAAATGATAAAAATCACCCAGATTACCCACCAGATGATGTGCATACCCCAATAGTGTCCTTCAAACCAATGCATAATATGTATTTTTTAAATTTTGAAATATTGTAATCTGACCGTATCAAACCATTACTGATTTGCACTATTCAAAATTAGCACATTGTCACGCATCCTATTTTTGAAATCTTGTCTTTGATGTATGATATTTTGCCATCAAAACATCAATAGCTTAGTGGTTATCATCATCAAACAGCATAACTGCACCCATTACTATAACCATCATCCCAGCCATAACCGGCACCCACCATTTGTTAGTGATAGCCCCATGCATTTGCCTTTTTTTTGAGGTACTGAATTTTTCAGGATTTTTTTTGAATACTTGAAGACACTCGTCACTATCGAAGTAGAAAACAACGTCATTGTATGGATACTGAAGTATAGTGTTCGCATTAACAGAATTCTCACAAACAGGATCGGTATGCATATTAGATGTCAAGTGCCTCCTATTTACAGAACAAGAAGTATTTACTATCAACATCATCATAGCCAAAACATATACTACTATCTTACTAAATGTTGACATAACTTATACATTTTTTAAAACCTCCAGTAATTTCGTTCTAATATTCAAAGCCACCATTTCAAGGTCTTCGTTGCTGACGGCCTGCATGGAACTAATGGGATCAACTATAGAAACTTCAATATGCCCTTCCATGAGATCCTGAACGATGACGTTGCAAGGAAGCATTGTCCCAATTTTATCTTCGGCCTTTAATGCCTTGTAAGCATACTCAGGGTTGCAGGCACCTAATATTTTATAGGGGTTGAATTCAATATTGAGTTTATTTTTCATGGTCTCCTGTACATCTACTTCTGTAAGAATTCCAAACCCTTCTTTTTTTAATTCTTTAACTACTCGGTCGATCACTTCTTCAAACTCTGCGTCATTGATCAATTTACTGTGATAATATTCCATGAAACCTGATAGTTTATAATGTTTGATCTAACACCAGCTGGTGTATATGAACTTTGATATTTTCGTTTTCCAATGACTTATTTTGAAGAAAATCGGCTTTAAATTCAAATGTCAGACCCAGAATGCATTTCAAGTGTGATCCACCTTTAATATGTTCCAGGGAACCTGTTCCTGTTACCGGCAAATCAGTTTGCTTGTAGCTCATCTTTGCACTGAACTCAAAAGTCATGGGAGGGTGCTTAGATGTATCTATTTTATCCTGGCTATCACTACTGTTTTCGATGTATAGCTTACCCACAAGTGTAACCTCTTGATCTTCCAAGGATGAAATGATAGTATCTAGTGAATCTGCTCCTGAATGCAGCGAAATGATGGGTAGCTTCATTTTGAAGTTCGCCTCCTTATAATCAAGTTCCACTAAAAGTTTCTGCGAATGAAGGTTGATTACTGAATCACCTACCGGAACTGTCAACATCACGCGACCATTGGTAGTGTGATATTGATTTTGAGCTTTTGCCAAATTAATATTTGAGAAAATCATAGCAATAACAAATGCTAGGAATAGTGTAGTTTTAACCAAAGAGCTACTTCCCATCTATGACCGTGTTGTGAAATATATTAAAACTAAAGCAGTCACTATTGCCAGCGTAAATGACCAAAACATCAATCTCTTGTAAGGATGATAGTAGTCCAATGATTTTTTATCAGGGTGCAACACCGAGGCATTATTTTCTTTTGCAGTGGGTTCCGGTTGTTCAGGTTCAACTGTTGCTGTCACAGTGCTCTTTGATTCTATATAGTCCAGTATTGCTCTAACTTCATCAACTTTAAAAGGAAAATCAGGCATAGGTACCATGTTGTACTGCTGAAAGGTGGCTACAGCCTGTTCGTCACCTGCCTTTACCATCGTCTGAGAGGACTGAATAAACTTCAAAAGCCAGCTTTCCTCATATTTTTCTGAGACTCCTTTGAGATCAGGACCAACCAACGGCCCACCGCCAATGGTATGACAGGCAGTACAGTTTTGAGTAAAAAGTAGTTCTCCATTTTGCGAGAAGGCCTTCGTTACTGTAAGAAAGAAAAGGCTTAAGAGTATAATCTTAACCGAAGAAACCGAATATTTCGATAACGGTCCCATTAATTGGCTGACTTTAGGAATTCTAAAACCTTTTCTGCTTCCACCCTGGTTAGCTGTGCCCGTATCTCCATATGTTTAACCGCCACATCCCATTGCACATCACTAAAAGTGGCTGGAGAGGCAGTATTGTGACACCTGATACAGGACTCTGCCCATAGCTGAGCACCACTTTTCTGCAAAACGTACTCTGGTACCCCTTTAGTGGCACTTTCAGCACTCGTAGCATTTTGCTGCGAGGCACATTGTGTAAAAACTGTTGCTGTAAAAGCCACAACAGATATTAAGAGTAGTATTTTATTTATATCCTTCATTTTTTTGGTTTAAAAGCCTATAGTCCATTGAATATAAAAAGTGTTCACATCCAGTGATTCTGGTTCTTCGCCATCTTCAGCGTGTCCTCCGGTGATACTGTCCATTTGGTAAGCAAACTTAACGGCCGTCCTCCAATCAATCCAATAGTTTAGTCCTAATGCCAATTGTGTACTCTCTGACTCCCAGGGTGCTTCTTCAGGTGTATTTAACGTTGAATAGCGCCCAACAAGCTCCAGATTTTTAATGAATTGGCTTGACCCAAAAGTAGGACGATAGCCAAGCTGGAAGAAGGTTGAGTTGGACTTGTTGTCAAACGTGTAGGACTCCATCACACTATCTTCTTCGACAGTGTATGTCTGATCGTCAATATTGATGAAGTTGACTTGTCCTTTAAGATCGATCACTCCACCAAGAAAAGAGACTTTTCTTACGTAAGTCCAGTCAAAGGCATAGAGAAGGGCACCAACTTCTTCCAGCTCAGAGTCGCGGTTACCGAGCTTAGCTGATTGAGCAGAAAAACCAATTTCAAGTGATTGATCCCTAAGAGGGAATACGCCTAAGCGCCCTCCTATTGCCTTGTTATTGTTATTATCCTCATTCCCTTCGTGTACTATCATTCCTACTTCTTCTGCTTCATCCTCACCATCTTCTATGCGCGGACCGTTCATTACGTAAAGTGAGTAATTGAACCTCATCCCTCTCAAATAAGATGCTCCTCTTATTTCCACCCCTAAATCTGAGGTTGGGAGAATTCCATCATGTCCATAGCCAAGTGGAACGGTAGGTAAACGATTAATCCAGGATGGGTGTAGTCTATCGAAAAATATTCCAAATGGAATTAGAATTTTACCAGCTCTCAGGTTTAGGTTGGGAGCAATACTATAGTTAACATTTGCATATTCCAGCGCAACTTCAACCTCACCGTCCTCAACTTCAAATTCTAATTCCCCTTCGAAGAATAGTTTGTCAGATTGTTTGTAGAGAAAAAGAGGTACAAACCGTGCGTTCCCAAAGGTAGTTTCTTCATCATTGGACATAAACGTTGCATCAGAATAGCCACGCAGTAAAAACCGACTATTGCCCGGTTTGGGGTCGAGTATCCCTGATTGATTCTGTGCGTTTGATTCAACTAACACCAGAATGATCAACAAGGAGCTTAATAAGTATTTGTATTTCATAAGTCCAAAAATTTATTGTTTCAGTGTTCGTAAGTAACTGACCAATTGCCACCTTTTCTCTTCAGAAAGTGTGGCTTTGTAAGATGCCATTGGCGCTCTTCCCTCTGTGATTTTCCAGAAAATAGCTCCATCACTTTGAGCATGAAAGGTCGTTGTGGTTAAATTGGTAGGTTTTGGATTAAGTGCTGCTCCCGCTACTCCATCTCCTTTACCTTTTTCACCATGGCAAATGACGCACATAGTGGCGTAAATCTTTTTACCTCCTTTGATAGCCTCGTTGTCACCCTTATAAGGATTTTTTAATGCATCCGCCTCTTTTGGAGCTTTCCAGTCTCCGCTTTGCAGGACAGGTATCGATGCTACCAATAAAATAGAAAGGATGATTAAGACTGGTATTTTCAAATAGTGATAATTGGTCTCGTTCATAGCATTATGTTTTTAAGGCTTTTATCAAAAATAAGTCGATTAATGCATGGTCTTTTTTCGATATCTTGTCTTTTATGTACAAGATTTAGATTGTCACTTTCAACCTATTTTTCGTTTAACCCGTCTTTCAACTTATCAGAAAGTCTCCTGAATAGTGTCTTGTTTTGAAGGTTACTGTTATCTATAAGAAGCCCTTTCAAGCCATCCGGTGTCTCTATTCCGTAGATCACGGATTTACCTGCTGCATCTTCGTTTTCGTCAAACCGATAGAATTCTGAAATATTTAAATCTTCAATCTGAAAGCTCGCGCATAGGTCTTTACACTCCAGGCAGTCATTTTTCTTACTAAAATTATAGGTATAGCCTTTTTCTCTGAGATCATGCAGTGCTTCGGACAAGCTCTTATAATACCGGTTCTCGTTTCGCATCATTTCTTTATAATCAGAGACTGAAAGACCGGTTACACGCTTAAACTGGCTGGATAGATAATGTACAGAACTATATCCAAGCTTAACTGCGATTTCGCTTAGGTTGAGTTCATCATACTTTATTAGCTCTTTTACTCTGTCAACTCTTTTGTTTATATAGTAGGTTTCTATGGTGACCCCTTCGCTTTTTGAAAAGAGCTTGCTAAGAAAATTGTAGTTTTTACCTATCTCGTGGGCAAGAAAATCGGACAACATAGCCTCTTTGGAGGAATTCTCCAGCTTTTCTATATAGTGTTGGATGCCCAGCTTTATCTGTTCCATGAGGATTTGCTCTTTGTCTTCAAGGAGCTCAAAGCCATAAGAATTTAACCTGTCTGCTATAATGCTTTTTGTTACCGTCTCAGGCACTTGTATAGTGGCATGCCCAAGCCGAATTGTAGAGATGAATGCTCCCAATGACTCTAGTTCGTTCTGTATGACCAGAATACATCTTGGGCATACCATATTTTTGATATTTAGATTAATTGTTTTCATCTGTTATAAGGATTAAACTTTTCTGATCCTGAATTAATTTCAGTGATTGCGAAGAGGTACTAGCTAATCAAATTCTTATTGCTCATTACCAAATGAATGGTTTCAACAATAATTTAAAGCCGGCAACATATTGCTCCGCGCAGAAAAATTTGTTAAGAATTATTGAAAAGAATAGAACAAGGCTGATAAGCTTGCGGAATAGAGTATTGCAAACTTTACGATCAGCCTAACAGATGAATGCTAATTGAGGAAGGATTGAATAAAAATACGAATATGGTTACCACTAAGAGGTGGCGGCAGATTTGTATATAAAAACGGGAGTAATTGCTGATTAAAGTTTTCTACTTCAAAATCTACAGTATAAACCTGATAAAGCACATGAAAGACGGGAGTCTCAACCGGTATTTGCTTTAGCTCATATTTAATTAATGAGGCATAGAGGTTATTCACTACTTCATCACAACACTCATCCTCCTCGTTACCATCATGGCTATGCTTGTTATCGTGGTGATGATCTGTATTAGTATCGTGATGATCATGGTCATGCGCTTTTTTTGGATGAGTATCCGTTTTATTAACAACTGCAGAGTAATTTCCCCAAGAGATCACCCCAAAATCACAAAGAGCATCACATACAAAAACACTAATGAATCCTGTAAGCAACAGGATCACTATGTATTCTTTTCGTTTATGCAATCTCTTTATCATGGCCTTGCGTGACAATTATTGCATAAAGCTAGTAAAAATCAGTTATAAGTCAAATGATAGATATTGGTTGAAAACATGATAAAAATCAATGTTATAATTTAATAATTATCAGTGCGAGTGACTTTCTCCTGATTCAAGGAATTTACCCTGAGGCCCCACAGCTTCAATATGTACTAATTGGGCTCCATAATGACCGGTGCGTGACACGGTATAGGCTGATGCGATAAGTATAAGGGCTACTACCGCCACTGCCCACCGTTTTTGCTTAAAAAAGAACTGGCTTACTATCTGAACAACGAATCCTGCAATGCTCAGGTAAATTGTCCAATCCGCCCATTTGTCATGTTGTGCCAGTACTTGCTTAGCATGCTCGGTAAGATCATGGGTATGTGGATGAAAGGTTCTCCCTGATAGGTAAGCACCTAATGCCCCCACAAAAATAAGCCCGGTGATCACCCAATCAATTTCCTTTTTGAGAAAGAATACATTAGCAATGGCTAATACGGCTCCCACCAATAACAATACAATGGGAAAATGTACCATCAGAGGATGCAGGTTTGGAAAATCATCAAAATCGGCTGTTACTTTTTTGTCCTCATGGCCTGTATGGTCGTCTTCATGTACTTGATCCTCATGTGAATTCTCTACAACCTGTTCTGTCTCCACTGAATCCTGTTTTTCACTTTTGTTATGTTTCTCCCCTTCATGCGCAGAGAGGGTGAAAACTGAAACTGCAAGATATAATGTGATCCAAAGTTTTTTCATATTAGCGTGTTCTGATAAAACAATAAATCTATCGCTCTTTAAATGAAACACCTTTACAAAATCTCATCAAATATGTATAAAATTCACTACCATATACCAGCTATCTGTTTACCTGACCACTTTCAGTTTTCTGATCATTTCTTCGGTCAATGATTCTGCATATACTCCATAGGCATCTACCAACACCCCTTTGAACCCATCTTTTGACTCAATAGCGTAAAGAATAGAATTATCATCAGGATTGCTCATGCCTTCAAACCGATATACTTCTTTTACTTCAAACTGTTCAGGGTATAGCTCGAGTTTATGGGCCGGGCATTCAATACAATGTGGTTTGAGATTAAAATCGTTTGAATAACCTCTTGTCTTAAGATCATTCAACGCTTCGGAAAGTGTGTCGTAGTTTTTCATAGTATTTCTTTTTTTGCTGCGTACCAACCATCACTATTTAATAATTTAATTAACTGCAGTTTTTTTAAATCACTCCCATCATCATTTTTACCAGGATTTCCCTCATTTTTAGGAATAAAAGCTTCACTCATTGTGGACAAATAGTTATCAATAGACCTAATGAGAGGCATCACCTTGTGTGATGGGTGTCCTGAATCATTTTGAATGGAAGTGAGCAATGCGTTTAATCTCCATAAGCCGATTGAAAAGGAAGTTTTTTTATCCGTACTAAAAAAGTAATGTACCACTGGATATGCAAAATGATTCTGATTGTGACGATTGATCATATTTCTTATCTCTGCTGCATTTTCATACAAACAGTTTATTCTATCTTCCTCATTTAGCGTCATAATATCATTTATGTAAAGGCTGAGAGATCGTTTATGGATGACTGCTGATGATACCGAAATAAGATAGGTCATTGCAGTGGTAATGAAAATAAAGCCTGAAAACGAAAAAACGGCTATTACTATTTGCCAGCCAGGCGATCCAGGCACAAAATCACCATTGCCCATGGTTGAAAGCACATAACCACTGTAGTAAAACTTGTCTGATACATCAGCTGCAATTCCTGTGGAAGCAGTAACCACTGAGCGCTCGTCAGATAGTATCAATAGATAAAATCCTAACCATAGCCCTCCAATCCACCATATGATAAGTGATAGTATTATCGATACCCCACAGTAGTTTAGCACTTTTCTACCATTCACAGCTTTGTTAAGATTTAAAAAAAGTTCTGAAATCCAGCCTGAAAGTCTCGAGGAAACCAGGCCTGCTCCATTGATTGATATAACAGTAAAGAAAAAGTCATAGGCTACTGTAAATAGTAATAAAACTGATGCTATGAATAATGACCAATTCATAAAGGCACCTAAAATAATAAGTAGATAATCAATCCTACAGCCACGATCAGGGCAAACGCATAAACTATTATTCTTTTAAAGGAAACCCCATCATCCCCATGATCATGATCATGACCTCCACCGCCCGAATCCATTTCTTTTGTTTTGAAATTGAAATACAACATCAGGGCCGTAAATAATGCGAAAACAATATTGAACCAGAAGGTGTAATCGATCTTGAACTGCGTTACCTCTGCGACCTTCCTGCTGCCTTCGGGTAACACGCCCAATAAATCAAAATTATAGTTAAGTATCAAAGCAGTAATCACAATACTCACGTACATGATCCCGGCAATATAAAAGGCCACTCTCGTCCCATAGTATTTTCTATTCATATTCACCAAAGGCGGCACCATCAAATCGGAATAAATGAACCCCATCAGGCCGGCAAAGAGAATACCGTTTTCATTGAGCACAGTGGCAAGTGGTATGTTACCCATAGAGCCAATGAAAGTGGCTGCCGCTACAAATGGTGCTACCAAAGCATTTTCCAACCGTATCACAAAATCAGGTAATTCACCCTGCATCCCGTTTAAAAAAATCGCTTCCCAGAAAGATTGTGGCACTAATACAGAAACAAACCCGGCTATGGTGAAGCCAATGAGAATGTCTTCCCAGGCCATTTTCCACTCCATCACAAATTTTTTTCCCACCAAAAACCAGCCTTCTTTTGATTTTATGCGCTTCTTCCAGTCAAAATCCTCCTCTTCAGCCGATTCTTCCTCCACTTTTTCCCTGGCTTCTTTTATCCACTTTTTCGGATAAGTCAGCTTGATGAGAATTGAGCTAATTGTTATAAGAATAAGTCCACCAATCACTTCGGCTACTATAAACTGCCAACCCAGAAAAATAAAGATGAGGATCCCCAACTCAATTACGAGGTTGGTTGAAGCAAACATAAAGGCGACCGTACTTACAAAGTGGGCACCTTTCAAAAACAGTGACCTTGCTGCTGCCAGTGCAGCAAATGAACAAGAGGAAGATATGGAACCAAAAAAAGTAGAAAGTGAGACGCTTTTGATATTGCTCTGCCCCATGTGGCTGGTGAGTTTCTTTTTGGGGACGAAGGCCTGAATAGCTCCACTGACCATATAGCCTAAAACAAATGCCCAACCGGATTTCCAGAAAAAGCCCAAGGCTGTTTTGGCAGATTCTCCCCATAAATCTACAATGTTTTTTGATTCCTCCTGGGCAAATACCGCCATTGGAGCCAAAATAAGCATACCCATTAAAATAATCGCTTTACCTTTTTTCATTCGTTTAAATTTTACACGTGTCTAACTAGCAATAAAATTTAGTCATCCTCCTGTGTGTCCTAATTTTGCTTCGGCCTTGTTTGCCAACCGCAGGCATGCCGGTTTTATTTGATATTTTTAAATTTTCTGAAACCAATTACAAATTTATAAATAGCAGCTATTCCAGCAGGTATGGACATTATATGATAAAACAAGCCTTCAAGTCCTTCGGCATATGATATTCCCTCTATTAAGGCTACTACAAAAAGCCACATAATCCCATAGCCTATTTCTCCCCACGCCTTATTTTTCTTTGATCGTAATTCATAATCCATTTTCATATTGATAATTGTTTAGCTAAAATCCTTCTCCATGTTTTATTGTGCATTTCACAACTGCTATTACTCATAGTTTTAAGGCTCTTCTGCTTATGACAAATATGATCAACGGTAAAACAGAAAACTGCAAGACCGGTGAAATGCCTACTTCAACCAGAGGGAGCATTGGCATTGTATCAGCATACGACCAATCTCCTCGCCATGTATGCCACAACTCCGCCAAAATAGCACCTAGGAAACCAGTAAGGATTAATGTTAAAGTTCTGGTAAATTTTAAACGCTTAATCCAATAAACGTTGTTGTAAATAAGGCCAAATAAGAAGAGCAGAACGAGCACCATGAGCATATCCGCTATGGAGGCCAATGCACAAAAAGAAACATGTTCAAAATCGTATTCAAAATTTTCATATAAGGGGCCCTGAACTACCTCCCAACCAAAGTTTAGCACAAAGGCTACAATAGCTGTAGAAACTATAAAATACTTATAATTTCGCTTGTCTGCTACCTTCTTCAAAAAATGGATAAATAACGTTATAATCAACGTTAAGGCAATAAACGGCACAACGAAAATACCAAAGCTTAAATCCATTGTTTAAACGATTTTAAAATTCCGCATCATACCCATATCCTCATGCTCAAGGTTGTGGCAGTGGTATACAAACAAGCCCTTAAAATCTTTGAACTGCATGATAACCTTTGCTTTCATCCCAGGCATCAGTAATATCGTATCATGCCAGCCTTCATCTACAAAGCCTTCTTTTATGGCATCCCATAACCCGGGATCCATGCCATCCACGTTCCTTTCCAGTATATTGAATTGTAATTGATGTATGTGAACCGGGTGTGGCATTTGCATCATATTGCCCATCATACCACTATCGCCTCCCATCATTCCGCCATCACCCATCATACCGTGGCCATCCATCATGCCACCACCGTCATCATTACTCATCATTCCGTCCCCATTGATCAACTCCCAAACCTCGGTGGTCCCTAGTTTCACTATTTCTTCGTCAGCCACTTCTGTGGTTTCCCAGGTACGGCCGTTTATCGTCAGTTCCATGTGGCCCATGTTAAAAGCAAATTGCCTGGGACTGTTTAAGTTAGTTGCCGTGGATGGATCAAGGGGTTGATAATTGACAAGTCGGGCAGGTAATTCGGCACTGTTGCTACCAGAATCAACAAGCTTTACTGAAAAAACTTCAAATTCGCTTCCGTGGGGCAGTTTGCTTACTACTCCGTCCATCATGCCATCGCCCATCATTCCACCGGACATGCCGTCTAATGGGAAACTCAGGCTTTTCATCGTTAATACAGTTCCTTCATCTTTATCTCTCAGGTCCAGCCAAAGGTCAACTCTCTTGGCTGGCCCCAGCATCAGGTAGGGTAATTCTTTGGGTGAGCCCAGTAAACTGCCATCGACCCCAAAAATGGTCATGGGGCTGCCATCGTCCCAACCCAATTTATAAATTCTCGAATTAGACCCGTTTAGTAATCTCATGCGATAGGTACAACCTGCTTTCAGGCTTATCTCCTGACTGGCACTCCCGTTAATGAGTATCTGATCGCCCAAAAAACCTTGCATACGTTTCATCTGTCCATCGAGGTAGATCAGTTGGTTTTGGTTATCAAACGTACGATCCTGAATGACCACCGGTACATCAAATGCTCCTTTTGGCAAATTGAGTTTTTCTTCCTCTTCATCGGTGACCAATAATAACCCGGCCAGGCCATTATATACCTGCGGGCCTGTGCGGCCGTGCGGATGTGGGTGGAACCAGTAGGTACCGGCCCGGTTCATTATTTCGTATTCATAGATATAGGTTTCACCATTACCGATCACATCCTGGGGATGGCCATCATATTGTTCCGGTACATGCATGCCGTGCCAATGTACGATGGTTTCTACCGGCAAATTATTTTTGAAACGGATGCGTATTTTTTGCCCTTTCCGAACTTTAATAATTGGCCCCAAATAGCTGCCTTCCAGTTTTTGAAGTGTATTTTTATCTCCCTTTAGTAAAGTACTCACGAAGACCCAAACCTCTGTTTTATTTCCAGTTAGTATTGAGGCTTTTGATTGTGTAGCAGTCAATTCCAGGTCTACATCCGGCTTGAACCCTTCACTTAATTCGGGCTTTACCGTGGTAGAGGGTCTACTGTCACATGAAGAAAAGAAAGGCCATATCATGGTTACTGCAGCACCTGCTCCAGCCGCTGCAAGAAATTTTCCTCTGTTTATTCCGAAAGGTTTTTTCATATCTCTTTAGGTTCAAATTATTTCCGTATCTGCTTTATCAGCCAGATAATCAATAGCACAAGCACGACTAGCAGCAGCCCCCAAAAGAGCCACATCCAGCCACCTCCGTGCATCCCAAATCCTGATCCCTGATCCATCATAATTTTCTTGTTTTAGTTTTTACTTAATTCAGCCTTATCTTTCCTCATTTTCAAAAACCACTTTTCCCCCATGAAAATCAGTGATAGCAAAACAGCCGAAACAATAATGAGCAGCATGTCACTCTCCACTTTCATCCATATAAAAGCCGCCAAAACAACTAGGTCAAGCACAATAGTGGCCAAAAGTATTGCTCCGTTTGCCTTGATTTCTTTGCGTAAATATTTAAAAACGCCCCATTGTATAATGACGTCCATGATTAAATAAAAAATCGCACCTAAAGAAGCTATCCTACTGAGATCAAAAAATATGGTTAAGGTGATAGCGATAACTATGGTATATGTCAACATATGCTGTTGCAGGTTACCTGGCATCCCGAAATGTCTATGAGGTATCAACTTCATTTCGGTAAGCATGGCGGTCATCCTGGAAATGGCGAACACATTGGCTAAAACACTTGATACGGTAGCAATGATGGCGATTCCTACGGTGAACCAGAGGCCATATTTTCCAAAAGCAGGCCTGGCCGCTTCAGCCAGGGAGTAGTCTTTGGTTTCTATTATTTTTGGAACGGAAAGGTTGACCGATACAGCGAATGCTACCAGCAAATAGACAATTGTACAGATAATGAGAGATATCCATATCGCTCTTCCTACGTTTTTGTGAGGCTTCACAATTTCTTCACCACTATTGGTGATGGTGGTAAATCCTGCATAAGCCAGAATTGAAAGCGCAAGAGCACCTAAATAACTTCCGATGGAGTAGTTGCCTGAAATTTCTTTTGGAACAACTTCGCCAAATGAAAAACCGGCTGCCCAAAGCCCTCCAATGGCAAAAATGGCGATACCGCCAACCTTGACTATTGCCATCACAAAAGAAACTCTGTCGATGACCTTATTGCCTGAAATATTGATCAAAAAAGTGATAATCAATAAAATTACACCCAGTAAAGGTATCCAAAAATCATGTTGATTTCCATCAAATAACTGCATGGTATAAGAGCCAAAAGTCCTGGCTACCAAACTCTGGTTAATGACCATGGCGAAAGCCATCAATAGAGCAGCCACTGCCGTAATGATACCTTTACCATAAGCTTTCTTCAAGTACATAGCTATCCCTCCGGCTGAAGGATAAGCATTTGACATTTTTATGTAAGCATATGCACTAAACCCAGCGATTATTGCTCCAACCAGAAAGGCAATAGGAAACAATGATCCGGATAATTCAGCCACTTGCCCCAGCAGGGCAAAAATGGCTGCTCCAATCATAACCCCGGTACCAAGTGATATAGCTCCTGTGAGTGATAGGCTATTCTTCTTATATTTTCCCACTATCTAATTGGTCTTTTCCAGTTCAGCTTTTCTTTCTTCAAACTCGGTTTTATTTATTTCTCCTTTGGCATAGCGGTTTTTCATTATTTCCAGCGCAGAGCTTTCGTGGTTGGATTGATTGGTTCCTTTTTGAAAGATACCACCTCTCCCTAGCACGACAATCAGAACGATGACGAGTATCACCCCGATAATCCATCCGTACATCATAATTTGAGTGTTTTAATTGTATGTAATACCGGGAACCCCAGGCAATTGCGAGGCTTCCCGGCTGTAATTTTTAACCTGGTGTTACCTGAAATGGTACTATTGTTCCATTTCTTTATTCATGTCCATAGAAGTCGTATCATTCATCATATGTTGGTCAGACTGTTCGTTCTCATGCATGTGGTCATTATCGCCTTCCATCATTTCGGTTTGGTCATCATCCATCATATCGCCATGATTCTGGTTTTCGTCATGTTGTTGCGTGGTGCAAGAGATTGTAAGTGAGGTAACAAACAATACGATGAGTATTTTAACAAATTGATTTATTGAATTTTTCATAGTTTTCTGTTTTAGGTATTTAAATTATTGCCTATACCTGAGCTGCTTTTGGAAAAAGATGCTACTGGGCAAGGTATCCTCCGTCAGCAGGTAAATATGCTCCATTGACAAAAGAAGACTTCTCGGTTGCAAGCCAAAGTACAAGCTCAGCTATCTCATCTGGTTCCCCCAGTCTTCCCTGCGGATGAAGAGAGGTAATTTGTTCCATCTGTTCATCATCCAGATTATTCTCCAAAAGCGGGGTTTTGATAAATCCGGGACCAATGGCATTGACTCTGATCCCTTGTTTGGCATATTCCAGTGCGCCATTTTTGGTGAGTCCAACTATCCCATGTTTGGCAGCGACATAGGCACAACTGGAGGCAAAACCAACTTGTCCGAGGATTGAAGCCATATTAATAATAGTACCTCCACCGTTTTTAAGCATGGCCGGAATCTGGTACTTCATTCCATAAAAAACACCGGATAAATTAATGGCTATGGTTTTATCCCACGACTCTACACTGTATTCACCGATCAATGCACTTTCTCCTCCAACACCCGCATTGTTTACGGCAATATCCAGGCTTCCAAATTTGTCCATTGTGGCGTTAACCATATTAGAAACATCTTCAGCATTGGATGTATCAACTTTGATAAAAATTGATTCTATCTCGTGGGTCTTCAGCTTTTCTACTACTGCTTTCCCCTGTTTTTCATCAATATCCGCCACTACTATATTTGCACCGTTTTTGGCGAGAAGTACTGCAGTACTTTTACCAATCCCTGATGAAGCTCCTGTGATTATTGCGGTCTTTCCTTTTAATAATTGTTCCATTTTTCTGTTTCTTAAAATTCAAACTCTCATTAAAGACTTTCAATCACTGACCTTAGCTTAGACTGTATTTCTTTGGCTATTTCAGCCAGGTCCTTATTATCTACCGCCTGCATGGAGGCAACCGGATCCACTGCTGCGACCTCTATACCATCATCACTTTGTTGAACGATTACGTTACAGGGCAACATCGCTCCGATTTTATCTTCAGCCAGAAGTGCTTTATGAGCGAAAGGTGGATTGCACGCACCCAAAATTCTGTAAGGGCGAAAATCTTCATCCAATTTTTTCTTCAGTGTCTCTTTCACATCAATTTCAGTAAGGATACCGAACCCTTCTTCTTTCAATGCATCAGTAACTCTTTCTATAGCCTCATCGAAGCTGATATTTTTCAGTTATTTTTCGTGATAATATTTCATGACATGTACTTTTTAGTTCTGTTATAGCTTAATGGTTTAGCGACAAAAACTCTGTAACAATTGTTACATTAGAGTTCGATACCTGATTATTCATTCAGATTTCTGGTTTCTTGATCAAGTTTACCCTCGAACTTAGGTACAGGCCTGTTTTTCTTTTCCTCTTCTGTTTCTACTACACCGTTTTCTCTGATGTCATTGATCAACCATTGCATTTCCATGATTTCCCTGCGTTGGGCTTTGATGATTTCGTCAGCGAGTTCCCTTACTCGTACATCTTTTATTTGAGCACGCTCACTCGTTAAAATAGCAATTGAATGATGTGGAATCATACCTTCCATGTAGTCAACACCTGTGACGGTAACCTGACTTCTCACCAGTCCAATACCACCGGCAATGAGCAAAACACCCAATGTAATAATCGCGATATTGGCACTTCGCTTCTTGTACATATTAAGCATAAACAATAGCATGATGATAATCATGGATCCGGCCATAATCAGCGTCATAAAAAGCCTTGTTTCACTAAACCAGAAATGATCAATAATCTGGTAAGAGTGGGTGTACATTAAAAAAAACATTGCTACCATTGCGGTTGCAATCATTGCAAAAAATTTAGCGTAATTGTTGCCGTGTTTCTGTTCGTTTTGCATCTTAATTGATTTTGATTAGGTTATTAATTTATCCACTTAGTATAGTGTGTTCTTATTATTTAAAATCTGACAGATAAGCCTCCCCCAGCTCCGAAGCGATTATCGTAACTGGCCATCAGGGAAAAGTTTCTGGATAGAAAGTACTCCACTCCGGCTGACCATGTAGTTTCACCTTTGTAGTCTACAGGCTCATCACTCCCTTCCTCTGTCAAATTATTAACCAAGCCGAAATCAGCCTGGTATTCGTAGTTGCCAAATATGGCGGTTCGTGGGAAGATCATAATCTCCCGGCTTACCCTGATTTCAGGCCGTAATTTGTTATCCATCCTTACATCCAGGTTGAACATATAAGGAGTGAAAAACCTAATACCGGCAATTGCCGTGACAGAAAGATCATCTAAACTGTTCTGAATTTCGTTCTCTACGTTCACCCCGGCAAAAACCCTGAAATAGTCATAGAGATATCTTTCATAGGTGAATTCGGTTTCCATATTTTCATTATAACCCACTTCAGCATTTAGGTTAAACTGATTTCTTATGTTAGAAGATACGAGGTTGATTTCTGTCATGTGTGAAGCGACATCAGCCATACCCCAGCTGTAGAAATGATTGGCCTCTCCAAATAAAATCTCGGCCGGATATTTTTCCAATCGGGGATCACGCTCTGTACCATAGCTTACTGCTCTGGCCATACCACCAATCATGTGATAGAGTACATGGCAGTGCAGGAACCAATCACTATCTTCATTAGCATCAAACTCAATTACCGTTTTTTGCATAGGCGGTACATTAACTGTGTGCTTTAAAGGAGAATAATCACCATGCTTATTGATTACCCTGAAAAAATGGCCGTGAAGGTGCATGGGATGGTGCATCATGGTCAGGTTATTGAAGGTGATGCGCACCTTTTCGCCTTTGGAAATCTTGATCATGTCGGCCTCTGACAAAGGGACACCGTTCATGCTCCAGATGTAGCGCCACATGTTACCGGTAAGGTTGAGCAAAATGTTTCTTACCGGCTGATTGTCATCAATTACAGTGTTGGCAGGAGCTTTCAAATAATCATAATTGTATTCGGAGAACATATTCATACCAGCCATTTGGTCTTCCGATTTTGATACTTTCATTTCCATGTCTTGTTCATGGCCCATTTGTGAATGATCCATGTTTTGCTTAATGCCCTCCATTTGGGTTTCCTGCTGATTGTTCATGCCATGATTCATTTTGGAATGATCCATACCCTCCATTTTCATGTCACTATCCATCTGCATACCCCAGTTGTTCATCATCTCATCGGGTTCTTCATTACTGGGGTTGAATTTCATAGCGGGTGCTCCCATTCGCATATTCATTTTGGCCATTTGTTGCATCATCTTGATCTTATCCGGCCTTTCTACCACGGGAGCAGCTAAAATTTTTCCTTTGCCGAGATAAGCCTGGGAATGACCAGACCCATCCTGGGCCATTGCTCTAAATTCAATCTTACCCTCGTTCGGAATAGTGACGATAAAATCATATGTTTCAGCTATGCCAATAAAAGTCTTATTACGCCTCACTGGTACTACATTTAGTCCATCGGCAGCTACCAATAAGGGGGCTTCCCCACCAAAGGTCATCCAGAATTGCGAAGAGGCTGCTCCGTTGATAATGCGTAGACGCACCTTCTCTCCCGGCTCAAATTGTGGGTATTCCTGCACTTCCTCCCCGTTGTTAAGAAAGGCAGGGTAATAGATGTCGGCAATGTCAGCACTTTCCATCCTTTGTCTCCAGAAATTTAACTGGGCACCAAAGGCCCCACGGGCAATGACCTGATTGAGCGGAGTTGCCGTACCTTTCTTGATGTTATACCACTCGTTACCCCGCTTTAAATTGCGCAGCACATTTCTTGGTTTTTGATTAGTCCAGTCAGAAAGCACCATCACTAACTCCTTATCATATTCCAGAGTTTCCCCTTCTTTCGGGTCTATTATGATAGAACCATACACTCCACTTTGCTCTTGCAACATGGTATGGGAGTGGTACCAGTAAGTACCGGATTGTATCAGTGGGAACTCGTATTTTTGAGTTTGACCAGGTTCTATAGGCGGAGTAGTTAAATAGGGCACACCGTCATAAAAGTTGGGTAGTAGTAATCCATGCCAATGAACAGAGGTTTCCACATCCATCTCATTTTTTACATATATTACGGCATAATCACCTTCTTTAAACCGAATAGTGGGTCCTGGAATGCTGCCATTGACAGTCATTCCCATAGTTTCTTTTCCAGCTTTATTGACAGTTTCTTGTCTTATCGTTAGATTGTATACTGTCGTGTCAGTTTGAGCCAACACCGATGAAGCGCCTAGGGTCAGTAATACTACAATTAGTATATTTTTTATTTTCATATATTTAATTTGTTGATTCTCTGATCTTTAGATTTTATTAAGGAAGTAACATACATCAACCCTGTTTTAGTTATGAAACTTCACTTTAGATGTATGATATTTTATCTTTCTAATATTGACGCGGACATTCTTGCATTATCAATAAATACAAGAGGCTAGTTCAAAAAATCTTGCCAATGATAGCCAAATGACGTAAGTGATTGATTTACAAAGCCTTTTGTAAAATTGAAAATGAAAGACTATCCAAAAAGTGTATCAGGAATTACACAGAGAAAAACAGCCCGGAAAACATAAGGATCTCATTCATGTATTTATAGCACTGATATTCAGATGCTTATAAAATTATATCCACTGAATGACCTGAAAATGTATAAAATGATTTCTTTTTTATACAAAATTCAGTCATAGGTCATCCAAAAATCCTCTGTTGATCCTTAATCTTTTTTTGTAATCGGATATAGATAACCCTGTAATTCGCTTGAACTGGTTTGATAAATAGTGTACACTACTATAGCCCAATTGTAACGCAATTTCACTTACATTAAGCTGATCATAATCCAGTAACTCCTTTACCTTTTCAACCCGCAAAAGGATGTAGTATTTTTCCAGTGTATGCGCGGTCTGCTTAGAAAAAACCTTGCTTAGATAATTGTAATTCTTGCCTATTTCTGAAGAAACAAAATCCGATAGCTTTTTCGCATTTTTACCTTCCTGCTCTAAATGCTTCAGATAAGCCAGTACGGCAGTTTTGGCCTCTTCGGCCAATATGCTATCCGCATCGTATAGCAGTTCAAACCCAAATTCTTTGAGCTTATTATCTACAATATGAAGTGTAATAGCCTCTGGCAATGTAACCTCGGCATAACCCAGCTTTACAGCTTGCACCTCAGCACCTAACGCCTTTAATTCATTTTCTACAACCATTATACACCGGGGACAAACCATATTTTTTATATGTAGTGTAGTTGTCATTTTACAGTAGCTTTATTTTATCGGTATGGAAGTTTTTTGACCTTGCGCACTGTAGGTGAAGAAATGTAAAATAACACGAATCCTGATAGTACCGTCAGTAAGCCGAATGCAGAAAATGATCTTAGAAGCCAATTATTAAAGTCATCACGGCTCTCATAATCCATGGTATGCGTCATCCATAAGAAATCAAACCACCGCCAGCTTCTATGTCGTACCCGTTGAAAACTTCCATCTGTAGCCGATACGTAGGCCATTAGATTAGGCGATTGCTGATAACTAATCGCCCAGGCAGGTAAAGGCCGTTCTCTGTACTCGTGATGATTGGTAACTTCAGTTATGTACTGTGCCTCTTCAACCTGAAACTGATCGGCTACATGCTCATTAGCAATGGCAATTGCCTCATCCTTAGAAATATCATGCTTCAAGTCACCAGTGGTGGCATGAACAAGATACGTCTCATTAATCCAGTAATAGGGCTTACCATCAATGAACTTGAGCACTAAAGAGCTTACCTCGAGGGTTGAATCTATCTGATCCAGGCCAATTAGACCGGTCACGGCATGCTCGGGGGGCGGTTTTAAAAAGTGATCACCGTGGATCTCGTCAATGTCCGTCCAGCTAAAGTATAATCCGCTTATTGACCAGAATAAAAACTGAACACCTATGATGACGCCAAGGTAACGGTGTATTTTTCTGATATAATAATTCCTGTTTTTTTTCATTCACCAATACATTTCTGATATGCCTCACCTTATGCTTTTGAAGCAGTCTTAAGGGCCATACCATTATTTTAAACTTAAAAGTAGAGCAGAAATAGAAGTATCTCTACTTCGGGTAATTCAGTAAGTAGAAATGATAGGCTAATTCAAAAATGACTGGATAAAGATTCTAATGTTAATATTCTTAAAGGGGGGAGCTTTAAGTCGTATCCATTTAATCCAGTGGTTGGTATTTAATAGGTATGTAGAGTAAGCAGTCCATAACTCATTGCTCACAAATACTTTCAACTCTTTCTGGCCCAGGTCAATCAGGCTAAATTCACCAGCCTTTTTGTACAGGTAAATTTGGCTTATTGAATCACAGCACTTTTGTGTTGGACAGCAACCTCCCTTATCTTCCGAATCACTTTTTGTATGATGATCTTCATTACCTCTATGCGGTTTTGATAAATCACTTTTTTTATTGTGGTTATGCTGCTTAACCTCATGAACATCGGCTAATGGAGGGCAACTTACTTCTTCAATGCAGAAACAACTTCCCATGCCACAGGCAATACGAATAGCCCCGGTACTTACAAAAAGTACCAGTATGGCAATCACAAGGTTTTTATTTCTTACAAATTGAAGCATTTACCTGAAATGGATATTTAAATATAATAATTATGCCGGTACATTTAAAGGTATACTTAATGCTTATCCAAATAAGCGTTATAGTTTCCTTTAGAAGAAAAATACAGGACTTCCTTTTGCTGTCCCGGTTTAAAAGCAATAAATGCCTCCGCTTTATCCACCTTTTCTCCTGAATAAGGGTCTATGGTGTACCGCACATTGTCGGTATTCTCTTTTATTTTGGCAACACACATTTGGCAGCAGCCATAGTACGTTTTACCGTCTGCTTCAACGGGAATTTGCTCTACCCCCATGAAGGCATCATTGACCATACAAACCAGTTCGTTCGGTATTTGCTCATTTTCCTTTACTTCAACCGGAATTCGGTTAAACACATCAGAAAATTGCCAGAAAAGGCCTCCAATGATTAAAAGGCCAAATCCAGAAAGTATTATTATTGATTGTCTGTCCATAATTGAAAAGATTTATGGTACCTGTGGGAATGCAATGATCATCATCTGATTGATGAAATAACTGCAACCTTTCCCACAGGGTTTGAGATTTAATTGATCGTTTCCTTCACACTTCCACATTTCAACATTTTGTCACCGAAATAAGGATTTTTGATCTCCTTCTCATTTGATAACCAAAAAGCACCGGTGTTTCCATTGGCCATCGGGCAGTACTCCAGGTATATTTCACCCATTGAGAGTGTACTGGCTTTAACCAATGTTGTCATTTCATTACTTAACACGGCAAAGGCTTTTCGCTGCTCATCCAGGGTGGAAGCTGAAGCTACTTTACCTGCTTCGGCCTGTGCAGATTTGGTATTCTCTAAGGAAGCCAAAGACTTTTGAAGCTTATCAGCAGCCCCTTTAGCTTCATCCGGCTGAGATGCTACCAATGCTTCTTTGAGGTGAATATAATGGCCGTAAGCTTTGCTCATCGCTTCATCTTTGAACATTGGATCCATCTGTTGTCCACCGGATTGTTTACCATGTCCTGCATGATCGTGTTGTGCCAAGGCCCCGAAGGTTACGAAAGCCAGAGCCA
>NZ_SMLW01000302.1:1717-4919 GCF_009711405.1 Fulvivirga kasyanovii | reverse complement strand
AAATATAGTTAAGGAATTGGCAGCCAGGGGATTGCCAACGCGAGCCGTTGTAAGAAAGAAGAAGACCGATTTTGACAGCAGGGTAGAAGTGAAGGAGGCTGATTTTTTTGATCTGCCCCAACTGACGAAGGCTTTGGAAGGTGGCAGCACGGTTTTTCTGTTGACACCGGAAGACCCTTCTTCCACAGATATTTTAGGGGATACAAAACAGGTCATCAATAACTACCATCAGGCGATCCAGGCCAACGGGATCAAAAAGCTTGTAGGCCTCTCATGCGTTGGGGCGCATGTTGAAGGAAACACCGGAAATATTCTAATGTCTCGCATGCTCGAACTTGGGTTTGATGACTTGAACCTTTCCAAAGTGTTCATCCGGCCCTCTTACTATTTCAGCAATTGGCTGGGTTTTATGGAAACCATAGAGCAATACGGAGTAATGCCGTCATTTTTTCCGGCAGACCTGAAAATTGACATGAACTCGCCTCTTGATGTCGCTAAATTTGCGGCAAAGGCCATTGTTGATGATCATAAGGAAAGTGATAAACAAATATTTGAATTGGCAGGCCCTGAAAAATATAGCTCACGAGAAGTGGCAGAGGTTTTTGCAAGGGTACTCCATAAAAAGGTAGAGGTACAGTCTATCCCAAAAGAGCAGTGGAAGCAAACGTTGCTATCTGCGGGATTTACAGACAATACCTCGGCAAACCTGATGGCTATGACCCAGGCGGTTATTGACCAGTCAGTGCCTCCTGAACATGAGGATCAGGTAAATAAACTGTCAACGAGTCTTGAGCAATATCTGACAGAAATGTTCAAGGGTTAAAGAGTACCTTTTGAATAGGGTTGAGTCCCGGCTGCCATCTGGAAGTCGTTTTTTTGAGTGGCAGTCGGGGCTGATTGCCATATCTGCCGCAATCGCCCTTTAGATTGTCGGCATTGCACCGCGCCATTTTAGCCATACTTGGGTAATGTTGTGTATAAGCTCAAAAGCACCAGAATATGGCAACAGCGCACTATCCAAAAGTTTATTTGTACCGGAGAATAGTTCAGGCAAAGCTTTTCATCGATAACCATTACGATGAGAAAATTGATCTCGATAACATTTCAGACGAAGCTTATTTTTCTAAATATCATTTCATCAGGCTGTTCAAATCTATTTATGGTAAAACACCGCATCAATACTTAAGGTCTTGCAGAATAGATAAAGCACAGCAACTGTTACAGGCGGGAAAACCCGTAACCGATACCTGCTTCCTGGTAGGCTTTGATAGCCTGACCTCGTTTAGCGGGCTGTTTAAAAAGTTGGTGGGTATCTCACCGTCGGTTTATCTGGCTAAGCACCAGCAAAAGAAGTCGAAGATCAGTAAAGCACCTCAGGCATTTGTGCCGGGCTGTTACGCCTATCAAAATGGCTGGTTTGAAAATAGCAATTTTGAAGAAGCCCGGCGGTGATTTCTTTTTGAGATTTGTACCAATAAACAACTAAAAGAGAAAAGCCATGATTACAAAAATGAACATTGCCAATATTTATGTGATAGACCAGGATAGCGCCTGCGACTTTTATGTTAATAAGCTGGGCTTCAAGCTGATTGATGATATACCCATGGGCCCGGGAACCCGCTGGCTCACAGTTTCACCACCCGAGCAGCCTGATCTCCAGATTGTGCTCTTCCCCATTACTGTTGGCAAAATGTTTCCCCTGGAGACGGCAGACACCATGATAGACCTGATCAAAAAAGGAACGTTCGGCTGCGGAGTACTCCAGTGCAACGACATCTATGCTACCTACGAAGAGCTGAAAGCCAAAGGTGTGGAGTTTATCAAGCCTCCTACCAAAGAGTTTTATGCTACGGAAGCATTATTTAAAGACGACTCCGGGAACTACTTTTCGTTACAACCCAAAGAAGACGGAAACAGTGAAGACAGTATTTGACCAGGCGGTAAGGGACGAATTGATCGGGAGGATCAATTCGCTCAATGAAAGTAGTGTTGCGCAATGGGGGGAAATGAATATCCATCAGATGTTAAAACACTGCATTCTATGGGATGAATGGGTTTTAGGTACCCACAATGTAGAATACAAGCAAAGTTTTTTAGGTAAGATCTTCGGGAAAATGGCGCTGAAAAGTTCTGTTAAAGATGATAAGCCGCTTAAAAAGAATATGCCTGCGGACCAGCATGTTGTTAAAGACGCACCGAAGGATTTGGAGGGACAAAAGCGAGTATGGATGGAGCGGATTGCATCCTATGATCATTATTCCAACCCTGCCTTTGTTCATGGTTTTTTCGGTAAAATGTCAACCGAGCAAATTGGCATTTTTGCCTACAAACATTCAGACCACCACCTCAGGCAGTTTGGCTGTTGAAAGTTGAGATTAGCAGGTATTTCGATGTTTTTAAGTGTGCAATTTTATATTTTCAATGGTGAAAGCGTTTGCTGGTTGTCCTGTAATAGACTAAAATATTAAAAATAGCTACCTCATGAGCGATATTCAATCATACAACAATGCGCAGAAAGGCGAGGATCAGGAGATCTGTAATATTTTGGAAGCAGAGATCAACCGCAGCCTGCCAGAAGCCGAAAGCAAGATCTGGCACGCCCACCCCGTTTGGTTTTTGGAAGGAAACCCGGTAGTCGGCTACAGCAAACTGAAAAACTGCATCCGTCTGCTGTTTTGGAGCGGACAATCATTTGAAGAAGACAACCTCCAAAAAGAAGGCAAGTTCAAAGCCGCCGAAGCCCGCTACACCTCTCCCGAACAGATCAACAAAGCTGACCTGGCCCGATGGCTAAACAAAGCCAGGGACATCCAGTGGGACTACAAAAATATAGTCAAACGTAAGGGTGTGCTGGAAAGGTTGAAGTGATCAGTGTTGGGAGTATTGGGATGAGAGTCTTGAGATGAGAGTATTGAGTATTGAGAAGGGCTTGAGAGTGAAGTTGCCGGTGATCGGTGATATAGTAATCAGTAATTGATGAATTGCGCACTAACTCCTCCCTGGAGGGAGGTGGCCAATGGCCGGAGGGTGTCCTGTACGTACTTATGAAGCACCTCTGACTTGTTTTGTGAGTACTTCAAAATAATAAATTTCTGCCTGGAATGCGCAGAGTCCTCTACGAGAGACATCTGCTTGGAAGTTATAAAAGTGTTCAGTGATATGGCAATCAGTAATTGATGAATTGCGGACTAACTCCTCCCTA
>NZ_SMLW01000302.1:0-1707 GCF_009711405.1 Fulvivirga kasyanovii | reverse complement strand
CTGACTTGTTTTGTGAGTACTTCAAAATAACTAAATCCTGCCCGGGATTTCGTAGAGCTCTCTACGAAAAACATCCGCCTGAAAACAAAAAAATAAATCTACCGCTCACCAAAAAACTACTGACATAGGGCTGTCACAACCCCAGTCTATCTTTGACTAATAACAATTAAAAACACCCTATGGAAATCAAAGATGGAAAGTTGGCTATCTACGCCAGGGATAGAGAAGAATGGAGAGTCTGGCTGGAGCAGAATGGTCAAATTGAGAAATCAGTGTGGCTTATACTCTTTCACAAAAAGAGTGAAATGACCAGTGTCGACCGGATAGAGGCCACAGAGGAGGCTTTATGCTTTGGCTGGATAGACAGTTTGTGTAAAAAGAGAGACAAGGAAAGCTATTATCTGACCTTCTCACCTCGGAAGGGCAAAAGAAGTAACTGGAGCGCACCTAATATAGAAAGAGCCAAAAGAATGATCAAAGAAGGCCGCATGACCGCTCAGGGGCAAATGCTTGTCGACATTGCAAAGCAAGCCGGGAAATGGCAGAGTTGAAATATTAGAAACGAACATTTAAATAATTACTATGGAAAAATTAGACCTGACCAAAAAGTACAAACCTTACTATTCAGCCAAAACCAAACCTGAGCTTATTCATGTGGAGGAAGCACATTACCTGTCCATTACCGGAAAGGGCGATCCGTCCGGAATCCTTTTTGCTGAAAAGATACAGGCGCTGTATTCCACCGCATATGCCGTAAAGTTTGCTTATAAAGATGAGGGGAAAGACTTTGTAGTAGCAAAACTTGAGGGTTTGTGGTGGTTTGATGAGGAAAAGTATAAAGGACTTACCATTACTGAATCATCTCAGAAAGTGCCCAGAAGTGAGTGGGAGTATCGTTTATTGATCCGAATGCCAGAGTATGTTACAGAGGAACAAGTGCGTGAGTGCATAGCAGCAACCCTTGAAAAAAAGCCATTAAAGTTTTTAGATAAGGTTGAATTTTACAAAATGAAGGAAGGGCAGTGTATACAAATGCTCCATGTAGGGCCCTTTGCCAATGAACCCGAATCGCTTCAAAAAATGCAGGGTTTGATTGAGGAAAATACTTTTAAGAAAAATGGCCTCCATCACGAGATCTATTTATCAGATTTTCGCAGGACGGCTCCTGAAAAGCTGAAAACCATCTTGAGGGAACCCGTTGCATAAAGGGTAGATGAACAATGGGCCACGGGCTACGACTTAAAGGCAAATATTGATTTACACCCGGCCCATTGCTTCATCAAACGCAACCTTTAGACCTGCTCAACCACCTCTTCCAGGGCCCGTCGTGACTTGGGCTTTAAGGTGGGCTGGTTGGCATCCTCCGTATCCCTGTAACCAATGGCTACCGCAAACAGTGGCCTATAGTTTTCCAGTCCTAAAATGGTACCATACTCATCGTTTTTAATGCCTTCCATCGGAGTAGAGTCAATACCCATGGCAGCACAAGCACTTAAAAAGAACCCCAGCGATAAATATACCTGATGCGACATCCAGGACTTTATTTCATCCTCTGACTTGGGCTTTATAAACTGGTTATAATACGCTACCGGCCCCTCAGCCAGGTTCTTTTTGATTTGCTGCTCAAATAGCTCAATACTGGTTATTACACTAAACACTACCACATGGCTGGCATCTTTTACTTTAACGTCATTAAAATAAGAGACA
>NZ_SMLW01000094.1 GCF_009711405.1 Fulvivirga kasyanovii | reverse complement strand
ACCAATTTGTTCAAAACCAAGTCTCGGCAGGTAGATACAAAAATGTCAGTGAAGTAATTCGAGCCGGCCTCCGTCTACTGGAAAATGAAGAAAGCAAGACCATTGCCTTAAAAAACGCAGTTCAAGAAGGAGTAGAAAGCGGAATTGCATATGGATTTGACTCCAAAAAGAATCTTCAGGAACTAAAGGCGAATAAAAGAAAAAATGGCTGAATACCACCTAACCAACAAAGCGGTGGATGACCTAAACGGAATTTGGGACTACACGTTTGATAATTGGTCCGAAGATCAGGCTGATATATACTACAATATGTTGCTTGATTTTTGTCAAAAAAAAGCCAACAAGCCCGATTTAGGGAAAAACTATAAGGAAATAAGAACTGATTTATTCGGCCTCAAAGTAAATCGCCATATAATATTTTATCGTAAAATAAGCGCTAATCTTGTTGAAATAACAAGAATTTTGCACGGTCGTATGGATCTGAAAAACAGAATGATAGAATAAAAGTAACGCTTGGCACGAAGCGTTCACCATTACCGCTAACGTACATTTTCCGGAATGACTAAAAGCTTAAAAACTTTCAAGAAAATATGCTTCGAGGTAGAAGCCTTTACTAATCGAACGTGGA
>NZ_SMLW01000128.1 GCF_009711405.1 Fulvivirga kasyanovii | reverse complement strand
AAAAGCAATATGATGTATCTGATGATAAAATGTTTGATTTATTAGATCAGGGAGGGGAATTGTTAGAAGAGGTGATTACCCTTTTTCAAGAGAATGATCGTGAGGTACCTACACTGATGAAAATTACTTTTGATCCTAAAACACATGCATTTAATAATGATATAATTTATGAACCACAGTATACTAATCACCCTGATAGAACTAACGTAGATGGTTTTGAAGAGTGGTTTGAAGAGATGAAGAAAGAAAACTAATCATTTGGATACTAAGCCTGAGATCTTATTTACGATGTCCCTTTAATTTACGACACAAAAAAAACGGTTACTTGTAGCTCTACAAGTTGACCGATGGTCTGGCTGTTATTACTATTGAGCTGATCTTTGCACTACTATTTGGAGGAAAAGCTGCTCTTAAAGGAGCCAAAACAGCGATCAAAACTGTATCCAAACAAGGGGTAAAAGGAGCCACTAAAGCAGGAGTTCAGAAGTCAGTGAAAGAAACAGCCAAAGCAGTTACCGACCTGGCCAAAGTAGGCAAACAAGGTGCCAAAGCCCTGGTGAGAAATGGCAAAGTAGCCATGAAAGGCGTAAGAAAAGGCTTTGCCAAAGGCGCCCAAACTTTCGACGACCTCGGCCAGAGACTATCCAAAAAACTAAGATTTAAGAAGTTTAGAATGCGCATTGAGAAGCGCAGGTTTAAGTTGGAGGGAGAGGTTACTTGGGTGTTGTTGGCTAGTGGGGAGGTTAAGAAGGTAGATAAGAGTGAAATTGTTGATTACAGTAAGGCGAAGACTAAAGGGGATGTAAAAATAAAGCTTGCTGATGGTACTGAGGAAGCAGCTAAACTTATTACCAAAGCTGATCATCTGCCAAAAGGAATATACAAAAGAATACATGAATGGCCACAGGAAAAACATCTAAAGGCAAGGTCATTCATCATATGATTGAGCAGCAAACCATGAAAATGTCTTCATCTATATCTGAGACATTCATTAACAATTCAAATAGATTGAAAGGTTTTCCTCAAGGAATAATAAACGACACATTACAT
>NZ_SMLW01000255.1 GCF_009711405.1 Fulvivirga kasyanovii | reverse complement strand
TATATTGGCAGGGTTTATATTGTATTGGGGAGTAAAACGCATCAAATAAGGATTATCATTGTAAAATGAAACATACCATAAGAAAATACTACCTGTTTCAATTAGTAGTTTGCTTTATATGGTGCTTTATCCTCATTAATACAATCGGTTTTATCAACAATATTGATAAACGCGCGGCAAGCCAACTCATTCTAATTTCTTTCGTTGGCTCACTAATATTTAGTGCACTCAACGGAATCACCAACGCTTTAAATTTCACCTTCGTAAGGCTAAACGACAAGTTTATAGCATTTTACATACCCATAATATTTTGGGGCCTCCCTTCGATTTACGTCCTTGTCTCAATATTTAAAAGTCAAAAATTGCAAACAACGGATTGGTTCTTGCTCGCAATTTACATAGAGCCCATACTATACAACTTGAAAATAAAAACTGTTGCCGGCGGCACAATACTGAATCGCTGAGTAAAACTCTGCCTGGGAGCGTGAAGCCCTCCCTGGAAGCCATAGCTACAGAGCTTTATTTGTTCTTGTGGAGATCGCTCATCACATAGTAGTACCTCCATCCACAATAATCTTTTCATTTCGCAAGACCAGAGATTTCTCTGACACCAAAAACTCTAAAACGGGAGCCATGTCTTTTGGATTTAAAATTCTCCCAATGGGTGAAGTATTAGAAAAATGCTCCAATAAGTCTTTGATGGCTTCATCGCTCATACCTGATTTCTGCTGAATCGGACTTTCAGTAACGCCGGGTGCAAGAATGTTTGTACGGATACCTCTTTGAGCCAACTCCACATTAAGAACTCCGGCTAAACTCTCCAAAGCGGCTTTGCTGGCTGTATAAACGCTGGTCAGGGCAAAGGCTTTGAAAACAACTATTGAAGAAGTTAAAACGATGCTCGAAGGATTATTCATGATCGGAAGAAACTTTTGAACTGTAAAGAAGGCCCCTTTGAAGTTAATATTCATAGTCTCATCAAACAGTTCCTCAGTAGTAGTTTCAAAACTCTCCGATTTAAAAATTCCTGCATTAACAAATAACCCATCGATTTTCCCAAACTTATCTTTTACTACTTCTACCAGGCTATCCATATCGTTGAGGTTGGAGGTGTCGGATAAAAATCCCGTTGCCCGGTCACCCAATTGATCCAAAGCAAGTTTCATATTCTTGTCAGACCTACCTGTAATAATTACCTTATATCCGTTTGCTAAAAGATACTCAGCACAGGCAAATCCAATACCTGTTGTTCCGCCAGTAATCAAAATTGTTTTCGTATTCATTTCTTAAAATTTTTTAGCAAAACAAAATAGTAACTTACTTTGCCGCAAGAACTTACTGTAAAGTAAGGTACTTACCTCACTGACAGAAATATTGTAAACCAGACAATTACGGAATGAAAAAAGATGAAAAAAAATACGATAACGCTGACGAATGTCCGATCACGGTCTTCATGGATAAAATCGGCGGTAAGTGGAAGCCAGTAATTGTGTGGTTGCTGTTGAACAATGGGACAATGCGATTCAATGAGCTGGATAAAGCCATTAACGGAATTACGCAAAAGATGCTTTCGCAACAGCTCAAAGATTTGGAATTTGAAAATATTATCAAGCGAGTATCCTACCCTGTCATTCCTCCCAAAGTAGAGTACAGCCTTACTGATAAAGGAAAAACACTTTCAGAACTCCTGGAGGGAATAATGCAGTGGAGTAAAACAAACCTTTAAGGGTGAGTCTGCTCTAAAAAAAGAAGCATCAGCTAATGAAACTCCTGATCCCTGTAAAATTCCGTGTTTGCAGGGACTAACTTTTCCTGATGACCAAAACTCCCCCAATCAATACCACCGCTCCAAATCTAAGTTAAAGTACACCCGGATTATCTGCTATAAAATGACTCTTGTAAAAATAGAATCTCCGGAGAGCTTCTATAGCGAATTTATATTTTAAGAATAATTTATTTTAATTTACAAGCTTGTTTGATTTTTATAATTTACTCCGTTCATGCGTCTATTTTTTGCTTTAATTATTTCAGTCCTGACCATTGGGTGTACTGGCTATCAACATGTATCAAGTCCGGTTTATGCACCGTTAAGCAACAAAAAAGGTGAAGCTAAAATTAACTTAGACTTCAATAATGTGCAGGCGGGGTATGCCTTTTCTGATAAGTTTTCTGTCTTTGCAACAGGATTTATAAGAAAAAACAGAACATCAACATTTGACAAAAAAGAGGGGTCGGGTGACCTGTTATATTCAGAATTTACAAGAGAAGTGAACCTGGGGTTAGGTTATTATACAAAACGAGGTAATTTAATTTATGAGCTTCTGGCGGGTATTGGTGCAGGCAGTCTGCGTTATAAAATGACAGAAGACTTCACTAATGAATATCGGTTTGATCTGCATGCACACAAAGCTATCGCTTTCCTCCAACCTGACGTTGGCATCAACCTCAATAATAGATTCGAATTTGGCTTATTTACACGTTTTGGCTTATACCGTTATTACATTCTTGACACAGACACGTATGGTACATACAGCAAGGAACCTGACGCACCTCCACTATTAAACCGGAATACCGCTAACTTTATTTTCACAGAACCTGGTCTAGTAATCAGAGCTGGTGGTGAAATGTTTAAGTTTCAGGCTATGGTTTCCCACAACTTCAAGCTTTCACAAGAACCTATCAGATATAGGAAGGTAAATGTCCATTTAGGCTTCTTTTTCAATTTTGATGCTTTTTAACGAAGCAGCTTTTTCCCGTTGTATATGGTGCAGAGTCCCGTGGCCGGAGACTGTGCCGGGAAGGAAGGGTTTAAATATGTCGTTAACACTACTACATAGTAGCCAAAAGCCCCACAGGAATAATCAAATAGATTACTGCAAAAATATTGATACTAAGGGCCAGCTTTCTACAATAGTTTTTCTTTTTCATTCCGATGATACTCAAAACAAGTGAAATCAATGCAAGTGCTAAAAAGATCAATACCTTAAACCCTCCTGCAAAGATAGCCGGTGAAATATCACCCGCTGTACTCGCCAACGCCTCTTGAATGGCATAATAGGTTGATATATCCCAATGTAACTTCACAAAAACAACAATTATAGAAAATACTATTGAAATTAAGGATAAATGTTTTCCTGTCCTCATCTATTTACTTTGGTGTTACTCCTTTCATACCTAACTCACTGTAACTTTAAAAGCTAAATAAAGTTGTAATTTATTGATTATGCTATTCAAATCACACATCAGTCCTCTTATATGTTGCGGATAAGCTCAACATACTGATATTTGTAGTC
>NZ_SMLW01000326.1 GCF_009711405.1 Fulvivirga kasyanovii | reverse complement strand
GACGGTAGTATTTAGTGCATGTAAGGTTTCCAGACCTGCACAAAAGACCCCTGACGCCACTCAAGAAGATACATTAGGAATTGTAAAAATTGATACTGCTGTTCAGCAACCTGTCGATTCTACCCTTGCGCTGGTCCCGGAAGTTCAGGATTCTGTTATTATTAATGTACACCGTGTACTAAAAGATACATTGACCATTATTGGTGTAGGGGATATTATGATGGGTACCAACTACCCTGAAACCTGGTACCTGCCACCTAACCAGGGCGCTGACCTGCTGGCCGAAGTAGACACGATCCTGCGCAATGCGGATGTGACTTTCGGTAACCTTGAAGGGGTTATACTTAATAAAGGTGGTGATGCCAAGTATTGTAAAGACCCGAAGGTATGCTATATATTCCGCTCCCCGGAATACCTGGCGAAAAACCTTGTCCATGCAGGCTTTGATGTAATGAGCACTGCCAATAACCACGCCGGGGACTTTGGCAACCCCGGAAGAAAAAATACCATGAAAGTACTGGACTCTCTGGGCATTAACCATGCAGGCTTGCTTACCAATCCTTATACGACTTTTGAAAAAGACGGAATGCGATATGGTTTTGCTGCTTTTGCACCTAACACGGGTACGGTAAGCATCAATGACATAGCTAACGCTCAAAAAATAGTGGCACATCTGGATTCCATTAGCGATGTGGTTATTGTAAGTTTTCACGGAGGTGCAGAAGGTAGCAAATACCAGCATGTAACCAGGAAAAACGAATACTTCTATGGAGAAAACCGCGGCAATGTCTATCTCTTTGCCCATCAGGTAATTGACGCGGGTGCTGACATTGTTTTTGGACATGGCCCGCATGTAACGAGAGCAGTGGAAGTTTATAAAAACAAGTTTATATCCTACAGCCTGGGTAACTTTTGTACTTATGCCCGGTTTAATCTACGAGGGGACAATGGTTTGGCTCCTATCATTAAAGTTTTTACTGATAGTCAGGGAAATTTTATCAAAGGTGAGATCACACCTGTAATTCAACTGGGTCAGGGTGGTCCGAGTATCGATCCTCAAAAGCGGGTCATCACCCGTTTGCAGCAGCTTACCGAAAAAGATTTCCCGGAAGTAAAAATAAAAATTGACGATAGCGGTATAATTACTTATATTCAAGACTGAATTATCCATGCCTTATAAAGAGAAGACCATAGAGAAGAAGTATTACGCCATTGGAGAAGTGGCAGCTATGTTCAACGTGGCAACTTCATTGATTCGGTTCTGGGAGACCGAATTCGACATTATCAAACCCAAGAAAAATCGGAAAGGCAATCGTCAGTTCACCAAAGAAGACATTGACAATGTCAAGCTTATCTACCACCTGGTGAAAGAGCGTGGGTTTACCCTGCAAGGGGCCAAAGACATGCTTAAAAATGACTCCAACGCTGTAAAAGACAAAATGGATATGATCGATTCTTTGAGTAAAGTCAAAGAATTTTTACAGGAGCTGAGACAGCAGATCCCTTAAGCACTTTGTAACATGGATCAGAACCGGCTGGCTCAACTGGCACTGCATTTTATTCCCGGAATCGGAAATTTCGCTGTGAAGCAACTGGTTAGTTATTCCGGGTCGGCAGAAAGCGTATTTAAACTTCCAAAAGCAAAACTGTTAAAGATACCGGGCATCGGCCCTGCCACGGCCAAATCCATCCTGGAAAACCGTCCTTTTGCCAAAGCTGAAACAGAGTTGGTTAGGGCGGAGAAAGAAAACACCCGCCTGCTGCTCTATTCTGACAAAGACTTTCCTCAAAGGCTCAAGCATATCAACAATGCCCCTTCCCTGCTGTACTATAAAGGCAATGCAGACCTGAATGCGGAAAGAGTGGTAGCCATTGTAGGCACAAGAAATGCAACTGAATACGGCAGGGACTTTACGGCAGAATTCATAGAAGGACTTAAAATACATAATGCCCTGATAGTAAGCGGCTTGGCTTATGGCATCGACATACAAGCCCACAAATGCTCTTTAAAAAGCGGGCTGCCAACCGTAGGCGTGATGGCCAGTGGTGTAGACATCATTTATCCGGCATTGCATAAAGAGACTGCCCGCCAGATGACCGAGCATGGTGGTATACTCACTGAACATAGCTTTGGAAGCAAGCCTGATGCTCCAAAATTCCCGGCGAGAAACAGGATCATTGCCGGCATGTCGGACGCTATTGTGGTGGTTGAGGCTGCTAAAAAGGGAGGTGCCCTGATAACGGCGGAAATAGCCAATAGCTACAGTAAAGATGTGTTTGCAGTACCAGGTGACCGGAAAAGCTCTTTTTCCGAGGGATGCAACGACCTGATCAAAACCAACAAAGCCCACCTTTTAACGGACATTAAAGACCTGGAGTATATCATGAACTGGGAGCCTCTCGAGGAGGGACAGGAAAAGCCAGAAGCTAAAGTTGATATATCTTCACTGGATGACGAAGAAGTTCTGGTATTTTCAGAACTGAAAAAACACGGCACCGCAATTGCCATAGATAACTTAAGCTGGCAAACTCAGCTTCCCGTTGGCAGATTGGCATCGGTTTTACTGAACCTGGAATTCAAAGGATTCGTTAATTCCTTACCCGGTAAAAGCTATAAGCTCGCCAACAGTAAATGAGAGATAATTACTATCACATTTTAGGACTGGACAATTTTGCCTCTCAGGAAGAAATAAAAGCTGCATACCGCAAGTTGGCCAAAAAGTATCACCCGGACAGGAACCCGGGAAAACCTGATTACGAAGAGAAGTTCAAACGGGTAAATATAGCCCACAAAATTTTAACCGACCCAACGAAAAAAGCACGGTTTGACCAGTCTTTAAAGCAACAGATCGCTCCTGACAATACCCCCAGATACTCCCCCAGAAAAGCTTATTATACCACTGAAAAAAGAAGATACACACCCACTGCGTGGATGTATGCCCGTGTATTTATCATTGCCTTCATCATGGCGGTGATTTTGATCCCCATATGGCTTATCCATCAATCGTCTGTTACTTCATATGAAAGAGGTGTAGAGGCCGTGCTGCAGCAAAACTATTACCAGTCACTGAATCATTTCGACCGGGCCATTACTGCATTCGGAGGCCGGACAGTTGAGGCGGGCATAGCCGGCAGCCAGGTATCCATTTACAAGCTTAGTAATTACGAACAGGGCCTGTACTTTGCCAACCGGGGCCTGGAGTACGCTGAAAAACAATCGGAATATGCCGAATTATACTACCTTAAAGCCCTTGCATACAAAGGATTGGGTAATCATGACGAATCCTTGAAGTCACTAAACCTTGCGGATTCGCTTCACTACTCTCCTGACAGTCTCCAGCTTCACTTTGGCCTTTTAAATGCCTTTAGTTTATATGAATTCGAAAAGGGCGAAAAGAACTTCAACTATCTTATCGAACGCAACATTCATCTGCAAACAGCCTGGTTTGGCAAAGCGTGGTGCCTGCAAAACAGGGAATTATACAAGGAGGCTGCAACTACCTATTCAAAAGTAATTGAGCTGGATCCAAACCATGCTATGTCATATTACTACCGGGGAATGAACGAGATCAGCTACGCCGATAGCACTGCCGCCTGTAAGGACTTTGCCAAAGCGCTTGAGCTGGGCTATGATAAGGCTGAGGTATTATTCAGATATCATTGTGAGTGAGTTCAGTTCTTAGTTCTCTGTTCACAATTCAGAGTTTACTGTTCAAAGTTTAGCGGCCTCAATGGAGAAGTAAGGGGCCAAGCGGAATTTCTGGGGAGACCCTAAATTTTCACCTCTTTGCTGACAAACAGTTGTTAATAGCAATCGGCAAGAGCAGTAGACAAACTCGTATAATATAACAATAAGCACGGTTTACTGATTTTCAGTGGCAAGTTTCACTTACCTTACTTTCCAATCTATTTACTCCACAGGTTTTAGGTTTGACCCGAAGTAGTCATAAAACAAAAAAAGGACTCCGCCGAAGCAGAGCCCTTTTTACCATGAAAAACCCCGATTAATTGTCTTTATTCTCGTTATCAGTAGTATATATACGCTGATTACATTTTTCTCTTATGATGTCATAGGCTTTTAGGTCACCCAGCTCTCCTGCCTTACTTAGGTCAAGGCAGCCTTTTTGGAGCTGACCGAATTCCAGCCTGAGCACCCCACGCAGGTAGTAAGCATCTACGTTCTTAGGGTTAAGCTCTAATATTTTTGAACAGTCGTTTATTGCATCCTGATAAGCCTCTAACTGCTGCTTGGCCTGTCCCCTTCTGTAATAAGCTTCCAGGTTATTAGGATCCATCTCTATGGTAGAAGAGTAATCTTCAATGGCACCATAGTAATCCTGCAATCTGTATTTGATGTTGCCTCTGGCAAAAAATGCTTCTGAATACTTAGTGTTTTTTTCAATGGCTGTATTAAAGTCCTTCATTGCCCCATGGATATCTTCAAAAGCCTCCTTGATTTTCCCCCGCATGTAGTATGCCTGGGAATAATTGGGGTCTATTTCAATAGCCTTGTTGTAATTGATAACAGCCTGCATGTACTCACGCTGCTCATAAAGCTTTTTTCCTTTGTCAGTAAATTCAGCGGCTGTTTGTCCGAATAAGTTAACCGAGAGGATCAGACCAACGGCCACAATAATAATTTTTTTCATTTCGAATTTAATTGGTTTTTCAGGGTAACAAATTCCACCCAAAAAGAATGCTAAAAATTTAAAATAATTACAAATCAATGAAATTGGCTAAAAATCGCAGGTGCTGCGTTCATTGCCTCAGTGAAAAGTTTTTTATCAAGTCCCAAATCGGGATTTTTTGTCTCTAAATAGGACACAATAATTTCGGTGGCAAGATTGCCCACCAGATCATCCTTTGCCATCGGGCATCCACCGTAACCGTTGATCGCACCATCAAAACGACGACATCCGGCCAGGTAAGCAGCATCTATCTTTTCCAACGCCGTATTTGGGTTGGAGTGCAAATGTGCCCCGAATTCTATAGCAGGATAGTTTTTGATGAGGTTTTCATAAAGGTAAGTGATGTTTTCCCGATTTGAGACTCCAATTGTATCTGCCAGCGAAATAATGCCGATGCCCATAGAAGAGAGTATATCCGTAAACTTTCCGACGATCTCAACATCATATGGGTCTCCGTACGGGTTACCAAAGCCCATGGAGATATAAGATACCAGTTGCTTATCATGCTTAACGCATACTTCCTGTATCTCATTCAGGGTGTTCAGTGCCTCTACGACAGACTTATTGGTGTTTCTTTGCTGAAAGGTTTCGGATATGGAAAAGGGGAAACCCAGATAGGTGATAGCCTCATATTGGGCCGCATCATTGGCACCCCGTGTATTAGCCACAATAGCCAGCAATTTAGACTCTGTACTCTCCAGATCAAGTTGCTCCAGTACTTCTGCTGTATCCTTCATTTGAGGAATAGCCTTTGGAGAAACAAAACTTCCAAAATCAATGGTATCAAACCCGACTTTCAAAAGTTTATTTATATATTCAACCTTTAATTTGGTAGGTATAAATTGTTTGATGCCTTGCATGGCATCTCTGGGACATTCGATTATTTTCATATCTGCTTTAAAGTAGGTATGCAAATGTATTGGTTCAGCCTATAAAAGACAAAAACGTATCATTGAACGGACAAATTGTTGATTTATCCTACATATTTAAAAAAGAATAGTTTTTAATTTTTAGATTGACTATCCAAAACTGCTAAAACATT
>NZ_SMLW01000050.1 GCF_009711405.1 Fulvivirga kasyanovii | reverse complement strand
CTGCTGGCAGCTCTTGCCAGCAGGGAAACCCGGGCAGGCAAATTCGTGAACGATGAGGGATATGGTACTTATGACCCCAATGGCTATGGGCTTTTACAGGTAGATAAAAATGCCCACACCCCGGAAGGTGAACCCTTCAGTGAAGAGCATATTGAGCAGGCCGCAGGTATTTTGCTGGGGATGCTGGAAGTTATCAAAAAAGAATTTCCGCAGTGGACAAGGGCAGAACAGCTCAGGGGAGCAGTAGCCAGGTATAACGGAGGGCTTCGGAAAATTAATGGCCTTGCAGAAGTTGATAATATCACCACAAAAAAAGACTACTCCGCAGATGTATGGGCAAGGGC
>NZ_SMLW01000356.1 GCF_009711405.1 Fulvivirga kasyanovii | reverse complement strand
CGATTTCATTTTCACTGTTTGCCGATTACTATTTACTCGTTTACTGATTACTGTTCCGTTGACCGAAGCCAATCACCTAAACACTACCCTTCCATGTAACCGCTTTCCCGAACTCTTACTCAGTACCACATTATAGATACCCGCGGGTAATTCGCCTTTCTTGATCACGGCCCGATCAAATATCCCTTCGATATCCCTAACCACGCGGCCAGCGGCATCAATTACCTTCAGCTCATACTCATCACCGTCAGGACTAAACCTAACATTAACACGGTCGTGAGACGGGTTTGGATAAAAAGTCAGATTTCCTACTTCTCCAAAATTTGCTGCAAGGTTGGAACCCACTTCTCTTGCGGTATTCTCTTCTGCAAGTCGTCCTCCGGAAAAAGATGCAGAGTTTATCGAACAACTATCATTATTTTCAATCCTGATCTGATAATATTGTGTAAATACAGAAGGATCAAGGTCGGTATAGGTAAAGAGATACGCGGGTACACTTGTCAAAAGCTCCATATCTGTCGGTGATGATCCCCGGTATATCTTAAAGCTGTTGTAATCAAAGCCTTCATAGCCATCCCAAATAAGATTGATTTGCCCCAGGTTGCCTTCATTTACCGTTAGGTGCATTGTACGATGAAAGTCACTGTAGTCAGACTCGTTCATACACTCATCTACAGCGGTCACCACATATTTGAAGCTCCGCTCCCAATTATGGGAGGAATCATCGAAGAATTCGCCGCTTCTAGTCGACCCAATAAATTCAAACTGACCCGTTGCTGTAGTTTCCTTATAGATATTGTAGTCAACTGCTCCATTTAAAGAGATATTGATTAAATTGCCCTCATCCATAGAGGATATGGTGCAAATTGAAGGAGCCTCAGGTTTGATATCCCCAATATCGAGGTCTTCTGTAGCATCCATACAGCTATTGGCATCAGTTATACTTAAGTAGTCCGCCTCCTCTACAAATATCGTTTTCACATCGGAGGGACCGTATTTGGATAAACTAATTCTGGACCTATCATAACCAGGAACTAAAATCTGACCGTTACTCTGAAGTACTATAGGTGTGCTTTTATAATCTTCATATCCAGCGTATGCTATCTCCTTCGCAAAAGTAATGTTACCATCGTAGTCAAATTCGAGGAATGAATTATTATTGATACCCTCTACCAGATCACCGGGTTGCATTATACCTACAAATCCCTGGGCTGTAAGGTACACTTTATCATCATGACACAGCACCTCATAAATTCCTGACGTATCCAGAAATTCGTTTAAAAAAAATGGTCGCACCCAAATGAGTGAACCGTCAGCGCTGTTCAGCCGCAATAAAGACTGATTATTATGGATCACTTCTCCATCGATATAACCAAAACCCTTTACTCTTACTCCTACAAATAAATTACCCCGTTCGTCTGTGGCTAACTGATATCCTGCACTGGTATGATTATCACCACTTATAGTTTGTATCCATACTACATCACCACTCGACGACAATTTAGCTATGTACGTATCAGAAAATCCTTTAGACTGTAATTTTATGGAGTTAAAAGATATATCTCCCGAAAACCAGCCGGTAATATAAATGTCACCTCCTCTGTCTATAAAAAGATCATAACACCATTCCAATTTTCTTCCTGCAAATTCTTTCTCCCAGATGACATCTCCATTCGCAGTATATTTGATAAGCACCATGTCTGAACCACCATTACCAGGAACAGATGCATCTTTTTTTCCTACCAGATACAAATGCCCATACAGGTCTGACTCTACACGAATAGATTCAAAACCTAGTCTCTTTATCCAATTCAACTGTCCGTTCGGACTTAATTGAACCATATAGTATCCTTTGTTGAGCTGGTTTCCAAAAGGTAATAGTCTCAACGGATTGATCGCTCGAAGCAGGAAAGTATTATTGCCCTCTTCATCAACTGCAATATCCCCGAAAGTAGCATCCCTCCATGAGGTTGAAGGTGTTACTGATTCGGTATGTACCCCCCACCGGTAATTACCCCGATGGTCCAAACTCACATAATAGCCGCCCTTATTATCATCTTTCCCCAGTATGATCTCACCATCCGGTGTATTTATGGAAAATTTACCATGATAATTACCAGCCGAGTAAATATTATCTTCTTTGTCCAACCCCAAACCCTCAATACGATCAAAATCATGATGATTAGTAGGATCGGTTTCCTGCATACTGGCGAGCGCTTGACCAAATCCTTTGGTATCACCTAGTGGTTGCATGGCTCCACCATCAATGCTATATTGATAGGGTGCACTCCCTCCAGAAATATCTAAAAGTATACTATCTCCGGAACACCCCACACGCGAAGTGCTTATCCCCAGTTCACTTGGTTCTTCAATCCATATAGACGCCTTGGCGGTTTTTCCCCTTGCATCAGTTATGGTTAAAATATAGACACCCGCTGACAGCCCGGTAACATCACTTCCTGTATTTCCATTACTCCAACTATATTCAAATGGTGATTCTCCCGAATTTATTGTAACACTTATAGCTCCATCACTACCGCCATAGCAACTTACATCGGTAATAGCATAAGAAATACCTTCACCTTTATGCACCTCCACGGTATCAGAATAATATACTTCTCCATTAGTAGTCGTTATCCTGGTGCTAATATTATTATCCCCCGGCAATAGAGATATTTCCCATGCAGAGAAGAATGGCATTGAAGTTCTCGTAATAGCCTCCTCGTAAGTATCCACAAATACGCTAACTTCATCAATGATCAGATCACTATTATTGGAAAAGATCAGCTCACTCTGACCTTCCCGGTTCTCTTTGATAGCATTGTCAAATTTATCTGGCCCAAACCAGACAAATGGCGCCTGAGCACCTGTGAATACCGCTTTTTTGAGTCCTATATTGACTCCAAAGCTCCATGGCAAAAGAATATATTGAACCTCTCCGTGACGATTAAGCTCATCGACAGGGATCTTAAATTTTATCCAGCCATCATCCAGATATTCCGCAGACTCCAGATAATTGCCAAGAGGTGTGAACTGCTCATTATACTGATCGAGAAGACTCACTTTTACATTATCCCAATTGACATCACCATTTAAATCTTTCAAGGTTAGCTCTAAAAACTGAACCTCCAGGTCATAAATATTAAATATGGTTGTGTAAACCTTATGCTCGTCGTAGCCTAATAATATCCACGAAAATTCATCCGGACTACCTATGCGTAAATAATCCAGCTGAGCACTGCCGTCGAATGAAGCGTTAAGAGAAACACTATTGGGGACAATCTCCCCATGATCATCATAGCCTATGCTCACCGTTTGTGCATGAGCATACTGGAGAGCAGTAAGACATAGTATGCCGCTCCTGATAATTAAAGCTAACTTTTTCATAATCGTGTTGGTTTTTGGTAAATATTACATTTTCAGATTGGTCTATATGTTTGTTGGGCAAGGGACGATAACCCGGCATTTGCTTCTGGTGCACATGCCGGACTATGCATACCAGCATTACTCAAAGGCGATTCTCCCATACATGGGCTTACCGGAGGTTTTGGAGATAAAAACATTATAAATGCCCGAAGGTAAGTTGCCCCTTTCAATAGTAGCATGATCAAAAATGCCTTCAATCTGCCTTACTATTCTGCCCCCTGCATCAATCATTTTGAGTTGGTATTCATCCCCATCCGGGCTGAATTTCACCTGAACCCTGTCCTCTGCGGGATTGGGGTAAAACGTCAGGTTACCTGCTTCTTTAAAGTTGGCTGCTACATTTGAAGCCACTTCCATGGCAGTGCCTTCCTCTGCAAGTCGACCTGCCATATTTAATGACTGACCTGCGGAGCAACTGCCGTCATTTTCGACCCTTATCTGATAGTACAGTGTGAATGGAGAAGGGTCCAGATCCGTATATGTATAGAGATAATCAGGCACGCTGGTCAGTAGCTCCATATCGGCAGGTGATGAACCGCGATAGATCTTAAAGCTGTTGTAGGCAAAGCCTTCATAACCATCCCAAATAAGGTTGATCTGCCCCAGGTTACCTTCATTTACCGTAAGGTGCATGGTACGGTGGGGATTGCTGAAGTCCGACTCATTTCCACAACCATCAATGGCCGTTACCACGTATTGGTAGCTGCGTTCCGTTGTATTTGATGTTGAATCTAAAAATTCAGATTCCTCTGCCGAACCGATCATTTCGTACTCACCAGTAGCGAAGGTCTCTCTATGAATATTGTAAGCAACTACTGGTTCTTCATGTTCCCTGGAGGTAAAGAATAGTTTGTTGCCATTATTACCCGATGTTATATAGCAGATAGTAGGTGGAGCCGGTGGTAAATTTTTAAAGGTGAGATCATTGAGAATGAAAGAGCAGCCATTGACATCACTAACTGTAATATATTGATTCTCCGGAGAAATAGGAATGGATTGCCTCATGGGAGGTCCATGCTTTATAATGGCAAATCCTCCTTTCGAATTACTAACTACCAAGTGATTATCACGTGTTATAGCTATACGTTCATCATTATGGTAATCGTATTCAAAACTGCCCAGTCCTCTTAGCGAATGTAAATTTCCTGAATAATCAAATTCTAACAAGAAGATATCATCATAAACACCCGGCTTGAAATTCTCTCCTTCCCGGAAAATCAAAGTAAATGCCTCAGTAGTCATATATATGCTGTTATCGATAAAAACCAGATCAAAGGTTTCTTCCGGATTCAGGAAACCAGCATGAGCGTAAGGCCTTCCCCAAAGGATACTACCATCTTGTGCATCCATCATAAAAAGTACCTGCTCCGACTCAAAACCATACAAATCTCCAAACTTACCATCGCTACCATTAAAAGTAATGGTTACAAATACGTTACCATTACCATCTTCCATAACAGTATATCCTGCATCATCGTTATTAGAACATCCGCCTGCTTTAGCCCATAATGGTTCCCCTTCACTATTAAGTTTGGCAACATAAGCATCCTTACCTCCCTGGCTTTGTAATTTCAAACCACCAAAATTGATCTCTACTGAAAAACTTCCGGTTAAGTAAATATCACCTGCCTTATCAATGAACATATATTCGTTAGTTTCCCCACCCATTCCTGATATTTCTTTCTTCCACAGCAACTCACCAAATTGGTTATATTTACTTATAAACAGGTCTGAAAGACCATTTCCGGTATTCGTAGTATAAAGTTGCCGGCCAATGACATAAATATTACCTGTCGCATCTACTCTTACATTGCTTAATGATGCTTCGTATTCCTTTATCCACTGCAAATTCCCATGTGTATCAAAATGAATTAGATAGGCACCTTTGGGTAAGTTAATACCTGCTGGCTCCAGAATAATGTAGTTTCTTTTTACTTCTATAATTAATGTACTATTGCCATCATCATCTACGGTCATGTCTGCTGTCCTGCTCCGATAATATTCATGAGGCTCATTATCTTCTGAATAAATTCCCCATGAGAAAGTACCCTCAGCATTAACCTTGACTAAAAAATTACCTCTTCTGCCCAAACTTCCAACAGAACCACTGCCGAACTCTATTAGTCCGTCATGCTCACCTGCCAAATATACATTGTCACCCTGATCTACTTTAAGCGCAGTTCTTCGCGAAAAATACCCCTCTCTATCGGTTGCATTACTGGCACTTAACTGCCATACATCTTCTTCGTCAACAGTTCCGAGACTTTCAAACGGAGCTCCATCAACACTATACTGATAAGGAGCATTACCGCCGTAAACATTTAAAAAAGCACGATCCTCATAGCAATGGTCACTCGACATGTCTGCACTTATATCATTTGACTGTTGTACCTCTATGGTGGCTGTTGATGTCTTTCCAAGCGAATCTATAACCTCTACTGTATAAAGGCTGGCGGAAAGACCTGTTATATCCTCGGTGGTAGCTCCGTTAGTCCATGCAAAAGTGTAAGGAGGCGTACCTCCGTTTATGGTTAGATCTATACTACCGTCACTTTCGCCATTGCAACTGACAGGGGTTACTTTATATGATAATCCGGCGGGCACCTGAAATGATAAGGTATCAGAAGAATAGGTATTTCCTGATTTGTCTAAAACAACGGCTACAAATTTATTCTCTCCTTGTAAAACTCCCGGATGGAAAGGCTTATATGGCATTGACAACTGGACAAACTCATTACCGGTGTTAAGCACCCGCAGTTTCATTTCATCAACTATCATACCGTCGTTCCTGAATATCAGTTCACTTTGAGCTGGCTGGTTATCTTTTCGGGCATTGTCAAATTTTTCGCTGCCAAACCATTGCAGAGGTTCTTTATCTCCTGTAAAGGTGATATCCCTTACGGCCATGTTGGCGTTGAAAGCATGTGGAAATACCATGTGGCTGATAGGCGCCACCGGTTGCAGGTCCTTAAGGGGTATCGTAATCCTGAACCAGCCATCTCCCAGGTCCTCCGCACCTGCAATGTAGTTGCCAATAATAACCTTACGGTTGGGGTACTCTTCATTCAGGCTGAGCATCATTTGGTTCCAATTGGTTGACCCGAGATCCTTCAAAGTCATTTTCAAAAACTGAAAGCCTCCTGCTTTCAAGTCTGCAACTTCTTTAAAAACAGCATTTTCATCATAGCCGAGTTTAGTAGCAGCATACTTACCTGCACTGTTGATTTTTAAATAATCAATTTGAGCTTTCCCTTCAACCTCAAACTGAACCCGCACATTTGTGGGCCGAATTTTGCTCCCGTCGTCAATACTTAAACTTACCGCCACAGTATCCTGGGCATAAACTGACAGGCATGCGCAAACATAGCACACGCCACATGTGATCATTAAAGCCAATCTTTTCATTTTGTTGGTTTTTTTAGTTAGA
>NZ_SMLW01000510.1:7734-14996 GCF_009711405.1 Fulvivirga kasyanovii | reverse complement strand
TAGCTTATGCTAAAAAAGGAAAGAGTTATAATCAAGGAAGAGAATTTTAAGGGCATTTCTATGAATTAAGGCTGATTGGGGCAAACACAAATAAAACAATAAAACCACAATTCACAATCTAGCGTGGTTCTTCATTTGGTAGTTGGAAAGGGTGAAAAGTAAACAAATAGTGTAGGGGAAGAGACTTGGAAAAAGGTAATCTTTGATAATTTAATGTCGGTGTGGCTAAAATTAGATAGTGGAATGATTTGCCATTCCACCATCTATTCTGTCAGCAATAAGATTGCACTACTACTTCAATTACTTTATCGCCTTCGCTTCCTCAGCCAGCAATTCATTCTTATCATTCAACCCTGCCTCAATAAAAGCATCAATTTCAGAATTGCGTACCAGCCCTTTATTGAGCAAAACACCTAAAGTGATCATAACCCCAATACGGGTTCCTACCTTCTTGGCAGCCGTATTGAACAGCGGTTGCAGCTCTTCGTAAGAAACGCCTTCCGCGAGGTTCATAATGCTGGCTTTGGCATTGGCAAGTTTGTCGCCAGAGAGGTTGGTGTACTTTTTACTGATCTTCTGGATCTCGTTGATAGCACTTCTTTGTCCCTGAGGCTGCCCTTTGGACGGCTGAGAAGGCTTATTGCCTTGCTGCGCAGGCTGAGACTGCTGTTTGGCCCAAGTATCCCTCAGTCCAACAGTTTTGTTAAATATCAAACGCTCAGAGGTAGCATCTTTATCTAATGTGAAATACCCCAGACGCTGGAACTGGAACTTATCGTCTAATTTGGCCTCTTGCAAAAATGGCTCAAGGTATGCCTCTTTAATGATTTTAAGCGAATCAGGATTTACAAATTCCATAAAATCCTTGCCTTCGTGGCTGTCCGGTGCTTCGTCTAAAAACAAGCGGTCGTACTCTCGAATCTCTGCTTTTATAGCATGTTGAATAGATACCCAATGCAGCGTGCCTTTCACCTTCCTCATACTGGCTTCCGTGCCGCTTCCTGATTTTGAATCGAGATCACAGGTACAGTGGATTTCGGTAATATTTCCTTTCTCGTCTTTAACTACAGACTCACCCTTTATAATGTAAGCATTCTTCAAGCGCACTTCCTGCCCCAAAGTAAGCCTGAAAAATTTGCTCCCAGCTTCTTCTTTGAAGTCTTCACGCTCGATGTATAGTTCTCGTGAGAACGGCACTTCATGCGTGCCTGCATTAGGATCTTCGGGGTTGTTTTCTGCAACCAGCATTTCCTCTTTCCCTTCAGGGTAGTTGGTGATCACCAGCTTCACCGGGTCCAGGACACCCATTACACGGGTAGCGGTTTTATTCAGGTCTTCCCTGATACAAAATTCCAGTAACGACACATCCGTAACCCCATCTCTTTTGGAAATGCCTGAAAGCTCACTGAACTTCCTGATAGATGCCGGGGTATATCCTCTGCGCCTCAACCCGGAGATTGTCGGCATGCGGGGGTCGTCCCAGCCGGCAACGGTTTTAGATTGTACCAGCTCCAGCAATTTGCGCTTGCTCATTACCGTATAGCTCAGGTTGCGTCGTGCAAACTCACGTTGCTTAGGCCTGAGTTTATTGTTGTCATATATCTGGTCAAGGCACCAGTCGTATAGCTCCCTGTGAGGCTTAAATTCGAGCGTACAGAGAGAATGTGATATTTGTTCAAGGTAATCAGACTGACCGTGTGCCCAGTCATACATCGGGTAGATGCACCATTCAGTACCCGTTCTGTGATGGGCTTTTCTGACGATGCGGTACATCAATGGGTCACGCATCAGCATATTGGGTGAGCTCATATCGATTTTGGCACGCAATACGTAAGTGCCCGCCTCAAATTCACCCTCCTTCATTCTTTGGAACAGGTCCAGGTTTTCTTCAACGCTTGTATCCCTGAAAGGACTGGCCTTACCGGGTGTAGTTGGCGTTCCCTTTTGCTCGGCAATAAGATCCGGAGACTGACCATCTACATAGGCCTTACCTTGCTTGATCAGTTCAATAGCCCAGTCGTACAACTCCTGGAAATAATCTGAAGAATAGCACTCCTTATCCCACTGAAAGCCCAGCCATTCGATATCATACCGGATGGCATCTACGTATTCCTGCTCTTCCTTGGTAGGGTTGGTATCGTCAAAACGCAGGTTTACCGGTGCATTAAACTTCTTCCCCAGGCCAAAATTAAGGCAAATAGATGCTGCATGGCCTATGTGTAAATAACCGTTAGGTTCCGGAGGAAAACGAAAGCGCAGCTTGTCAGGAGCTAACCCGTTGGCAAGGTCTTCCGCAATGATCTGTTCTAAAAAATTCAGTGATTCTGGTGCTTCTGTCATGGTTGAAAAAATTGAACTGCAAAATTACTGCAAATACAATCAATTACAACAGAAGACCTCCAAGGTTTTAAAATCCTTGGAGGGTCTATTATAAGTAATAACTTACGCCATCGAAGTCTGCTCCAGATAAGTACTTTCAAATATCTTATCGGCATTGGCAGATTCGAAGCCGTCCCTTCGGTGTTTTCTAGTGATTTGGTCTTTTGGCAGGTCTTTGAACTGAGGTAAAACAGAACGTTCGGCAAACTCTACGTAGCTGCCGGAGATCTTCATTTTTTCTCCATCGGCAAATGTAGCTTCCTGCATTTTAGATACAGAACTGCTTTGTCTCAAAAGTCCGTCTTCGCTGGTTTTAATCTTGCCTCCTGCGGTATTCAGCACTATACCAATAGACTCAAGAAATGCGTTGAATTGCTCCAGCGTATCATAGCCATCGGGCAGTTCATGGATGCTGATGGTGTAATGGTTGAGGTAATACCTGTTGTAAATTACCCATGCCGCATATTCACTTTCAGCAAGCAGGGTTTTATAGTCTTCCAGCGTAGGCAGGTCCCAAAGCGGTTTGTAAAAAAAGTCGCCAACCTCATCCGTGTTATCCAGGTCAATTTTTTCTACCGGGCACTGATCGACATGGCCAATATATTTATGGATAATTTCCTGGGCCTTCTCTGACAGGTCTTCAACCCTGAGCTCGCTTACAAATATTCTGGGAAACCTCTCTGCAGGTGGTTCATACCAAAAGGCATTCAACTTCTTTTCCTCAAAGTAGTAAGGGTCTTTTTTCTTATACCCGTAGTGCAAAAATATCTTTTCAAAAGAAGCAATGCCCAGATTAGGCACGCCCAGGGTACGGAATGCAATATGATCATTTATGATGTCGCTTTCATCGGAGATCATACCGTTTTCGATCATCGCATCACTTATTTTTCTTACCTCTGGTACGTTTTCCCTGTAAGGGGTGAATAAAGCGTTCAAAATTTTATCCAAAGAAGTGTTCTTGTCAAAGTTCATAAGTTGTGATTTATTGTTCTGCATTTGGGAAGCAGTATTACTGTTTCCTTTAAAAAATAACCGATTGAACAGCACAAAGTTATCGCGAAAAAGCATTACATTCAATTAACGTTTTGAATCGAATGATAAGTATTGCTAATCAATTAGAGATCCGGCACTTTGAATATTTTCTGGTGTTGTCGGAGACTTTGCATTATGGAAAGGCTGCTGAGCGCCTGTTTATTACACAGTCTGCTCTGAGCCAACAAATACAGCGGATGGAAACCATATTGGGGCAGGAGCTTTTTGTGCGAACCAACCGGAAAGTGAACCTCAGCCATGCGGGAGAACTGCTAAAAGAGGAAGCAGGCACAATACTCACCCAGATGAAAAAAAGCATGGAGCAATGGAGGTTCCGGGTAGAAGGGGGAGAGGGTATAGTAAGGATAGGGTTTGTGGGATCTGCCATGCAGGCATACCTGCCAAAGTTGCTAAAGGAATTCACCGCCGGTTACCCGAAGATCAGGTTTCACCTGACCGAACTTAGCAATCGTGACCAGTTACAGGCCCTGGATAAAAAAGAACTGGACATTGGTTTTGTAAGGTCAAACAACTTCACGGCCAGCATGCAAAGTCAATTGATCTTCAAGGAAACGCTGACTCTTGTACTTCCTGAAAATCACGCCATTAACGAAACTAACTTTGTTGATATGGGGCAATTGGCTGATGAATCCTATATTTTATTTCCGAATGAGAGCAGCCAGATGTTTTTTGGACAGATTATCGCCCTTTGCCGGGAATATGGGTTTACCCCCCGAATTTCACATCAGTCCATACATGGGCCTACAATCTTCAAATTGGTGGAAAGTGGTCTGGGGATTTCAATAGTACCCACTTCATTGGTAGATAAATTCAACTACAAAGTGAAATACATCGAATTAAAAGAAATTAAACACCAGACAGAACTGTTTGCCGTCTGGAACAGGTATAACGACAATATGGCCTTTTCTTACTTTCTTAAACTTATGAAAGCAGAGTAATTTGTGCCCACATGCCAACAGCGGGTTGAAAACAGTTGATACATTAAAGGGATAGTACCCCATCCTAAATCAAAGACATACCCCAAATTCATGAGTAAGATTGCCTCTTCCTTCGTCCTGATCTATAATTTTTGAGACCAGCCCCAGGTTGGTTTAAGAGGTTTGTTTGTGAAACACCTCACGAATACCTAGCATTTTAAACAATTACCAGCCTCAGTTTTTTAATAATCAGGGAAACATTTTAAAAAATGGTTTTTGCTTCAATAGATGATTTTAGTCATTTTTTATAATTATCTGATTTACGAAGTTTGGCTGGCTGATGTTTATGAAACCTATCTCCTACATAAAAAAGATATTAACCCGTTTGGGGCTTGAACCTGGCCGAAAATGGAAAACAATAGCTGTAGTTTCATTTGCAACCTTTATCGGACTTGGTTTTTACATCCTCTATGTTAGTCATGCAGTGTCTTATCTCTCTGATAACCCACAGGCATGTGTAAACTGCCACATCATGATGCCCCAATACGTGAGTTGGAACAATAGCTCCCATAGAGAAGTCGCTACCTGTAATGATTGTCACGTACCCCATGACAATGTATTTAATCAATATTTCTTTAAAGCTAAAGATGGACTATATCACGCGTCGATATTTACTCTGCGTGCAGAGCCCCAGGTGATCCGTGCCCTGGAAGCCTCACAGGCAGTAATACAAAGTAATTGTATCAGGTGCCATTCCTCACAGGTTACTGATGCTAAAATGGCAGGTTTTGTTGAGAATCATCATAGTAAGAGAACAGACAGAACCTGTTGGGAATGTCATAGGGATGTGCCTCACGGTAAAGAGAAAAGTCTGTCTTCGGTAGGTACACAAATAGAACCTATAACTGTACATATACCGGATGACAGGGAGATTATCCCTCAGTGGTTAAAGCAATCTATGAAAGAAGAAAATGCAAAGTAAAAATACCATAAGCAAGTTGAGCATAAGGATGAAAATCCACGCAGGACTATTTGTGGTAGTTGACTATTAAAAATTATACATATGAAAAACTGGATACTTTTCGGAGTTACGGCCATAGCTGTTTTTTTACTTGCTATGCTTGCATATACTATAATAGACAGAAAAGCAGAAGCACGGTTTGCCTATCAGCCTACCGTAAAAATAGAAGGCATTGAGCCACGAGACTCGGTATGGGGGTTAAACTATCCGCGCCAGTATCAATCGTACATGCAAACTGCTGATACATCGTTTAGAAGTATGTATAATACCAGTGGCTTTGCAGATGTGCTGGACGAGCAACCTGAGCTGGTGATATTATGGGCAGGTTATGGTTTTGGTAAAGACTATAATCAACCCAGAGGCCATAGCTATGCCGTGGCAGACATCATGAAGACCTTAAGGACCGGAGCACCCCTGGAGGAAGGCGATGGCCCCATGCCAAGCACTTGCTGGACTTGCAAGAGTCCCGATGTCCCGCGCCTGATGAAGGAAATTGGTGTTTCGGAGTTTTACAGCAAACAATGGTCAGATTTGGGAAGCCAGATGATCAATCCAATCGGGTGTGCTGATTGCCACGACCCTCAAACGATGGACTTAACCATTACCAGGCCGGCACTTATAGAAGCTTACCAGGCCATGGGCAAGGACATCAACAAGGCATCCCACCAGGAAATGCGCTCACTGGTATGTGCGCAGTGCCATGTGGAGTATTACTTTGATAAAAAGAAGCCCGGGGCAGACGGAGCCAATTACCTCACTTTTCCATGGAAGGACGGAATGGATGTAGACGCTATGGAAGCGTATTATGATAAGACGGATTTTGCCGATTGGATACACCCATTAAGCAAAACCAGAATGCTTAAGGCGCAACATCCTGACTACGAAACTTATTTGAAAGGTGTTCATGCCAAGCGTGGTGTCTCTTGTGCCGATTGCCATATGCCCTATAAAACTGAGGGCGGACAAAAATTTACCGACCACCACATAGGTTCTCCTCTTAGTAATGTTGAAAATTCATGTTTTGTATGCCATAGAGAAAAGGTAGAAGACCTGGTTTCTGATGTGTACGAACGTCAGAGTAAGATAAAGGAGGGGACTTCCAAGCTCCAAAAGCTAATAGCTAAGGCACATATTGAAGCCGCGAAGGCATGGGAACTTGGCGCTACAGAAGAGCAAATGAAAGACATCCAAAAGGGAATCCGGCATGCCCAGTGGCGTTGGGATTATTCCGTTGCGTCTCATGGTGGAGCTTTTCACGCACCACTCGAAACCAGCAGAATAGTGACCTCTGCAACACGAATAATACAGGAAGCCAGAATAGAGCTCACCCGCCTGTTGCATGCACTAGGTCATGATGGGCCGGTGGAAATGCCAAATCTTAATAGTAAAGAAGCTTTGCAGGCCTTTACCGGCATTGATATTGAAAAGGAACGGTACAATAAAGAAAAGTTCTTAAAGGAAATAGTACCCAAATGGATGAAAGAAGGAAAAGAGAGGGAGGCGAAGATGGACGTCAAAGTAATAGGCTCCAAATGACATTTGTGCCATTTCCCATTCCATGCAAGGAGTTTAAACTGGTTTTAACACATCCCCGCTCAAACAGTATATGGAACATTTTTTTGTAAGCGTAGGGGTATATAATAGTTTAAGTCTTCCTGTATACCGGCTATGCCACCCACTGCTTTTCAGGTATTTCAGGAATAGGGAAATATTAAAAGTCAAAACGGCTCTGCCTGATGTTATTTTCCAGGCAAGAGTAAAGCAACGATTTACAGGGATATTATTCTAATGATGAAGGTTTTAAAGAAATTATTATCGACAAAAGTTACACTGGTTTTATTATTGGTCTTTGCGGTTTCCATGGCCGTGGCCACTTTTATTGAAAATGACTA
>NZ_SMLW01000510.1:1680-7475 GCF_009711405.1 Fulvivirga kasyanovii | reverse complement strand
TTTAGCGTGGATGGCCGTTAACTTCCTGTCGCACATTGGAAAATACAAATTGTTCAGCAAAGGCAAATGGCCGGTAGCGCTGTTTCATATTGCTTTTGTAATTATAATACTAGGTGCAGGTGTTACACGCTTCACGAGCAATGAAGGGTTGATCCATATCCGTGAAAATAGTGAGGAAAGCACCTTCTATACAGGCGAACGATACCTGCAGGCAAGAGCCATTGATCATGAAAAAAACCATCATTTTGAAAAAGAATTGGCCATGACTGCTAAAACCTTTGATCCTGTTGAAACGGATGTTGTTTTGGCTGGTAAAAGCTTTCGGTTGAAGGTCGTGGATTTTATTCCTGCAGGTAAAGAAAGCTTTGTGAAAGGCGATGAAACCTTTGTGTCACTGGCTGCCACGGCAGGTGAGGGCAGGGAAGACCTGCTTTTAAAAGAGGGGCAGAGAACGATACTGAACGATCTTATTATTGAAGTGAACAAGGAAAGTGATGCTGATGTACGCATCTTTAAAGAAGCCGGGCAGTGGATGATTTTGTCAGACAGGCATTTGCAAATCATGGAAATGACCACACAGCAAATGGGTGTATTGCATAAGGATGATACGAAGCCGGTAAAATATATGACGCTATACCAGTGGGATGGGGGCGCGTTTATGATTAAATCCATTGAAGAAAAAGCGGCTCTGGAATACACCACTGAGACAGATGAAAAGCTGGCAGAAAACATGTCTGATGTCGCTCATTTGGTGGTAGAAGACGCAGAAGGCAACAAGCTGGATGAGGCTTTTATCCATGTAGTAGATTTAAAGCCTACCTGGAGCCTGTTTGACTATGGAGGCCAGAAGTTTGCCGTTACTTATGGCCCAAAAGCCCTCAGTCTGCCTTTCAAATTATACCTGAAAGATTTTCAACTCAAAAGATACCCCGGCAGCAGCAGTCCGTCGAGCTATGCCAGTGAAGTGGTAGTGCGAGACGGGGATGTCCGGTTGCCTTTTCGCATTTATATGAACAACGTGCTTGATTATGGTGGTTACCGGTTTTATCAGGCATCTTATGATACTGATGAGGCGGGGACTGTGCTTTCTATCAACCAGGACAAGCCTGGCACTTACATTACCTACTTAGGATATTTATTGCTCGCAGCAGGGATGCTGCTAACGTTATTCGCCAGGGGAAGCCGTTTTTCTATACTTAACAGAAAGCTTGATAAGATGCAAGTGCAAGCTACTCAGAAAGAAACGGAAGGTGCAGAGATGCCAACTCCTTTATACCTGAAAACTACCCTTACCTTAACACTGGTTTTCTTATCAGTCTTTAGCCTGCGGGCATTAAGTCCTGTAATAGCCACCTCGCTGGTGCCAAAAGAGAAAGCTGATGAATACGGGAAGCTCATAGTACAGGATATTGATGGCCGGATGAAACCGCTGAATACGCTGGCCAATGAAATAGTGCGAAAACTAAGTGGTAAGAGTTATATGCCTGTTCCTGTTAAAGACGCCGTAATGGAACTGACGCCGGAACAATTTTTATTAGCCGTTCAACTCGACCCGGCTACCTATGGTAACCTGCCGCTGATAAAAATAGACAGGGAAAAATCACATGAAGTATTTGAAGTCCTGGGAGTAGAACCGGCAGATCGTTTAAGTTTTCGCCAGTTTATCAACGAGGATGGGGAATATTTGCTGCAAGATCTCGTAGAAAAAGCCAATCAGTTAAAACCCTCGGAGCGTAATGATGCCCATAACGAATTATTGAAAACAGATGAACGATTCAACGTATTTTATGGCTTGCTCTCGGGAGATTTTTTGCGGCTATTCCCATTAAGAGGTGATGAAAACAACACCTGGTTTACCAAAAACCAGTTTAATAAAGGATTTAATGAAGAAGATGGTCGTTTCGTGAAAAACATACTTCCCTTATACCTCCAAAACGTTGACAAAGCCATAAAGGAAGGAGACTGGAATGGTGCCAATGAGGCTTTAGGCTATATGCATTTGTACCAAAAAAAGGCAGGAGAAGAAGTGTATCCTTCTGAGAGGCTAATAGAGGCGGAATTACTTTATAACCGGCTGAACCTAGGGAACCGCTTATTTGGCCCTTTTTGGTTACTTGGTGTCATGATGCTGGTATGTGCAATTTTATTTCTGTTTTATAACACACGAGCCCTGCGTATTGGATGGAAAGCAGGAGCAATCCTGGCCTGGACAGGTTTTCTGGTTTTTACCTTTCACCTGGGCCTGAGGTGGTATATTGCGAAGCATCCCCCATGGTCAGATGGCTTCGAAATGCTGGTTTTTGTGGCCTGGGGTGTATTGTTGTTTGGTCTGCTATTTTCGGGAAAATCACGCTTTACACTGCCTTTGGGATTATTATTTTCCGGCACCCTGCTTTTTGTGGGTTTTCTGGACTGGCTCAACCCTGAGATCACCAACCTTATGCCGGTATTACACTCTTACTGGTTAAAAATCCATGTAGCCATAATCGTAAGCGGATACGCCCCCCTGGCATTGGCAGCAATCCTCGGGCTTCTAAGCTTAATGCTTATTATATTTAAACCTGCCAGCCCCAGGTCGCAATGGTGGCGTAGCATGAAAGAACTGACTATTGTTAATGAAATGTCGATAACCGTTGGGCTATTTTTGCTGACTGTAGGGACCTTTCTTGGTGGGGTGTGGGCCAATGAAAGCTGGGGCAGATATTGGGCCTGGGACCCGAAAGAAACCTGGGCATTAATTTCTATTATTGTCTATGCCATTGTTTTGCACCTGCGGCTCATCCCTAAGCTAAAAGATAATTTAATTTATAACCTTGCCAGCCTATGGGCATTTTCGAGCATTATCATGACCTCCTTTGGTGTTAATTACTATCTCTCGGGCCTGCACTCCTATGCCAAAGGCGATGCAGTGCCCATACCCGCCTGGGTGTACTGGTGTGTTGCTATTTTATTGGTGATTTCAATTGCTTCCATGTTAAGGTACCGGAATATGAATAACAGTGAGAAACAAAAAATTGTGGCCTAACTATGGATGTAGAGCAACATTTAAAATGATGAGTACGTTATCAGCCACTAGATGTAGTAAGTTTCTACCACTCTGTATTTAAAAGAAATGTCAGCAAAAATATCTCCCAGACTAAGGGAAATTGTAGAAGCGTTGCCGCTGAAGCCAGGCATGAGAGTGCTGGAAATAGGGTGCGGACCGGGAGTAGCTGCGCGTGAAATCATAAATACTATTGATGATATTTATGTACTTGCCATTGATCGCTCCGGAAAAGCCATAGAGCAGGCCATCAAAAATTCACCCAAAGAAATAGAAACAGGACGCCTGCAATATCTGCAAGTGGCCATTGAAGATTTCTCGCTTGAGCCAAATGAGCCACTGTTTGACATGGCGCTTGCTATAAGGGTAGGAGCACTCGATGGAAGGCACCCCAAGACCGGAGATATCGCTTTTCCACGAATAGCAAAAGCTTTGGCAAAAGGTGGAAAACTCTTTATTGATGGAGGAAATCCACTCAGAGAGGTGTCACTGGATCAATTCAGGTAGGTAATAATTTTAAACAGTACATTCAATGTCATTCCATTCCCTAAATTAAAAGGTTCTTCCAAATCGAAAAAACAGCGCCGAACTTTCACTGTTTAGTTGCTTTTTTGAAAAATCACTATAAATGATGATTCATGCCGCCCGCTCAATGCCTATTTTTGACGGCATGGACACTGACCTACACGAAATTATCATTGAGCAGGACGGAATTAACCATGTAAAAGTGCTAAAACCCGCCTCCAGCAATTCCAAACGGCTAATCTGGAGCTTTTCACTACATGGAGACAATGAGCCTATCATTTTTAAGGAGTTTTACACGGCCTCAAAGTTTGCGATCATCAACTGGAATGGCTGGCTCCGGGCTTATGATCTGGATGCGCAGGAAAAGATTTATGAAACCCAACTGGAAGGTTCTGTCGATACGCGCGCTGTATTCTCACCTGATAAGGCTATGCTGTATGTGGCCTATAATAAAGATTACAATCCAATGCTGGCCTCTTTTCCCTTGGCAGATCTTTCAAAAGGTACTGTCAGTGAACTACCGGAAAAACTTTACTCCGGTCACCTGCAAATGAGGGGAGATGGCCGCTTGCTCATGTATTTTAATGAAGAAGAGTATATCTCTGGTGAAGAAAAATGGACGCACGGTTATGTGGTTTATGATCCGGGTACATCACAGCCTGAACGCTATGAAATGCCATATGCCCAGAGAGATTCATTTGAAGCAAAGGAGCCGGCTATCCATGCCGGTAAGAACATCGGGGTTATGCCGTATTGGGGAGATCTTGAAATAGAAAAGAGCGAAATGGGAGGCCCCCGCTTTATTTATAAGATAATGGTATTTGACCTTAGTACTTTTAATGTTCTTCGAATAATACCTGTCCGTGCCTTTTCCACTTCCCAGTTGGCTTGTTATGAATCCGAATGCGATGAAATGGCAGAAATATTCCAGGAACGACCCTCTGAAAGCGGATATGATGAAGCCTTTGTATCTTTTTGCAATGAACTTTACTCCATCGTGTTTGACAAATATGACGATGCCGTATGGTTATGCTGGAGAGGCGGCATTGTGCGCAAAGTGGGATTAGATGGAAGCATATCCCCATTGCTGATAACTACTGCCGTTCAGGGTGAAGCAAACCAGGAGTTCGCCTTTTTTCACGCTTTTATTAAGCATATAGAGGATGACTTTCTTATTTTGGAAGAAGGTAAAAAATATAAAATGCCCCTCGCCGATGTAGACCTGACTTCCGGAGAGGAGTACATTCCTGTTACTTTATCGGTGCTTGATGAAGAAATAATTACAAGTGATCCTGCGACTGAAGAACAGTTCCAGGCCGAAAAGGGCAAAGTAGTGATCGTCGTTGATGACCTAAACCAGGCGGAGAGCCTGCTTCATGCCCTGGATCAAATGGCCACATTAACCGAAGACATACCGGCATTAGGCTATGGTGATAAGCTGGCATTTTTGATAAAGGATACCATAGGGTTAACCATGGATGATCGTCAGTTTTTCAAAAAAGCACTACCCATCCCAGGCGCACCGGAAAAAATAAAAAAAGTTGTAGATAACTTCATCAGGTACGAAAGGGCAGGTCGCCTATACATCGACAGTGAAGAAACAGCGCTCTGCTATGCCGTCTATGAGCTGGCAAGTAGCAGCCCGGCATATATCGAAACCGCACTGCGCTACCTGTCTGTAATTGATGAAGACCATGATGTGTTCAACACGGAAACACTAATTCCCACGCTTATGGAGGTCTACAAAGGCACAGAGCATGAAGCCGTAATACGTGAGGGAATATTAAAAGTCTCCAATGGTTGGTGGGCAGAGGGGGTGTAAATTTAAAAGGTAAAGAGAGACCTCCAAGGTTTTCAAAACCTTGGAGGTCTGAGGGCTGTTATCTAAATTGCAGGCAATTCCTTAAAATAACTTTTCTATGTTCGATGGTGCTGACTTTCCCAAATCACTTGATGAGGAGCTTTTTAATACCTGGCTGGAAAATGGCCGGGAGAGTAGCCTTAGCTACCATTACATGCTGATCATTTGGGACGAATTTGAGGCACATTACCAACCCGTCTATGTCGAGAGCCGCGACGAGCTCAATGACTATGCAAAGCAAAAAGTTTTGAACAGCAGAGAATCCTTCGTGGCAGCATATGACTTGTATTCTGAGTCCAGGGTTGTTTGAGTGGCCAGGAGTCGGTATTCGGTCATCGGTATAATGGTCAAAGAATTGGGATTTTA
>NZ_SMLW01000510.1:0-1440 GCF_009711405.1 Fulvivirga kasyanovii | reverse complement strand
GATTACAATGCTATTAAGTTAAGAAAAAAAAGTGCCGATCAAGTTGAACTTGATCGGCTGTCTCTTTTATCTTCGAGACATAACAAATATATCGAGATATGAATTTAAAGAAAGAAAATGAGATGGTGAAGAACTCTGGGGGTTCTTCAAAAAAAACTCTTTGATTTTTTACGAGACCCCGAGAAAATTTCCCTCTATAGACAATCCTCCAAGGATTTCAGCAGGTCATCAGCTTTATCATTTGAAGTAGTTGTAGGCAACATTCTTAATTTATTCAAAGAGTCTGTAGAGTTTAACCTTCAGAATATATTGCCATCGCTCTCTGTCAGGACGGTTACAGGTAGTGCTTTTTCGCAGGCACGTTACAAGGTCAAGCCTGAGCTTTTCCGCGACCTTTTGGAGTTTTTCAAAGAACCATACTATAGTTCTGAAAAGAAATTTTGGAAAGGCCATATTCTTCTGGCCGGAGACGGAAGCACATTAAATTTACCTCCATCCAAGGATATTGAAGCTTACTTTGGAGTTCATTCCGTCAACCAATTAGGGACCAAAAGATATTTGGCGCGGACCCTGCTGATCTATGATGTCCTTAACGACTTTATAGTCAGCGGACATATCTCGACAATGAAAACCGGAGAAAAAAACCTTCTAAGGGAGTGGTTGTCCACTGCTTTAACAAACAATAACCACATTTTAATTCTGGACAGGGGTTTTGGTAATTTTTGCACCTTTAAAGAGCTACTTGGTAAAGGGATGAAATTTTGTGTCCGCTTGCCCGTGAATAATAGCAACTTTGCCAAGAGGGTGATCGATGATGAGCGAGAGGACTTTATAACCCATTGGGACCCAAGTCCTAAGGAAAGGGAAAACAGCCGGAGCAATCAGCTTGATTGTGCCCCTATTCAGGTAATGGTAGTTAAAGTTAGGCTCACTACCGGAGAAACAGAGGTTTTGGTCACCAACCTTTCTGATCAGCAGAAGTATACTTCCAAAGATATGGCTGACCTTTACAAGCTTCGGTGGGGAGTAGAAGAAGGGTTTAAAAACCTGAAACCAAAAATGAAAATAGAACAATTTGGATGTAAAAAGGCTGCAGGCATTTTTCAGGAATTCTATGCCCATATCTTCTGCATTAATATGGTATCCCTTACAGGTATTGTTGCCAATAAATTAATAGAGAAAAGAACGCGTCACAGAAAATGGAAATACAAATACAACTGGAAAAATGCTTACAGATTTATAAGGGAAAAGCTTATTGAATTCCTGTTCTGCAAGGCAACCAGCACGTTACTGGATAAATGGATCAATCAGATATCAAGTTCTATTGTTCCTAAAAAACCAGATCGACACTTTCCAAGGGATACAAGATCCAGTAATAGAAAAGGCAGAATAACCCAATTTAACAAATAACACCAGCCTGTTCTAAAGTAGTCAATTCAA
>NZ_SMLW01000177.1 GCF_009711405.1 Fulvivirga kasyanovii | reverse complement strand
TATGTCAAAATGACATCCTGTTGAAGAAGTATAGCCGATTGTTTATTTATTTAAGAACTTCCAAAGGAGGTCTTTTAATTCCAAAAGCCCTGTTTGCGTAACTGACGAGATGAAAACATGGGGAAGCTCTTTAGGCAATTCCTGCTTCATTTCGTTGGTCAGCTCCTCGTCCAGAAGGTCTGATTTGGAGATGGCCAGTATCCTGTCCTTATCCAGCAGCTCCGGATTATATTTTTTCAACTCTCCCAGGAGTATCTGATATTCTTGATTGATGTCTTTGGCGTCAGCCGGAATTAAAAAAAGGAGTATGGAGTTGCGCTCAATATGGCGCAGGAACCTGATACCTAAACCTTTTCCTTCAGCGGCACCTTCTATGATACCGGGTATGTCAGCCATAACGAACGATTTGTAATCTCTGTAGCTGACCACGCCAAGGTTCGGGGTCAATGTGGTAAAAGGATAATCGGCTATCTCAGGCTTGGCCGCAGAAAGTACCGAAAGCAAAGTTGATTTTCCTGCATTGGGGAAACCCACGAGGCCAACATCTGCCAGTAGTTTTAATTCCAAAACCACCCACTCTTCTTTTCCTGCTTCTCCGGGTTGGGCAAATCGAGGCGTTTGGTTAGTAGCGGTCTTGAAGTTTTCATTGCCCAGACCCCCGCGACCACCTTCGGTAAGGATCACCTCTTCACCGTCTTCCGTGATCTCAAAGAGCTTTTTTTCGCTTTCGAAATCTTTGGCCACGGTACCTAAAGGTACTTCAAGGATGATGTCTTCTCCCTGTGCCCCTGAACGGCGTCCGCCTTCTCCGGGTTTACCGTTGCCGGCGATGACGTGCTTTTGATATTTAAGGTGTAGCAGGGTCCATAGCTGGGAGTTGCCCTTAAGGATAATATGGCCACCACGACCGCCATTGCCGCCGTCGGGGCCACCTTTCGGAACATGTTTCTCCCGCCTGAAATGGACAGAGCCAGCGCCTCCAGCCCCCGATCTCGAGCAGAACTTTACGTAATCAATAAAGTTAGATGAAGACACTTGCTTGCTTACTTTTCTATTTTGAGGGAGTCAATAACTTCACAGATGTTATTGAAGATATCATCGATAGATCCTACGCCGTGTATGGCGTTAAATTTATTCTGATTCTTATAATATTGGGAAACCGGCAGAGTCTCTTTAAGGTAGACCTGGATTCGGTTATCTATTTTTTCTTCATTCTGGTCATCGACCCTTCCTGAGATCTTTCCTCTCTCCAACAATCTTTTTTTAAGCTCCTCAAAAGGAACTTCCAGGGATATCATACCTGAAATGGGGTTGCCCTTGCTGTTCAACAACTTGTCCAATGCTTCTGCCTGATTGATGGTTCTTGGGAAGCCATCGAAGATAAAACCATTGGCGCCGGTGCTGCTTTGGATCTTGTCGTCAACCATGCCTATTACTACTTCGTCTGGTACCAGGAAACCATCGTCCATGTATTTTTGGGCGCTTTTTCCTAATTCGGTGCCTTCGTTAAGGTGTTTTCTGAATAAATCTCCTGTGGAGATATGCTCCAGATTATATTTGC
>NZ_SMLW01000636.1:21982-31504 GCF_009711405.1 Fulvivirga kasyanovii | reverse complement strand
AAAAAAATGAATTTTAATAAAAGATGAACAATCGAAAATATGTTTAGTGCAGGCTATCACTACGAAGTATTCTGAGGGTGAGGGTTTTGGTACTCAGGAGCCTTGATCCTCCACATCAAACTTTACGGTTATGATGTTGTTCAATAATAGAATTTAGATGCTTTGGTGTAACATGGAAGACTTTGCAATACGCATCATTGGAAGTGAGAATGATATCGAATGGTGGCAAATGGCTGTCAGGGCTTTAATTGTTTTTGTTATTGCCGTTACCCTGATCAGGGTCAGCAATAAGCGGATATTTGGGAAATTCACCTCTTTTGATATTGTATTGGGCATCATTTTGGGCTCTATTCTGAGCCGGGCTATTACTGCCAATTCCCCCTTTGTCCCTACCATTTGTGCCGCTACGGTACTGGTGTTGCTCCATCGGCTTATGGGCTTGCTCGCGTTCCGCTACGACTGGTTTGGGGCGCTTGTGAAAGGGCACCATCAAATGTTGGTAAAGGATGGTGAAATTATATGGAAACAGATGTCGCTGCAAAATATCAGCAAAAAGGACCTTGAGGAGGCCATGCGTAATGCCGGGAATACCACGGACATTAGTGCAGTGAAATATGCATTCCTGGAAAGGAGCGGGGATATAAGTATAATATTGAAAAGTGATGAAAGGGAGAATGATCAGAACCCATAACCTATCTTCTTCAGCCTGAGATTAAATTTCTCCCGGTTATACTCATCCCTGAGGGTTTCCATGCAGGCGGCGCACAAACAATCTTCATACTTGTCGTTAATGAAATTCCGTTCTTCCTGACTCAGTTTTACCGTAGAGCATTGGCACAGCACCACTGAACCAACCTTGCACTCAAAGGTGTGGTTGCAGCGCGGACAATATTTTAGTTCATGCTTCATGTATGGAAAGTATACCCGGCAAACCTGTGACAGCTTGCCGGGTATGGTTAATAGTAGAAAATTAATGCCACAATTCAATAAAACCTATACTACGGCTTCATTTATGCGTTCCCGGAGCTGCCTGGCAGCGGCTATCATTTCCACCAGCGCAGTTTTGGTTTCTTTCCAGTCACGTGTTTTTAACCCACAATCGGGGTTTACCCATAGCCGTTCGGCAGGTATTACTTTTTTAGCTTTTTCAAGCAGTGCTACCATTTCTGCTCTCGAAGGCACCCTGGGTGAATGGATGTCATACACACCAGGCCCGATGTCGTTGGGGTATTCGAAGTCTGCAAACGCATCGAGCAACTCCATTTGCGAGCGTGAGCATTCGATGGTAATCACATCGGCATCCATATCTGCTATATTGCCAATGATGTCGTTAAACTCAGAATAGCACATGTGCGTGTGGATCTGCGTTTCGTCTTTTACTCCACTGGTAGCCAGTTTAAAAGCACCTACAGCCCATTTCAGATAAGCGTCCCAGTCAGATTTTCTCAGCGGCAGCCCTTCACGAATGGCAGGCTCATCTACCTGAATGATCTCTATTCCGGCTTTTTCCAGGTCAAGCACCTCATCGCGGATAGCGAGTGATATTTGTTGGCAAGTGCTGGCGCGCGGCTGGTCATTACGTACAAATGACCATTGCAGTATGGTGACAGGCCCCGTAAGCATGCCTTTAACAATTTTATCAGTAAGCGATTGGGCATATGCCGTCCATGCTACCGTCATGGGCTGAGGACGGTGAACATCTCCATAAATGATCGGTGGCTTCACGCATCTGGAACCATAGCTTTGAACCCAGCCGAATTTTGTGAAAGCAAAGCCTTCCAGTTTTTCGCCGAAATACTCCACCATGTCATTCCGCTCAAATTCCCCATGCACCAGCACATCCATATTTATGTCTTCCTGCCAATGGATGGATTTCTCTATTTCCTGTTTTAAAAATGTCTCATACTGCTGTTGCGTAATATTTCCCTTTTTGAAATCAGCCCGCCATTTTCGCACTTCTGCGGTTTGCGGAAATGAACCAATGGTAGTGGTAGGGAAGAGGGGGAGCTCCAAAAGCTGGTTTTGCAATTCTTTCCTTTCCGGAAATGATGAACTGCGACTGAAATCTTCTTCCGTTACCGAATTGAGCCTTTGGCTGACCTTCGGGTTATGGATCAGCTTAGAGGTTTGTCTGCTTTTTGCCGCATTGATGTTGCTGATGTATTCTTGCTGAGCGGTATTTCTTTCCTCATCCAGCGATAAATTTTTCAGCACCGTGATCTCGTTCAATTTCTGTTTGGCAAAGGCCAGCCACTGCTTTATTTCAGGTGAAAGCGCCGCATTATCTTTTTCCAGGTCAAGGTCGCAGGGTGAGTGCAGGAGCGAGCATGAGGAGGCGATGGTTATTCGCTGTGCCCCGAGCTTTTCCGTAGCCGTTTGGATGAGTCCCAGGGACTGCCTGAAATCATTTTTCCAGATATTCCGGCCATCTACGAGGCCAAGAGACAAGTTGAGGTGCGAGGGCAACTGTTTGGAACTTAAAATCTCATCCAGTTGCTCAGGACTCCTCACCAGGTCAATGTGCAAAGTATCAACCGGTAGGGATAAAGCAGTTTTCAAATTGTCCCTGAGGTCACCGAAGTAAGTAGTGAGTATGATTTTAATGTCCGGAAACTGTTGATGAAGCGACTCATAAGCATAGGTAAAGGCTTTACGCTCCTTGTCATCCAGGTCCATCACAAGAAAAGGCTCATCCATTTGCACATACTCAACGCCCGATTCGGAGAATCTTCTGAATATATCATGATAAACCGGTATGAGCTTTTCAATCAGGTCTATCCGGTGAAAGCCCTCTTCTTTCTCTTTACCCAGCAGCAGGTAAGACACCGGCCCGGGTATGACAGGCTTGGTCAGTATGCCATTGGCTTTGGCTTCTTCATATTCATCAAAAATTTTTGTTGAAGACAGTTTGAATTGCTGGTCTTTGGTAAACTCAGGCACTATGTAGTGGTAGTTGGTATCGAACCACTTGGTCATTTCCATAGCTGTTATATCCAGCCCATCGTGCTGATAACCACGGGCCATGGCAAAATAAAGGTCAAGCGCGGACTTTGAGCTGTCGGCTTTTAGATCGCTGTACCGTTCGGGAATGGCACCGACAGTCATGGTCATATCCAATATCTGGTCATAAAAAGAAAAGTCGCCTGAGGGGATCAGGTCTATTCCGGCATCTTTTTGAAGTTTCCAGTTGTGTAGCCGGATGTCCTTTCCGGTTTCGAGTAATTCAGTTTCTGAAATTTTGTTTTTCCAGAATGCCTCACAGGCTTTTTTTAATTCACGATGGCTACCGATGGACGGGTAGCCCAAATTGTTTGTTTGCATAGCTTAAGCTTTTAAGTAATTTGAATAATTAGTTAAAAGCTCTTCAGCTCAACTTCACCATGCTTTAATGAAATATAGAAGAAAGGTATGAGCACACCTGATACATGTGTAGATGGCATCAATATCTGTTCTGGCTAATACTTCAAATCGCGAAAGCATCGTCAAATCCTGTAATATACAGGACGATAAAGGCAGGTCTCCTGGCTTTCCGGTTCCTGTTGGCCTTCTCATACTTCTTTGAGTACAATGGCATTTGTCAACAGGAATATTGCTACCTCTCGTGAGGTCGGAACTACAGTTGCGCGTCAGCTCGTGATTTTCACACGATTCCCTATTATTTTCGGCTTTCACCGAAAACCCTTACCGTTTTTGATTAAGAAATTAAGTAAAGAACTTATTGAATGGAAAGTTAGGAATAAATTTTTTAGAACCGGAAAGGAGGGGGTAAAAATGTTGGTAAATTGGTATTCAGTAAGTCCGAAGACGGGAGTCCGGAGATAGAAGAATCGACAGTAGAGCAATAGACCGGGAACGGTAAAAGTAAACGGTGATCGGTGATTGGTAAACGGTAAATTGTAAAACGGTAATTGGAAAACAAAGTGTATTAAAGAATTGGAATTTTAAATATTTCCACGGTATTACTATCTCCTTGAGGGACCGTAACAGTGAATGTCACTATACCTTTTGCTTACAGATAGCGCCCTTATCGGGGCTGGGTTGGTGTTTGTGCTCTAATCAGGGAAGTTCACCGTATGGTACGGCGGCAGGAGGGGGGTCCCGGTTTTGCTGCCGGGACAAAAGGTTTTTATATTCCTTACTCTTTTGGGTAATCATAGCTTACCATCCATTGTATATCGAACTTGTCTTTAAACATGCTGAAATACGAACCCCAGGGCACATCACCGATAGGCATTTCAATGACGCCACCTTCTGAAAGTTTCTCATAGATGCGTTGTGCTTCATCTTTGCTGTCGGTCGTTACGGATATGTAAAAATTGTTGCCCTGCGAAAGTTTTTGCCCCATCGAGTCCAGGGCATCAGTGGCCATCAGCATATTGCCATCCCCGATGGGCAGTGCTATGTGCATTATTTTGTTTTTGGTCTCTTCCGACATGTTTTCATGGCCTTCCATGGGCATATCACCGAACCTAACGATGCCGCCTAGGAACTCCCCTCCGAAAATGGATCTGTAAAAGTTGAAGGCTTCTTCTGTATTGCCGGGAAAGTTTAAATAGGGATTAATTTTTGTCATGGCTGTTTGATTTTGTTTTAGACAAAAATATATGAATAAACCAGCAGACAGCGTGTGCAAATCCGGCAATGATCAGGGGCGAAAGCGGCACATGATTTTTATATCGCGCTAACTTCTGACATGGCTTTGTCCAAAGTAATCGGCAGGCTTCTTATCCTTTTGCCGGTAGCATGATAAACGGCATTGCCAATGGCGGCAGCCACACCTACCAGGCCTATCTCGCCAACACCTTTTACGCCAATCGGACTTACTACATGGTCTTCCTCTTCTACAAAAGTAATGTCGATATCAGGCATGTCCGCGTTTACCGCAATGTGATATTCTGCCAGATCATGATTGATGAAGCGACCATAATGATGATCCATAAAAGAGTCTTCTTCAAGCGCCATGGAGACACCCCAGACCACGCCTCCCAAAATCTGGCTGTGAGCTGTTTTTGCATTGAGAATACGTCCTGCGTCGATGGCTGTTACGATGCGCGTAACCTTGATCGTGCCCAGGTCTTCATCTATTTTTACTTCGGCGAATACTGCCGAATGGGTGTTTCTGCTGTATTTATTTTGCTTCAGAAAATTGGGCAGTGCCGTGGTTTTCTTTTGAATGGTACCCAATCCCCGAAGCTTCATGACCTCAGTAATGGGGATAAAAACGGAATCGTCCTGTTTGTCCACGATATTTTCATCCCGGAAAACTACATCTTCCATTTTTGCGCCTTTAAAAGGGGAGTCATCAATTTTTCCAGCCTCCTTCAAAAGCTTTCGCGCTATTTTATCGCACACGTATTTGACTGCCGTACCTACAGATGCTGCTGTAGTAGACCCGCCTTCAAGGAAGGCGAAGGGTAGTGATGAGTCCCCAAGCTTTGCAGTTACCTGCTCCATAGGTAGTCCGAGGGTTTCTGCGGCTATCTGTGTCATAATGGTGTAAGTGCCTGTACCAATATCGGCTGTAGCGCTACCTACCTCCAGCTTACCATCTGCGGAAAGCCTGGCTTTGGCCCTTGCAGGTGTCTGCATGGCATCCCAGATACCTGAGGCCATACCCCAGCCCACAAGGTTATGCCCTTCTCGGGTGGAGCGGGGTTCGGGATTTCTTTGGCTCCAGCCAAATTTCTCTGCCGCTACCCGGTAGCACTCCTTTAGCGTTTTGCTGGAAAAGGGTTTCTCTTTGCCCTTATCTTCATCCGTATAGTTTCTTAGCCGGAGTTCCAGCGGGTTCATGTTGAGTTTATAAGCCAGCTCATCCATGGCCGACTCCAGGGCATAAACACCGGTAGCTCCACCGGGAGCCCGCATGTCAAGAGGAGTGTACATATCCAGTTGCACCAGTTTGTAGATCTCTTCTACATTTTCGCATCGGTAAAGCTTTTTGGGCCAGTTAACCACATTCTCTACGTACTTTTCAAACCGGGAGGTTTCGGAATACGCACTATGCGAGACAGCCTGTAGTGATCCGTCAGGTGATGCCGCCAGTTTGAGCTTTTGGATAGTGATTGGCCTGTGCCCGAAAGAGAACATCTGTGGCCTTGTAAGCTCTACTTTTACCGGTCGCTTAAGCTCCAGGGCTGCCAGAGTAGCCATAAAGAGCTGGTACTGGGGGCGTAAACCTGAGCCAAATGCACCTCCTACAAATGGAGAGATTACTTTGATTTTCTTCCGTTTAATGCCAAAGATCATGGAAACATAGTGACGGCTGTTGAGTACACCCTGGGTTTTATCATAGATCGTCAGCCCGCCGTCTTCTTCATAGATTACTGTGGAGGCATGCATTTCCATAGGATTGTGATGCTCTGCGCCATGAAAATATTCAGTCTCCAGCTTTATATCGGCAGCCTCATAAGCTTCCTCAAACTTTCCGATAGACTTAGGAGGCTCGAACCCAGCGCGGAACCCCTTACCCTCAATCGCCTCATCCAGACTATCGGCCAGTTTGGTATTGTGTGTCTCTACTTCATATTCCACCTTTACCCTTAAGGCTGCAAAGCGAGCCAGTTCCAGTGTTTCAGCAACCACCAGGGCAATAGGCTGCATATTAAACTGTATTTCGTCGCTATGCAATGGCCGGAACGGAGCGCCCGGAGGCGAATCCATGTCTTTGTAACTGAGGTCAAACCAGGCCAGTCCGGGTGTGTTTTCATGGGTGAAGATATGGAGCACCCCTTCGATTTCCAGGGCATCATGCGTGTCAATGGCTTTAATTCTGCCTTTGGCGATGGCACTTGAAATAACCACTCCGTGCACCAGGCCCGGTGCATTAAACTCAGCCGCATATTTTGCGCTTCCTGTTACTTTTTTTAAACCGTCAACGCGATTTTTGGGTTTGCCGATATGATTTGTTGCCATACTACTGATAGGTTTGAGAGGCCTCCATGAGCGCCCTTACTATCGAGCGTCTGGCCAGTTCAATTTTAAATTCATTATACCTGAAGCTCTTCGCTTCTTTAACAATAGCCGCCGCTACTGCCTGGAATCCATCCCGGTCAGCAGGTTTATCGATCAGGAGGCTTTCTGCTTCTTTATTGCGCCAAGGCTTATGCGCCACACCGCCCAGAGCGATCCGGGCATCTTTGATCACGTTATCCTCTATTTCAAGCGTTGCGGCCACTGAGACCAGGGCGAAGGCATAAGATGCCCTGTCGCGGTTTTTTATATAAGTGTAGTGATCTGCAAAGCCTTTCGGAGGGAGATCAACAGATGTTATGATCTCGTCTTCTCGCAGGTTAGTGTCTTTTTCGGGGGTATCTCCGGGTAGTCGGTGAAAATCTTCAAAGGGAATGGTGCGGCTGCCGTCCGGGCCTGTAACCTGTACCCGGGCATCCAGTGCTGCAAGTGCCACGCACATATCAGAGGGGTGAGTGGCAATGCAATGCTCGCTGGCTCCGAAAATAGCATGTAACCGGTTATATCCATCAATAGCTGCGCAGCCACTTCCCGGTTCCCGTTTATTGCATGCCGTGGTTTTGTCGTAAAAATAATAGCATCGGGTGCGCTGTAGCAGGTTACCACCATCGGTTGCTTTATTGCGCAACTGGGGGGATGCGCCCGCAAGTATGGCATGGGCAAGTAAAGGGTAACGCTTCTCAACCTCCGGGTGGTAGGCCGTATCCGCATTGGTAACCAGGGCACCCAGCCTTAGTCCACCGTCCTCAGTATTTTCAATAGTGTCATGCGCGATGTGAGTAATGTCCACCAAGTGTTGAGGGTGTATTACATCTATCTTCATCAGGTCCAGCAGGTTAGTGCCTCCCGCGATGAACCTGGCATCCTCATGTGCTGTCACCTCATTGACTGCTGTATCAATATCTTCTGCCCGGGAATAGGAAAATGGTCTCATGGTGTTTGGTTTTTATGGTTCTCCAATGCTTCCTGCACCACTTTTACAATATTGTTGTAGGCTCCGCAGCGGCAGATGTTGCCACTCATCAGGTCGCGGATATCGTCCAGTGTTTTGGCTTTGCCCTCATGGATCAGGCCTATGGTTGAGCAGATCTGCCCAGGAGTGCAGTAGCCACACTGGAAGGCGTCATGCTCGATAAATGCCTGCTGTACCGGGTGGAGGCCGTCATTGTTGGCCAGCCCCTCAATGGTAGTGATCTCAGCCCCATCATGCATAATCGCCAGAGTGAGGCAGGAGTTAATGCGTTTGCCTTCAAGCAGGATGGTGCAAGCCCCGCACTGGCCGTGGTCGCAGCCCTTTTTGGTGCCGGTTAGGTTCAGATGTTCACGGAGCAGATCAAGAACACTCGTCCAGGGCTCTACCTCCAGGTTATATGATGTGCCGTTGATGGTCAGGGAAATGTGGTGCTTTTCGATCGCATCACTTCTCACATCTTCTATAGTCTCGTGTGGTTGGTTTCTCATAAGCGGGCAAATTAAGGGTTGGCAAACAGAACCGCCGAGGCGATTACCTGTGCTGGTTTGATTACTGTTTAACAGGGGAGGGAGGGTTATGTTTGGTGATTTTGCCTTTTGTTTAGCGTCATGATATTGCCTAATGATTGGGATTAGTAGATATCATTAATTTAATTTGATATTTAAAATTTACTTATCGCTACAGCACTTCTTTCTGATTCAATGAAAAACGTTTGTATTTTAACACTGGCCAGTATTTTTTTTGTCTCCTGTGAGTACATGGCTTCCCGGAAATTTCAAAAGAGCATTGAGATCATAGATTCCTATGAAGGCATTACTGACCTGGTTCTTGAGGAAGGAAGTGAGGAATGGATGCTTCCGGTAGTTAATGACTCCATAATTAGTTATATCCTGAGTAAAGAAGGGTTAACAGATTCGCTTGAAAGTTTGGCTATTGTTAGCTGTCCCAAAATTACAACGGAAGGGTATAGAAAGCTGGCTGCCTTGAAGGGACTTAGAAGGCTAAAGCTTAAGAACTTGCCTATTAATGGTGCCGATGTGAACATATTAGCAGGCAGCCTTGATTCGCTGAGTATTTTTGATTTGATGAACAATGATCATATTGATTCAATCAGTTTTGGTGCAAGAAAGCATAGGCTAAGCGTACATATCACCGAGTGTAACCAATTTAGATATATATCAGGTGGAGATAGCACTACTCATCTTTCTATAACTCTGGATAATACTTTGGGACAGCGTAAAACTGAAATCGATATTGCCAAAAGTAAAGGGGTCTACCTTGGCTTTATCAATGAAAACATTACTGATTCACTGAAAATCCGAATCGGTTCCTCAGCTAACAATTATCTTCATTTTTTATCCTGTCGGTTTGATGAAAACACTAGGTTCTTTTCCTCTCTGCCCAACGTTAGAAAAATAAATATAAGTGGAGTATCCGCTCATAGTTTAAAATTTAATGATTTGCAGCAACTAAAAACCCTTCATATACGACATTTTGATACTGGAATTGAGGAGATCGTGCCGTTGAAACATGTAATCATTGAAAACCTGCCATCACTAACCTACCTTAATATAGAA
>NZ_SMLW01000636.1:424-21807 GCF_009711405.1 Fulvivirga kasyanovii | reverse complement strand
AAAAGTGTGGACAGTTTGTCTACTGTAAATTTATACTCGGCTAAAAAAGGATTTAATATACAGGGTATTGACGAACTGAAAACCCTTTCCAGTTTTGAAAAATACGGAACAATATTGAACGATCAACTTTTTGAACAGGTTCTCGGGCTACCTCAGATTAGCACCTTTGGTTACGATGTGGATACCCTCATTGATAAGCAACTGACGAGCATAGCGCAGTCTAAAAAGATAAAGGAGCTGAGCATTTCACCTCTTAGAAAAGTCAGTGATCTGGATCGGATATTGCAAATGGATGGTATCCTTTCTTTGGATATCGGAGGTTCTCCAATTAAAACCATACGTATTGATTCCCATCCCACGCTCAGGAAGTTTAAAGCCCGTAGTATATATGAGTTTGAAGAACTGCAAGTCACTAATTGTGATTTGCTGGAAGAATTATCACTCGAGATGATATATCCGGAAAAAGCAGTGATCAGAAATGTGCCCAACCTTACAGCATTAAATATGGGGCTTTGCCATTTAGATGACGATAAGGCATTTGAAAACCAGCTCAACCAACTATCATCACTGAAACAGCTAAGCCTGGAGACATGTAACAAGCCCCTGGACTTAAGAGGGCTCAAAGAGCTTGAATGGATATGGTTTAGAAATGGCCAAAGTAAAGTGATTTTGAATAAGCAGCTTAAAGACAGTGTGTATACCAATAATTATAAGGGTCCGATTGTGTATGTTGAGGATTGAGTTTTGAAGTGTCTTGGTTGTTTGGGGTGGTAAACATCCATTTGAAGCAGCCCTTGAACAAATGTTTAAAATGCAGTGATTTGAGAGCAACAGTAATTGACAAATGAAATATTTACTGATCATACTAATGTTATTTACAATACCATGTTTGGGACAGCACAGCCTTAGAGGTAAAGTTAGTATTAGTGAAGATAGTAGAGGACTTAAGATTTACGATAAAACCAGAGGAGAAGATAGCTATAAAGTCTATACATCCAGGTCCCGAAAGAGAAAATTAAAAACTGATACAATTTATGCTGTATTTCAGGTTTTAGAGAAAGGTGAAGTGGTAGCTTCCGGAATAACAGATTCGGATGGTAGTTTTAAAGTGCAACTGGTTGATACAGGGAGGTATAAAATTGAAGTTGATGTAAATCGATTTATACATAAAGATACGGTGGTGAATATCACCAAAAAGAAAAATAAGGTTAACATAATATTGTCTGACCATAAGATGTGGAATTATTACGATTCAATCCAGATAGCGAAGTACCCTTACAATAGTGAAGTGGCCAGGCGTGATATCGAAAATGAATATGTTCAGGTCTTGGCTGCTGGGTTACTAATATTTTCTGGAGAAGAATCAGATCAAATCACATGCAGATATGGATTTAAATACCTCCCGGTCGCTGGATGTGTCATGGAACCATACTTAAAAAAGGCAATGGAGGCATACAACGATGTTGTTTTCAAACATCTAGATAGTATTAATGAAGAAGGGTGGCAAATCCGTATGAAAGCAGAATTCGTGGAGCTACTTCGAGCGAGGTATAGGGAGTGATCTGGTCTAATTTATTTTGTATTAATCTGTTTAGTTAAAATGTTATGATGAGAAAGCTTTTTTACAGGCCAATATTTGTATTTAGTGTTGTTGTAATTGTGGCCTCATTTTGCATTGGCTTATTTTATGTGTCATTATCAGGAGGAGAGGGTGGCATGGCTGGGGGTGTTTTTTTCGCCACAGCTATTGTTGCCGGTTTCGTATTCATACTTGAGTGTTTTCTGGTGAAAAACTCTGCAGCAACTCCCAGAGAGCTGTTAAGTTCTCAAAACCACCCAATCATGACCAAATACCTACCCATTCTACTCCTCCTTACCTGCCTGACTTGCTGTAACCAGGAAAACAAAAGCACCGAAGCGATAAGGCAGGAGCAAGAAAACGATTCGGCAAAGACCGATACCAGCTACTTAGAAAACCTGGAAGAGCCTACTCCTAAAGCTAATCCCGACAGGTTTAATGAAGCCCTGGCATTACTTGATGCTGAGTTTGGCTACCAATCCCAGTCAGTGAGTAGGGATACGTTGTACATGATGAGTGAGGGTGTCGACCCCGGACTGATGGCGCAATTTACCTCATGTGCCGATCAGGATGCCCGGCTTAAGGATATTGATTTTGGCATGGTGAAAAGTGTCAAAAAGACCATGGTGAAAAGCAGAGAAACCCTTGATAATATGTATCTGAGGGTGAACATCCAGGAGTGGCAGTTTGAAAACGACAGTGTAGCCGCAGTATTCACAACACACCTTACCGATGTTGCTACGGATGACAGGGAGTGTATTAATAAAGGAGGTATATTATGGTGGCAGGTAGAGAACAAAATGTATTTAATGACCACTCCGGCATATCGCTTCTTCTTTGAGTTTGATAAGATAAAAACAGTTTTGGATAAAAAACTAAAATGAACTCCACACTATCCGTGACATTGATGCTTAAAGTTAAAACATAAGAAGTCTATAGCTTTACTAGTATTTCTTTAGCCTCATAATTCTTCCCTAAAGTTGTGAGAGTAATTTCGCGCTCCCTTTTATTGACGATTGTTATTTGAGGCGTCTCGTAAACACCATAGTTTTCAAACTCTAATATTTGCTCAGTTTCATAATTACTGAGATTTAATTTCAATAGTTGTACTTTATAGAGTTCAGGTGATTTGAAGTACAACAAGTAGCCATCCAAAACCAGGAATTTATTTTTTTTATTCATTTGAGCATTAATAAACCCCTTGGAACTAAATCTGACTTTGCCATCTTTCATATCCATCACCTTGACCATGGACACATGCTTGCCTTCTTCCTTATGTTCATAAATCAATAACCGAGAATCTGGTGTCCACCAAAAAACAGGCGCCAAAAGATCATGAATAAAAGAACTGGTAAGTAGTGTTGAATCAGATTGTCCTATTTGTTTTAGATAATAATTCAGTTCATAGGAGGAATCACCAAGATCTTTGCCATACATTACGATTTGAAAACGTCCGTCTGGAGAAGTAAGGTCATCCCTTTGTAAGGGCAAGGTGAGGAGTAGTAATGCTATAAATTTCATAATGTGTTAGTATAAATTTTATTAAAAATCACCGCCAGTAAAACAACTCCTTATCTTTATTAATAATCTCAATACGCTGGTCGGGGTAATATTTAAAACCAGCACCAAAGGGAATGCCAATCCCGTCTGCACCTACAAGACGTACAGTATTTTTCAGGTCACTCCATTGATTGGCCTCATCATGTGCACCAATGATGTAAGGCACCAGCTTCATCATCTCTACAGACTCGTTATCTGCTTCAAAGGGAACCCTATAGCCTAATTGAATAGCACCTGCCGATATGCCGATGAGAACGGCTCCGGATGTATATTTTTCTTTGATGATACCTGCTGCTCCGGTTTCTGATAACCTTTTCCATCCCGCATTTACATCACCTCCGGCCAGTAGTATAAGGTCAGCCTGTTGCAGGTTTTGTTTGTCGGTTGCCGTGAATTCAGAAGAAATCATGTGACAATCTGTGATTTTAAGGTTACTCATGCCTTCCTTGAAAAGTTCGTAAAACTCAGGCCGGTCCCCGTTAGACCAGCCGATATACACTGCTTTGATGTTTGTCTTGCCGATATCGTCAGGTACAGAGGCCAGAAAATACTGCCCTGTGGAATTCCGGGAAAATAATAGCTGGCTATCAGATAGCAGGTATATCGGTTTTACATTATTCATCAATGGTAAATTCTTATGCTGTTGATAATCACAACCTTGTTTACAGGTATTCCAAAACTGACCTGTCGAAGTTAATGATATTACCGAAGCCTGAGAAAAATACCGGTTGAAATTAGCCTTAAAAGATTTGCAGGAGACGTTGTTGCGTGTGCTAAAAGTTAGTATTTTAATCCATGTTGAGCTATTGCTGCTACCATTCGGGTGATTTCACAAATAAGGTAGTTCCCCACTTTATCAAAGAAGATTATGCTATCAAAAAAAGAACAGGCTGCACTTAGAAGCAGGATTTTCCGGCACCTGGACGGTATTGTTACCGCCCCCTCGGCCTATGCTTTAAAGGCACACGGTGTAACTGATTTTTTACTGGCAAGAAAAAAGACTGATCTGCGAACCCTTGCTGGTCAGTTTAAAGCCAATGATGGATATCTGAATGTTGCTTTGAGGGCTTTGTGCTCCCAGGGTTGGCTCACACAGCTTGTCGATAATGAAGCCGATAGCGTTACATTTGAAATCAATGACCGTTCGGAAGTGGCTTTCGCACTTTTTGCTATGTATAAAGATGTTGTGGAGCTGCTTATACTTTCGGAAAAATACCATAGCCGGAAGTTTGAAATGGAGCCTTTTCTGAAACTGGAAGATATATTCGGAAAGCTAAAACATAAATATCAGGAATTTTCACCTGCTTCTGATATGGAGGAAGAAGTTCACCGGCAAATCCTAACACACATTGAGGGTATTGTAGTAGGGCCTACGCTGGTTCACTTGGGCATGAGCGGCATGTTTCATAAATACTTCATGGAAACCAGGTTTAAAGCGGAAGAATTTCACAAAGATGCAGAAGGGTTTGGGCGCTTGCTGGACATACTGACCCAACTAAAATGGTTTAACAAGATCAATGGCACTTATGAATTCGCGGAGGAAGGTCTGTTTTTTGCCAGACGGGCCAGCGCTTACGGAGTTACCGTCTCCTACATACCCACACTCAGAAAGCTCAACGACCTCATTTTCGGAGATCCTACTATACTTAAAGGACTCGATGCCAATGGAAATGAAAAGCACGTCGATCGGGAGATGAATGTCTGGGGCAGTGGCGGTGCCCATGCCGCTTATTTTAAAGTAGTGGACGAGATCATTATCGAGATATTTAACAGGCCGCTCAAGGAACAGCCGAAAGGAATTTTGGATATGGGCTGTGGGAACGGCGCTTTTTTGAAGCATTTATTTGGCGTAGTGGCAAACCAGACATCCAGAGGAAAGGTACTGGAAGAACACCCGCTACTGTTGATTGGCGTGGATTATAATGAGGCAGCACTTAAAGTTTCGAAGGCAAACCTTATACAGTCTGATATTTGGGCCAAGATCATTTGGGGAGATATTGGTAAGCCGGAAGTGCTGGCTTCTGACCTTAAGGAGGCGTACAACATTGACCTTAAAGATTTGCTTAATGTGCGCACCTTTCTGGACCATAACCGTATTTGGGAGGAGCCGGAGCAGCAGGATAACCTGAGGATCAGTACCTCAACCGGAGCATATTGCAGCGAAGGCAGGAGGCTGAATAACAATCTCGTATCCGAATCCCTCAGGCAGCATTTCAAAAAATGGACACCCTATGTAAAGCAATATGGCCTGCTGCTTATCGAGCTGCATACTGTTCGTCCTGAGTTGGTAGCCGCAAACCTGGGTAAAACCGCAGCTACGGCGTACGATGTTACTCACGGCTACTCTGACCAGTATATTGTGGAGGTAGAAGAGTTTATCAAAGTATTACAGGATGCAGGCCTTGCCCACGACAAAGAAGTGTTCAGAAAGTACCCTGACTCAGAATTGGCGACGGTAACCATTAATCTATTTAAGGCCTGACATTCCTCCATGCGCCTGCATGTATACCAAATTGTATTCTATGACAAGGCCTTCCTATGGTGCAGGTTTGCTTTTCTTTTTCTATAGATATTATATCCCTACAAGACGCTATGCAGTCTTGTTATTAAATTAATTGCGAATCCCCACTACAGCGATAATCCCGTAGCAATAAAAATATTTGTAGAATAGCCATTTAGGTCAGATTGTCCTGTAGGGACAAAACAAGCAGACCTTTGAAGTGTATTGTAGGCCGTTTTCAGGTCAACTTCTTTACTGATCATGGACGGCATTTCGAACAATCACGACGAATGACTGGGAAAGAAAGCGTTACGATTCTTGAAAGGTCAGCCACAACTAATAAATTAATGAAAGTAGTGGTATGTATGGGGTGAAGGTTCTTACTTTTAAATCCCCATTCGTTATAAGGACGTTCTCGAGATAAACTTTAAATAAGGTTTTGTAAACTTTTTAATTCGCAAAATGAAAATTAGCATACTAGCTGCAATTTGCTTATTGGGCTCTGTACATTTTGTTCATGGCCAGACTAACACTGAAAGTGCTGATGTTCTGAATATACCTCTTTCTTCCAGGGTGGTCGGTGCCGATATTAATACCTGGGAAGGTGGTGAACGCACACAAGTTTCCAATTGGGATCAATTATCTATAGTGTCCAATGTGTCTCAGCCTTCTTTGATTGCCTATTTACCCGAGAGATCAAAATCGAGTGGTACAGCCCTCATAATTGCTCCCGGGGGAGGTTTTCATTTGTTGAGCATTGATAATGAAGGTCATAATGTTGCCAAATGGTGTGTCGAAAATGGTATTGCCGCTTTTGTATTAAAATACCGGCTGGTGCCGACTGGGGAAGATCCTGATAGGGAGTTTCATGAAAAATTAAACAATGGACAAGAAGAAATGGATCGAGATATGGCTCCTTATATAGATTTGGCCAAAGCTGATGCTCTTGCTGCTATTGCCCACGTAAGGGCAAATGCAGAAAAGTATAATGTCGATACTGATAAAATTGGTATTATTGGCTTTTCTGCCGGGGGCACTCTTGCCGCATCTGCCGGATTAGAATTTACTTCTGACGAGAATCGTCCTGATTTTATTGCTCCTATCTATGGGGCGCTGCATGTTTTAGATTTAGCAAAACTTCCAACCCGCCCCATGCCGCTTTTTCTGGCTGTAACCAGTGATGATGTATTTGGATTTCAAAATCAGGCAATTGATATCTATAAAACCTGGAACAAAGCTAAAGCACCTGTTGAAATGCACATTTATCAGAAAGGGGGTCATGGCTTTGGAATGCGTAAACAAAACTTGCCAAGTGACCTTTGGGTTGAAAATTTCTGTGCATGGATGAAGGATAATGGGTTTTGATTAAGATGGCTTATACCGGATCAATCGTAATTTCTGGGGAGCCCCTAACACTTTCACCTTTTTGCTGACAGACAATTGTTAATAGCAATCGGCAAAAGCAATCGGCAAACTCGTATAATATAACAATAAGCTCGGTTTACTGATTTTTCAGTAGCAAGTTTCACTTTACTTGTTTACTCCCCAATCCATTTACTCCACAGGTTTAACGTTTGATCCCTTATTCCTTAGCTTTTGGGAAACTGAAATAGCCAAAAGTGTAAGAAGGGAATATATTTAATTTTTCACGAAAGTTTGCAAATTTTAAATTTAGTAATTTTAGCAGCCGAATTACAATGCCGTATTAACGAAAAATCATTGTAAACTATTGATTTACAATGATTTTGTTTTGCAAGCCCTGAGGCAAGGACAGTCAAGATTGTTTTTGACCTAGTGCTTTAAAGATTGTTTAAATATACTGCTCGAATGAGGGTATGGACAATACAGAAAGAATATAGGGGTACTCTTTGAAGTTTTATTCTATATATTGTAATTCTTTAATTCTAAATTAAAAATAGAAAGAATCTAAATTTTTAACTTAGTTGGTACTGATTTTATATGCATCGATATCAGGCGAACATCATGAGCGTCTAATGAGAAAGTTGCCTTATGTGTTTTCTGCTGATTTTGAGAAAAGGATTCTTAGCTATCGAAGATGGGAAGACGCTCAATTATCACTTCTTGGTCGGTTTTTGCTGTCTTTAGGCTTTAAGAAGTTAGGGAAAGACTTTTATGAGGCTAATATTGAATTTACTGCATACAAAAAGCCTTATTACAAAGATGGTGATATTCAATTCAACTTGTCTCATTCAGCCGAAGTTGTTGTTTGTGCTTTAACGGCAGGTGAATTCAATCTTGGAATTGATATTGAAAAAATTCAACCTATAGATTTTGAGAATTTTAGATGTCAAATGACTGATAAAGAGTGGTTTAAAGTCAGTAAATCTCCTGATCAGTGTTCTGCATTTTATACCTATTGGACACAGAAAGAAGCAGCAATTAAGGCTCATGGAGATGGACTACATTTACCTTTAAGTTCTTTTGAAGTCATAGAAGGGAGGACTCTTATAGGATCTCAGAATTTTTATGTAAAAGAGGTGGAAATAGAAGAAAGCTATGAATGCCATATCGCCTCAAATAAAAGTTTAGGTATTTTGAGGAAAGAAAAAATCGAACTGTCATACTTCCTTTAAAGTATCTTTGATTTACACTCTGATTTTTCCTTTGAACAGGTCTCTATGATCCATAATTATTGGATATTTGATCTAGAGTGTTTATCAGTTTATAAGTAAACTAATTAGTTGCGGAATATTTATTATGCATCCATTTAAAGGGCTTGGTCTTTATGCTGTTGCAGGTTTTAATATAATCTATAGTTTGTGAGATAAGTTGTTGGGATGATTTCCATATACCTCCCTTTGGCACATCCTGTGAGAGAATATTAAACCAAATTTCTATCTGGTTAAGCCACGAAGCATACGTAGGGGTAAAGTGAACCTTGATTTTTCGTTTAGTTTTTAACCATTCTTTCACCTTTTCCATGTTGTGAACAGAAAGGTTATCTACAATAATATGAAGTGTTTTATGGTGGTATACTCTGTCCAATTTTTTTAGGAATTTCAGAAAGTTATCGGTCTTATTTGATTTGACCGTCTGGCCGGTAACCTTTCCGGTGTGTACGGCAAGCGCTGCTATTAATGCCACCGTACCATTTCTTTTATAGGTAATAGCTTGTCCTTGCCGGAGTCGGTCCAATGCCGGCATTTGGGTTTTCTCATCAACACATAAAACTATTACATTCTCTGGGGGGTTCATGTATAAGCCTACTATATTGATCAGCTTAGATTTGAATTCCAGATCCGAGCTTTTTCCACACCAATACTCTGTTTTATGCGGTTTCATAGCTGCTTGTTTTAATATTTGGTTCACCTTGCCCTGGCTAATACCCACTTCTCTGGCTATGCGCTGTTGGGACCAGTTGTTATACCCTCCTGAAGGTTTTTTACAGGCTTTCTGTATTACCATGGCTTTCTGTTCAGCCGTTATCCTGGCGGGTTTTCCTGGACGTGGAGCATCTTTAAGTCCTTCTATACCCTGACTGCGAAAGCGGTTTCTCCATTTGTTTACAACTTTTCTGGTAAGACCGGTTTTTTCAACAATAAAGTCCAGAGTATGTTTTTCTTTGCTAAGAAGGATGATTTTTGCCCGATCAACATAGCGTTTGTCTAGCTTTGAGGATTGACTCATCACAAGTAGTTGGTTATACTCAGATTCACTTATAACAATCTCTTTGGGTTTTCTTGCCATGTGGCTAAGTTACTAAAAATAGTTTACTTTTTTAGTATTTGATATAACTAGTATGCGAAAGGAGGCTTAGATGAATTTGAGATCAAAGGGCCAAAATGAACCATTGACTACTGAGAGTTTACAATAAGATGAGTTTAAAGTATATGAGAGACTAAAAGTATTATCAAAAAAGAGGCAAAATAGGAGGCTTGATTTTCAGGTTAAAGTCAAGTAAATTGAGTTTCTCCGTTCCAATTTCATTGCCTAGTATTTGGATACTCAGATAGGAAAGGTCAATATGGAAAAGCAACATTGCAAAAGGAGAGCTTGAGGGTTTGGTCATTCCTTTAAATAGAGAGGAGTTTCCTCGGCTAGAAACAGTGTTCCGGTAGAAGGGGGGTGAGGTATTATTAGTCAGAGCTTAATAAATTGGTCGACGGTCATTATAGATACAGAATATGTGGTCGTAATTTTACCACTACAGAAAGGAACCGCTATTCCGATGCTAAAGCATATTAATAAATGGCTTGTAGCAACATACTGTATGGTATTGGCTAGAAGCCTTTCAAGCAATGTTTCGATAGATGGTGTATTCATGTACTCCAAAGAATACAGTCCCACAAACGCAAACCTCTATCCTTTCTAATTATAAAAATCCTCAACGCTGACATAAGATTAATAAGCCGTTTATCGGAACGAACGAAATTTTTCACGTAACTTTATCAAAATACTATTTTGAATTTATAATTAAAATACTATTATTGTAATCTCTGGAAGCATATAATAATAGTTAAAAATGCTTTAGCTAAATGTTTCAAACTAGTTTAGTTGCCGAGACTAGCTACCAAGTTGTCGATTAACATTCTTTGAATGTTGGAATATCATATCGAAATATTACCTTATGAGTAACTCAAATACTAAACAGTGGTATGTGATTTATGTGCGGCCTCAATTTGAAAAAAAGGTGTTACGATCCTCAAATGAAAAGGGTATTGAAGCTTATTTGCCGTTAAAGCAAGTCGTGAAACAGTGGCATGACCGGAAAAAAAAATTAGCAGTGCCCGTATTTCCTGGATACGTTTTTGTACGGATTACAGCATTTGAAAGGCCTCAAATATATGCAATAAATGGATTTGTGAAGTTTGTATGTACAGGTGGAATACCTGATGTCATCACAGAAAGCCGTATGAACATGTTAAAAAAAGTTCTCAATGGAGAATTTGATGTGGGCGAAATTAGTTTTAGGAATGGAGAGAGAGTCAAGTTACTTAGTGGGCCGTTAAGCGGCCTAGAAGGAGTACTTGTTAGCCATAAAGGATCAAAGAGAATTGCAGTGAAGGTAGAGGAGATTAATCACTACATAATAATAAATGTTAATGCGTCAGCGTTGATAAAAGTAGAAAACAGCAAAAATGTAGCATAAGTCATGATGTAAACTGGGGGATTTAATATAAAGTTTGCTCCATCGTTTAATTTGTCTAACAAATTAAATTCAATTTATGCTCGTCTTAAAACCTCTTAAAGTTAAGGTAATTTATGTTACTCAATGAGCGAAGCTGTGTTCCAAAAGCTGTAAGTCTTACAATGATAGTTTATAAATCCTAAATCTGAGAAGGTTCTATAACATTATGCAGTATTTAAATCTGATGATATCATAAATTATTTGCTTACAGGTGCTGCTACTAATGTTTGCTTGAGCCAAATTCGGGTAAACTGTCCGAAATGTTATGTATGGAAAAAGTTCGTTTATATAGGTAGTAGTTGAAATTAACATCTTATTCTTCTTGTAAAAAGTGCTTGGAGCTTTTAAAATCCTTTAAGAGTTCCTTTATGAGTGAAGTTAGCTAATAGAGACAGTGAGAATTTAGTTGGATCAAACTAAACCATGATTTTTTGTAGAATTATTTATTCATCGATTGTTTTTAGATAACCCCTGAAGGATTTACAAGAGTTACCAGTATGTTATGAATACGCTATTAATTTGATGGCGAATTCATAGACCAGAATCTGGATAGACCTCTCAAGATCATGTTACAATAATATTGCTCATAAAACAGTTGAGCTAAGTAAATGGAGGCGAATCCAGGAGTGGAAGTGATTAGTTGGGAGGGTAGATTAAAATTGAATGGTCATAGGAAGGCATCAACATTTTATAACATGCTTTAAATCTGGAAAGATTTATTAATCGCAACGAGTATCTGTATCTAAATCGGTAGATAATCATAAATTCTTTGGACGTCAAATTTTGAAGTCATCAGAAACTATTTATAAGCTAAAAGAATCTGAGTTACTAGAATTCAATCAGTAAAAATATTTATCAATGCATAGTGATATATTCTCTAAATTATCTGGGCTGGGAATAAAACTTAGGAATAACAACGATCAGCTAGAAATACTGGACCCCCATTCTAAGCTAACCCCGGAACTTTTGAAGTATTTAAAGCTTCATAAGCCCGAAATTATGATGGAATTAGCATCTATGACCAATGGAGATAAGGTTCTAAAACTTCGATCTGTAGAAAAAAAAGAGTATTATCGATTGTCTCCTGCACAAACAAGGTTATATCTTCTTCATCAATTCGACACGGAATCATTAGCTTACAATATGCCTGCTGTATACAAACTTAATGGTCTATTGGATAGAAAGAAGTTAACAAAAGCTGCTAGCGAATTGATAAAAAGACATGAACCCCTTAGAACCAATTTTATGGATGTTGGCAGCCTTCCAGTGCAGGTGGTGAACGAGAATTTTGAATTCATTTTGGAGGAATACGATAGCGAGGCAAATATTAAATGTGCAATAACAAAGTTTGTACGTCCATTTGACATTGGCAAGGATATTTTGATCAGAATGGGTGTTTGGTCTGATGATGAAAGCTATCTTCTGGTGGATATTCATCACATAGTTGCTGACGCTGTTTCTCATCAACTGTTAATAAATGATTTCACCGATATTTATAATGGTACAGACGATAATAATAAACCACAGTTTTCTTATAAAGACTTTGCCGAATGGCACTATCGTCTTATAAATAAAGAACCCTACTTACGCAAAAGGAAATTTTGGAAGAATGAATTTGATGCTGAGGTGCCTTTACTTAGCCTTCCTCTGAATTTTCCAAGACCTGAAATTAAATCTTTTGATGGCCATACCATTACTAAAAGAATAGTTGGTAAAACATTTAAGGATATAGTCAATTTAAAAAAGGAGGCAGCCGCAACCTCCTATATGTTATTTCTATCAGCCTTTAGTATTCTCCTTTCTAAACTTAGTGGTCAAGAAGATATAGTAATCGGAACGCCATCTGTTGGACGAAACACAGTGGAAACTCATAAAATGGTTGGTGTTTTTATCAATATGCTGCCAATAAGGCTTCATATATCTCAAAAGACAAGTTTCAAGGAATTTTTAGAGCAGGTTAAGAAGAAAGTATTGGCTGTTTTAGAAAACCAGGATTTTCCTTATGAAGAAATAGTTGACGCAATTAATCCTCCTAGAGATGCTTCACGGAATCCGCTATTTGATTCCGTCTTTAGTTTGGATATTGCAACGAATGACACTAATAAATCTTCGGAATTGGATCTTTTGCCCTATGAAACTCAGAATGAGGTGTCTAAGTTTGATTTAAGTTTACTTGTTGATGAAATTCATGGAGAATTCTTGCTAAATTTTGAATACTCTACCATGCTATTCAAGCAAAGTAGTGTGGAAAAATACTTGTCATATTTCGAAAATATATTATCAGCAGTCATCAATAATCCGTTGATAAAAATTGGAGAAATAGATTTAATCTCAAAACAAGAACTTAAGCAAATTCAAATATTCAATAGAACTCAATTTGAATTTGATCGTGCAGTGACTATCATTGATTTATTCAGGACTAACTGTATGAAAACCCCAGATAAAATAGCAGTGAGGGATGGGGGAAGAGCTATTACTTATCAGGAATTTAACGGGAAAACTGACATTTTAGCAGTAAATCTTATTGATAGGGGCATAACGAATAACGATGTTGTAGCGATACATATGGAGAGGGGCTTAGATTTCATGTTAGGTGTTTTCGCCATTATGAAGGCTGGTGCAGCTTATCTTCCAATCCCACCATCTCTACCACAAAAAAGAGTAGACTTTATGTTGAAAGATAGTGGGGCAGTGCTTGTTCTTACTAATGGTCACGACCTTCCTGACTATGACAATTTTAATATTGAGAGTTTTGAATATGACAGTCAAAAAATCTCGGATTTTCAGGACAAAACCTTATCTGACAGTTATGCATATGTAATATATACATCAGGCTCTACTGGAAATCCCAAAGGTGTGATTATAACTCAGGTGGCTCTGATGAACAGACTCAACTGGATGCAATACAAATATCCTCTTGATGGTGGAGATGTTGTTTTACAGAAAACCCCATTAAATTTTGATGTTTCTGTATGGGAGCTGTTTTGGTGGAGTATTTCAGGGGCATCATTGTCTATACTTCCAGATGGCGATGAAAAGGACCCATATAAGTTAATTGATCATATAGACAAAAATAATATAACAACACTGCATTTCGTGCCTCCTATGATGAGATTGTTTTTAGAAGTGGTGGGCCAGAATAATTTAATAAAACTAACGTCGGTAAAGAAGGTTTTTGCGAGCGGAGAATCATTATTACCAGAAGAAGTAAACAATTTTAATCGTTTACTTCTGAGGCACAATGGTACCCATTTAATCAATCTATATGGACCTACAGAGGCTACTATTGATGTTACATATTTCGAATGTTACCATAAAGAAGTTCACAACAATATTCCTATAGGTAAGCCTATACATAATACTGAAATCTATATTATGAATGGTAGCGGGAAACAACAACCTATAGGAGTTTGGGGCGAATTGAATATTGCAGGAGAGGGATTGTCAATTGGCTACATCAATAATAGTGTGTTAACCAAAAGCAAGTTTTATTTCCATCAAGAGTTAAGTAGAACCTTATATAAGACTGGGGATATTGCGCGGTGGAATAATGATGGAGAGATCGAGTTTTTGGGTAGAGCTGATCATCAAGTTAAAATTAGAGGATACAGGATTGAATTGGGAGAGATTGAAAACTGCTTGCGTTCTTTGGACAAGATTAAGGATGTAGTCGTGGTTAACAAAGATATTAATGGAAACGTCATTCTATGTGCTTATTACACCGGAAGTACTGAAATTGATACAGGCGAACTTAAAGTTATCTTGTCAGATTTTTTGCCGGAATATATGATTCCTCACTTCTATGTTTATTTGAATCAAATACCACTTACCCAAAACGGAAAGATTGATCGAAGTAGCTTACCGGACCCTGTTTTAGGGCTACAGACTCTAAAACAACCAGAAACCCTATTGGAAAAAGAAATACAAGAAATATGGTCTGAGGTATTAGGCCTTAGTAAAGACATTATTAGTTCGGAGTCTAATTTTTTCGAACTGGGGGGTAATTCTTTAATTGCAACAAGCTTATTAGCAAGAGTTCAAAAGAAATATAGAGCCCAGGTTTTATTGGCTTACTTCATGAAGAAACCAACAATAGGGAATCTGGCTGCGCTTGTACGAAAGAATCAAGGCGTATCATCCTTTCAATCCATTAATAGAGCTGAGAAAAAAGAGTATTATCCATTGTCCTCTCCGCAAAGAAGAATGTATGCTGTTGCCTCTCTGCAGAGTCAATCTTTGGCTTATAATATTCCAATATTTTTAAAAATCAAAGGCCAGGTTGATTTGAGTGAATTTGAGAGGATATTTCAAAAAATTGTACAAAGGCATGAAAGCCTAAGAACATTCTTCCAGCTACTTGATGGGGGGGCAGTACAAAGAATTGTAGACGAAATAACTTTTAAAGTCGGTTTCCATGATTGTAAAGATATTGATCCTATAGAGCTTGGGAAGGAATTAGTACGCCCTTTTGAATTGTCCGAGCCTCCACTATTGCGTGTAGAGCTTTTGGTAAAGAATCAGAATGAGAGTTATTTGTTAATTGACATGCATCATATTATTTCAGATGCTTTATCAATTAAAAACCTGACAAACGACTTCATTAATCTCCTGCAAAATAAAAGGCTTAGACCACTAGCAGTTCAATATAAAGATTTTGTTGAATGGAGTAATCTTCAACATCAAAGACAGAGGTTGAAAAAGCAAGAAAAGTTTTGGCTTGATCAGTTCGATGACGATATTCCGACTATTAATTTGCCCTACGATTTTGATAGAGAAAAAGGAGCAAATAATAATGGTGAAACAATCCGATTTCTTCTTGATAAGAAGCAAAGTGATGATATACTACACCTAGCTCAAGCAAATCAGACAACAAGCTTTGCACTAATTTTATCCATATTCTCTTTGTTTCTTGCTAAAATAACCAATCAGTCAAAAATTGTAATAGGCACAATGAGTTCTGGCCGTAATCATGTGGATAAGGAGGATATTGTGGGCTTTTTTGTTAATACATTACCAATCAAGATTTTGGTTGATCAGAACAACTCATTTGATACTTTATTAAAGCATGTATATTCCAACCTTTTGAATGCTGCCGATAATGAAGATTATCAATATGAAAGCTTGGTTAAAAAACTCAAGATCAATAGAAGTGATGATCGAAATCCTTTATTTGATGTTATCTGCGTTTATCAGAAGGATCAAAGCGTGAATGAAAATAATGGTCATTTACTATGGGAAGAAATAGCCTTGGAAAGCAAGACATCTAAATTCGATTTAGGGCTTTATATACAAGAGTCAAGTGGTCTTTTCTCATTCGATTTTGAGTATAGTTCTAATTTGTTCGAGAGGAAAAGTATACTCTACTTCCAGCAGTTATTTCAGAATGTGATTAGCAAAATTCTTAGTTTTCCGAAAACGAGAATGGGAGACTTAGATTTGCTCGAAAGAGTGGATAGACAAAGATTGTTAAAGGGTTTAAAAGGAGCTAATACTGAATTCAAGTCGAGAAACGTCTATCAGGTTTTTGAAGAAGGTCTATCAAGTAATCTTGACTTACCTGCGATAGAATTCAATGCTCGTACATTTAACTATGAAGCTATTAAAAGTCAAATAGATCGTATTAGTGCTTCAATACAGTCAAATTTCAATTTAAATAGGCAAGATAGGGTTGCTGTTATCATGGATAGATCTCCTTTCATGGTTTGTTCCATCTTCGCAATTCTTAGATCTCACCTGGTGATGGTTCCGATTGATTCGGGAATGCCCGAAAAAGCTGTGGAGCATATTTTAAGGGATGCGGATGTCAAACTTATCATTACCGACGACAAGAATAAACCGAAATATCGACAGTCATGGCACACGTTCACTGAGGGGGAATTATCGAAAGAGGTTGCAATAAAACCTTTTGATACGAGTGAGTTTGTTACAGATGATTTGGCCTATATCATTTACACTTCGGGTTCTACAGGGCAGGCTAAAGGAGTTCAAATAAAACATGTTAGTCTATTAAATTATATGTTGTGGGCGAATAAGTATTATTTCAATGACAGCCATGATAATGATATGGCACTTTTTTCTCCTATTTCATTTGATTTTACTTTAACTTCAATTTTCACAACCTTTCTTCGCTACGATAAGCTGGTGATATATCCTCAACAAAAGGATATTGATGAAATATTGGAACATATGTTTGGTGAAGATTCGTCCATTAGTTTTACAAAACTAACTCCATCACATGTGAATATTCTAAATCATCTCAATCTAGCGCATACCAATATAAGAGGTGTAATACTGGGTGGGGAAGATGTGCAAATGCATCATGTCAAACAATTGAAAATGCTTAATAAGCAAATAAAGGTGTATAATGAATATGGTCCTACGGAAGCGACTATTGGATGTGTAGTTAAGGAGTTGGACATTTCGGATAAAAGAATAACAATTGGTAAACCAATTGATAATACATCTGTGTACATTGTGAATGAATTTAACCAAATCCAACCGGTAGGGGTAGAGGGTGAACTATGTATTTCAGGTATTCAACTTGCGAAAGGGTATAGTAGCGTAGAACTCTCACGCGAGAAGTTTATAAAACTAGATTGTATACAGGGAGAGATTGTTTACAAAACAGGTGATTTAGCCAGATATTTACCCTCCGGTGAGGTTGAGTATTTAGGAAGAAATGACAGTCAAATTAAAGTAAGGGGTAATAGGGTAGAACTTGGTCAAGTGGAATATCATTTGAATCAAGTCACGGGTGTGAATGAGGCTATTGCGATGGGTACTCAAGATCCAAATGGTGATACCTATGTGATCGCATATTATACCTCATCGGACTCCATTGAGCATCAGACTTTTGTTCGGATGCTTGAGGAGAATCTACCTGATTACATGATACCTTCTATCTTTGTGAAGATTGAATCAATTCCATTAAATATTAATGGTAAAGTGAATAGGAAGGAATTGCCTGATCCTCATCAACTTATTCGAGAAACTGCTGCAAATACTAATATAGAAAAATTAAGGCAGACCGAAATCTCATTGAGGAAAATATGGTCTGTAGTGCTGTCCAGAAAAGAAGAGAAAATTGGGGTGGACGATAATTTTTATGAATTGGGAGGTCATTCTATATCTGCAATTATGCTAGCTGCTAAAATTCATAAGTCACTAAATGTGGCTTTGACTCCTAGGCACATAATTAGTAATCCCACCATCAAACAGCAAGCTGATTTAATCCAAACTTTAGATGTAAGTCAATTCAAAACCATTAAGAAGGTTGAGAAAAAAGAATATTACCCATTATCACCTGGTCAAAAAAGGATGATGTTATTGGATAAATTACTCTCTAATAATGTAACCTATAATATGCCAGGGGCAATAATGATAGAAGGAAGTCTGGATGTTAGCCAGTTGGAATCTGCTTTTAACCGATTAATGTTAAGACATGAAATGTTAAGAGCATCATTTCATTTCTTGGGTGATCAGCCTTATCAGAAGATACATGATGGTTTGAGATTACGAATTGAATTGGAGGAACTACAAACCAGCTTGATTCATTTTGAGGACCTAATAAACGAATTCATAAAACCATTTGAATTAAGTCAGGCTCCATTGTTTAGGGTAAAGCTTGTAAAAATTGATGATAATAGACATGTTTTACTTTATGACATACACCACATTATTTCAGATGGCACATCAAGTACCAATTTTATTAAAGATGTCATAGAACTGTATATAGGAAATGTGCTGAGTCCATTAAAAATTCAGTATAGAGATTATGTTCATTGGCAACTGAGTAAGCTTGATAAGACAGAAATTAAAAGACAAAGGGCATTTTGGTTAAATGAATTTAAGAATGTTGCTGCTACATTGAAATTACCGAATGATATGCCGAGAAAAGGTTTTTCTCAAAATAATGGGGGTGAGATTCGCACAACAGTTAATAATAGAATAACAAACCAATTGAAAGCGGTGGCATTGGAGGAAAATGTAACCATGTTTAATGTACTTTTTGCTGCATACAATGTTCTTTTAAGTAAATTTTGTAATCAGAGTGATATCGTGATTGGCATTCCATCAGAGAAAAGAGATCATCTTGACCTTGACAAGCAGATTGGCCTCTATCTCAATATTTTAGCACTGAGAAACAAACCCGAACCCAATAAATCATTTGTTGAACTCTTAAAAGAAGTAAAGAAGACTGCTTTAAATGCTTTTGATAACTCTGATTACCAATTTGACCAATTAATCAACGATCTAAATATTCAAAGAATTGAAGGAAGAAGCCCTCTTTTCGATGTCTATTTTAACTACCTTAACTTCAACTCTACAATTTCCAGTTCTATTGAGGGGTTAAAATTCAGTAGCATTGAAGCAGAAGTACAGTATTCTAAATATGATATAGGTTTTTATGTAGCTGATTCTAATGATGAATTAGAAGTTAGTTGCGTTTACAAAAAAGATTTATTCAATAAAAGTACTATTGAGAGTTTACTTGGAGCATATAAGAACCTGTTGCGAGATATTACCGAAAATAAGTCCAAAAAAATCAGTGACTATCGAATATTTGAACCGAATGATGGTCTTGTGAAAAAGATTGATTGTAAACCACAGGAGAAATTTAAACTTTTTGAGAAGGAAGATATCTATCAACCCATTCATAAAAGATTCGAAACCATAGCGGAGAAGCATCCTGAGAAAATAGCCATAGAATACAATGACCTAAAGCTCACTTATCAAGAGTTGAATGAAAAAATCAATGGTGTTTCCAATACCTTATTAAGAAATAATTCGTTCGTTTCTGGTTGTAAGGTGGCTATATTGCTGGATGATAGAAGCGGAATGGTAATATCCTCATTTGGCGTACTTAAAACTGGTGCAGTTTATATCCCTTTAGATGTTAAGCACCCAAAAGAAAGGTTACAGTTTATTCTGGAAAATAGTCAATCTGTAATCTTAGTTACTGACTCTAATTACGAGCAGGTTTGCATGGAGATAGCTGAAGAGTTGGATAACGATATCGATATAGTGAACATAGATTTACTAAAATCTTCAAGTGGTGTTAATCCATCTATTAATGTGAAACATAACCAATTAGCTTATATACTTTACACATCCGGCTCAACTGGTAATCCAAAAGGAGTGATGCAGACACATCGAAATGTGCTACACTTCTGCAGAGTCTACTCAAACAGACTGCAATTGAATATTAAAGATAAACTATCCTTCTTATCGACGTTCAGTTTTGATGCTGGTATAATGGATATATATGGTGCTTTATTAAATGGAGCTACCCTCTGTCCCTATGATATGAGAACCCAAGGTAGTATTCGTGGCTTAAAAAAATGGATAATGGACAGTGGCATTACTATATATCACTCCATTCCTAGTTTATTTAGAAGCTTATACGGCTCTCTTTTTGATGACGAAATACTATTACCTCTCCGTTTTGTTGTACTTGGTGGCGAAGCGACTTATATGGTTGATGTTGAAGGTTTTAAAAGACATTGTGGAGATGATTGTATTTTAATCAACGGGTTGGGGCCAACAGAGTCCACAGTCACCCTTCAAAAGTTCATAGATAAAAGAACGCAACTCTTAGCGAACACTGTGACGATTGGACAACCTGTTGAAGAAACTGACATTATTTTGGTCAATGAGTTTGGTGATGAGGCACAAGTTTATGAGGAGGGGGAAATTGTCTATAAGAGTGAATACCTCGCTCTCGGTTACTTTAACGACCCAGAGAAAACTAAGACTAGTTTTTCACAAGCAGAAAACGATTCAATAAGGACATATAGGTCTGGTGATATTGGTCGGAGGCTTCCGAATAATGAAATAGAATATATTGGTAGAAAGGATTTTCAAACCAAGATAAGAGGATTCAGAGTTGAACTTCCTGAAATAGAACAACATCTGCTAGCATATCCGTTAATAGACGAATGTGTCGTTATAGCCAAAGAGACTGAAAAGGACAAATTTTTAGTTGCTTTTTATAAATCAAACAGAAAAGCAAAAAAAGCAGAATTGCGCAGCTTCTTGTCTTCCAAATTGCCAGATTACATGTTCCCTGATTATTTTGTTCAATTAGATGAAATTCCGAAAAATAACAATGGTAAGGTTGACAGACAGGCGCTACTGCGTATCACCATTGATGATTTTTCTGCTCCTGAGCAGTTGGACCTACCCCATACTGACCTTGAGAGAAAAATTGCTGACCTGTGGTGTGAATTTCTTGAAATCGACAGGGTCGGAATCAATGAAAACTTTTTCAATAAAGGAGGACACTCATTAAAAGCAGTTCAACTTTGTAATGAGATATTCAAAGTGTTAAATGTGGATCTGTCGCTGCAGGAGTTCTTTGCCAGACCCACCGTCAAGTTGCTATCGGAGTATGTGGAAGCTCAAAACTGGGTGGCTTCAAAGTCTAGAGGTAACGACATGGATAGAACCGAGTTAATAATTTCTTAATCCACCAAACTTATTGGCCTAGCTTAAAAAAATAAAAAATTACAAGCAACTTACATAGATGAAAATAAATAACGTGAAATGGAAACAATTAAAAAAAAAGGTCAAATGGAGATTTGGCATGAACAATT
>NZ_SMLW01000636.1:0-224 GCF_009711405.1 Fulvivirga kasyanovii | reverse complement strand
TGTTTGGTGTTTTTGGAATTGTAAATGATGAGCCTATAAATTGTCGATTTATTGGAGAGTCAGAAAATCTACGGGACACAGTCAAAACTTTGTTTGAAGCACCACCAAGTGAAGGCATGAAAAAATTCATGCAAGGTCCCTGGATACAAATGATAAAATATGACCTACTGCCGGAGTCTGGGGATCAGGAAAGAAAAAAGGCTGTCGATGAATGGACAACTAAG
>NZ_SMLW01000200.1 GCF_009711405.1 Fulvivirga kasyanovii | reverse complement strand
AGGACTCAGTATATCATGAGTCACTCGAGCAAAGAGTAACTTCAACTGTTCTGCATTCTTTGAAGCCATATTTTAATGCTTTATAATGAAAAAATATTATATCTAAGATAAACAAATACACTCAATACACCTTATTAGATGTACTTAATAAGGAGTAACTTTTTAAGGTATTTAATGCCTTTTTTACGGAATGAACGAACAGGAAGATCATTCTAAAAAAGAGTATATAGCCAAGCTGGCCAACAGAATAAAACAGTTAAGAACAGAAAAGGGCCATATGAATTACGAGACCTTTGCCATAGAGCATGGCATTTCCCGATCTCAATATTGGCGATATGAAAAAGGCGAAGACCTAAGATTCAGTAGTCTTGTAAGGGTTGTAAATGCTTTAGGGGTTTCCCTTGAGGAATTCTTTAGTGAAGGGTTTGATTAAAAACTCTATGTCGCATTTAATCTTAAAACCCAATTACAGCGTCCAACGCATCATCCGCATCTTGATAAAGAAAGTTGTTCTGATATCCAATAGTAGTTTTGATATCAGAGTGCCTGTAAAGTTTCTGAAGCATCGGTATTGGAATTTTATCACCCGAAATATTGCCGAAAGAATGTCTGGATATATGATTGGATAGATTTTTGGTTATCTCTGCATCCTTAGCAATTTTCTTCAGGTACCTGTTAAATCGTCTTGAAGCTGTTTTAACTTTAGTATAGACATCCTCCTTATCTGAGAGGTTAGCTTTTTTGAGATCAGGAAATATAAAATCGTCCTCTGATCTCTTTTCTGGTAAATAAAGATCAAAAATTCGCTGGGCTTTCTCGGGAATTTTTAGAGACACCCTTTTTTGGTTTTTGTCCATCCTGTAGTAAAGCCGTCCATCCGGTATATCGCTCCATTTTAGTTTTACCACATCCGAAATACGAATGCCCGCAAAATAGAAAGAGGTTAGCCATACGTTCAATGTGTGCCACTTGGCTGAAGAAGGGTCATATTTCATATTCTCTAAAATTTTCAGTTCTTCTTCATTCAGACCGATCTTGGCACTTTCACCTAACTTTATAGAAATACCATCACCTCCAAATGGATAATACTTTCTTTCCACAATACCTTCTTTAATAGCCTGGTTAAAAAGGGTACGAATCAGAATGTAATAGTTTGCTATCGTCCGCTCAGAGTTGCCATTAGTTGCAATAAGATAAGTTCTGAATTTTTTGAGGAGCGGAATGGTAATCTCATGAAAGTGGATGTCCTTTCCTCCCAAGAACTTTTTAAAAGTCTTGATACGTCCCTCATCAGTATCATGAACCGTGAATACTTTTCTCTTCTTATAGTCATCCAAGCGTTCTTGGGCAAGCTCAAAGAATGTTACGTTTTTGCGCTTTTTCTTAGTTAGTGCATTTCTTATATCAATGATTGAGGTACTCTCCTCTTTATCCTCGATCTCCAACACCAAGTTATTGAGTTCAGCAATTCTCTTTGCAATCAAGTGATTAAGCCTGGCCGAGTTGGGGTGCGAGCGTTTTACCGTTCCATTACGGCTATCCCAGTCTTTCTCATTGACATACTGCTTCAGCCAGATGAATTTTGATTTTCTATCTTTGGTAACCCTAATGGCCAGTGGCCATTTACCATCTTTCCGTGGTTGATTTGTCTTTCGTAAAATTGCTTTTATAGATGCCATTGCTTACCGAGTTTAGTACAACATAAGTACAACAATTTACGGTTTACGCTGACACCATCCAAGTCTTAAAAAATATAAAAACGCCTCTAAATGCATTATAAGGGCATTTTTAGACCGTCTGGGTTCGTTAAAAACCACTCAAAATTAGGTTCATAACCCTGAGGTCACGGGTTCAACTCCCGTTCTCGCTACTACGAGGCCGATTACTGAAAAGTGATCGGCTTTTTTGTTTTAGATAGTTTAGGTCTGTGAGTCACAGACCTTTGGGAAGGGCGGCAAAAAAAGGATCAGTCCGAATTTCTGGGGAAGGCATGAACTCAGACATATGTATCTGG
>NZ_SMLW01000032.1 GCF_009711405.1 Fulvivirga kasyanovii | reverse complement strand
GGTAGCAGGGTCCCCAAGGTCGATCAGGTAAACCAACCCCTCTGAGGGTGGTATATCCGGTTCATCACCTGTGGTAATAGTCACAATGTCTGTAACCTCTGAAGCATCAGACTCATTGAAAGACATTAGCCTGTATTCATAAACAGTATTGTATGACAAAGCCACATCCACATAACTTGTGGTATTGGCTGCTACATCAATTGAGGTAAATGCAGGTGCACCCTGAACTCTCCGCTCAATCCTGAAACCCGTTTCGTTATCCGAATTGTCCCGCCAGGTAAGGGAT
>NZ_SMLW01000046.1 GCF_009711405.1 Fulvivirga kasyanovii | reverse complement strand
GCAACTGTGCCCGAACCTGTAACATTAGTGCCGCCCCCGGAGCTGCTGAAGGTGTAGTTGTAAGTAGCTCCTGTTTCTGCTCCAGAGAATGTAAAGCTAACTGCAGTTTCGTTACTACTGTTTATCGGACTTTGGTCAATAACCACTGAGTAACCGGTAGGAGGTACAGTTTCCTTAGTTTCTGTATCCGTTGCAGGGCTACCGGTATTTCCGACAGCATCAGTCAGCGTTACCGAGAGAGTAACGGTACCGTCACCCAATCCGCTGAGATCAATCCCTGTAATCTGCTCAGCAGCGGAAGCAACTGTGCCCGAACCTGTAACGTTGGTC
>NZ_SMLW01000082.1 GCF_009711405.1 Fulvivirga kasyanovii | reverse complement strand
TTTTTTCTCATGTGAATAAATTCCCAAAAGAAATTAATGATCATCCCAATAAAAAAATTATCTTGCCATAGTTTATAGTAAACCGTAACATCAAGTATGCGTCCTGACAGTGAATCTGATTTGTTAATGAACAAAGTGCAACTCATATTGGAGTCGCCCACTGAAAGATCAAAATATAAAAAGATTGACTCCGAAGATGACCGGCTGGCTTTTTTCTGCAACCATTTCATTATGGACGATATGTCCGTAAGACTGATCAAGAGAAGATACCTTCTCTCTAAGCGACATAGAGAAGCTTTTATTCAGTCTATTGATGAAATAATTGAAAAGCTTGAACGATAAAAAAACAGGACAACCTTATCCCACGTGAATGAGCATTGAGTTTTGTTCAGTGCCGTCAGATCCTGGTAAGAGGTTCCCCAATGTCTCTATAAGCTTACACTCTGTACTGATCAAATCATTGTTCTTCTGGGCAATGTTGTTACAGATATTCAATATTTCCTGCTTTTTCATAGGGTCACCTTGAAAATAGTTAAATAAC
>NZ_SMLW01000404.1 GCF_009711405.1 Fulvivirga kasyanovii | reverse complement strand
GATGCGACCACGTTTACCGATGGTCAGATCATTGAGGTAGAGGCAGTATCCGCGGCATGTGGAACATTTACAGAAACCATTACCTTAAATATCAATACGACTCCGACATTGTCATTGACCCAATCACCTGATCCCGGATTGTGTACCGGTTCTTCAGTGGAGGTGTCTGCAACTTCAGGTTTTGATACTTATGAGTTCAGGGATGGTGTAGGCGGTCCTGTTTTGCAGGCAGCTTCGGTAGATAATACTTTCGATGCGACCACATTTACAGATGGCCAGGTGATCGAGGTAGAGGCCGTATCAGCTACATGCGGAACGTTTACATCCACTATTACTATAAATATTAATGCAACACCTTCACTAAATTTAACTCAAAACCCTTCACCAGCATGTTCCGGGGTGTTAGTGGAAATTCTTGCAACTTCAGGTTTTGATACTTATGAGTTCAGGGATGGTGTAGGCGGTCCTGTTTTGCAGGCAGCTTCGGTAGATAATACTTTCGATGCGACCACATTTACGGATGGTCAGGTTATCGAGGTAGAGGCAGTATCAGCTACCTGTGGAACATTTACAGAAACTATTACATTGGACATTAATGCCTCTTCTACGTTAGTACTAGTGCAGAACCCTGACCCCGGATTATGTACTGGTTCATCTATAGAGGTGTCCGCTACCACTGGATTCGATACTTATGAGTTCAGGGATGGTGTAGGCGGTCCTGTTTTGCAGGCAGCTTCGGTAGATAATACTTTTGATGCGACCACGTTTACCGATGGTCAGGTAATTGAGGTGGAGGCTGTATCAGTAACTTGTGGGACTTTTACAGAAACCATTACCTTAAATATTAATGCGTCAGCTTCTGTTAATTTAGTTCAGAGCCCGGCAGCTGCATGTGCAGGTACACTTGTTACTCTTACTGCAACTACTGGTTTTGATACTTATGAATTCAGAGATGGCGTAGGTGGTCCGGTTTTACAGGCTGCTTCAGCGAACAATTCATTTGCTTCTACGTCATTTACTGACGGGCAAATCATTGAAGTAGTGGCAGTTTCGGCTTCTTGTGGAACCTTTACGTCGACTCTTCCAGTAAATATCCTCCCTGCTACAGACCCGGCATGTAGTGGTGGGTCCAACTGCTTTGCTTTCACCAAAAGCATTGTTTCCATAACGAGACCTGATTGTGATGACAATAATGGTGCCTTTAGATTGGAGATAACGGGTACAACAAGCTCAGGGCTTCAGGTTATTTTTGAAGCAGGATCAGGCTTGGGTAGCTATAGTGTAGCTTTTCCATCAAATACACTGGTTATTGCTGAGGACTCTCTTAGTGCAGGTATATACAGGTATTCTATATCAGATGGGGCAGGTAATACATGTTCTTTTGCAGACTCCTTTATTGAGTTGAAAGAGCTTTCTTCTGTTGATGCGGAGCTCCTACCTGGTTCAGAGACTGCTGTTACATGTTTTGGAGATGCTAGTGGAACAGCTACACTCACGGGGCTATCAGGTTCCTTTACTGGGGATTACTGGTATAATGCATCGGGTATTTATGTGCCATTGGGCAATGACAGAATTGTCAGAAACTTGTCAGCCGGCACAACTACCATACTTGTTGCAGGGGCAAAGCCTGACGGTTCAATTAATTTAAGCTGTCCTGCAGAAGTAGATGTGACAATATTTAACAGTAATCCTCAGATCACATTAACGACTTCTACTACAGATGCAAGCTGTGACAACAATGACGGAAGTATAACAGTTACCTCAATCAGTGGAGGAACAGGCTCTTATAGCTATCGTCTTGATGGAGTGGTCTTTAATGATTTGCCATCCGGCGGTAAGTTCGAAAATATGGCAGGTGGTAATCATATACTAACCGTTATTGATGACGGAGTAACTGGATGTGAAAGAGACTTTAATATAGTGGTGCCATTCCCAGGATTGGTTGATTTTTCAACTAATCCGGTTGATCCTGATTGCAGTAATAACACCGCTTCAAATGGAGAAATTGAGGTGATTATACATTCAATTGGTCAATTCCAGGTTGGTATAAGTACCGATCAGACTACAGATCCGACAGAGTTCTTTGATGTTTCCTCTAATGGGTTTGGTTCATTTACTTTTGATGATTTGGCAAAAGGTGACTACTATGTAACGGTTGTTTCTACGGGAGCCACTTGTCCAAATAGACGATTGGTGTCTATTTCTGATGGGCCATCCGCTGTAAACTTTGACTATAAACTGGGGTGCATAACCGGTGGTGTTAACAGAGAGTTATTATTATCAAATATTAAAGGAGAAAATACTTCGCAGTATACCTTAAGAGTATTTGACAACTTCACATCTGACTTGGTGGATGAGATTACATTTACGCTCAATTCCGGTCAGCAGTTTTTAATTCAGAATCGTACCTTCCTTAACTTTAATAAGGAATACAGGTTGAGGCTTGTTCAGGAACAGGCGGCTTGTCCTGGGGTTGAAATAATCTATGAACATCCGGATATATTACGTATCCCTACCAAGCTATTTGCCCTGGTAGGTGAGACTACAAGCTCGTTGCCTGATAAGTTTACCGGGTCTATGCAGATACACGAATTCTCAGGAGGTGAACCGCCTTACCTGATAAGAATAGAGCTGGACTCTGCGGCTGTACCTGGACAATCCTACATCACGGATTATGATACAGTACGATTGAATAACAATTTGGAATTCGAACGTATCTATGAGGATATTCCTGCGGGTAGGTATTTTATTGAAGTGAGCGATGAATTAGGTTGCGTATTGCCACTTACAGGGCGCGTGCCTTTAAATACAGACCTTTTTGTACCTAACATCTTTACACCTAATGGAGATGGGTATAACGATACGTTCTTTGTCAGAAACCTTCCGGAATTTGATGTTGAACTTGTAGTTACCAATAGATGGGGAACAGAGGTTTATAAATCAGATGATTATAAAAATGACTGGACAGGGGATGACATCCCAGATGGTATATACTTCTATAAAATTGATGTGGCCGGCGAAGTGTACAATGGCTGGGTTGAGATAATGAGAGGTAAACCTTAACCAGGAAATAATTGATAACAAAAAAGGCCGCTATTAAGTGGCCTTTTTTGCTTTTGGGTCAATCTTAAAACTTGTGGAGCAAATGGGTTGGAAAATGGGAAGAATAAAGCTTGCAATGAGAAACTACTACTAGAAATAGGTTAAACCGCTTCTATCACTTTATTCTCATGTGCCAACTGCTTTCTTGATAAGCTATTAACAGTTGTATGTTAAACGCAGGGCAGCAAGGTCAGAGTCTCCTCAGAAATTCCGCTTGAATCCGCCCTGTGGAAGGAGGGTTAAGTGTTGATTTTTTCGGGAGTATAATCCAGTCCTAGCTTGCTTAAAGTGTCACCAAAAACTTCATGGTATCAACCCCGTCAGCATAATCCCAAACCTCAGGTTGCTGGGCATCTCCAAAGTTAACGCTGTCAGGTCTCTTATTATTGTTGGTGACTACACATTGGATCTTCTCTTTATTAGCCTCAAGTAGAGCCTCCAGCTCACTTTCTGAGGCGTACTGCTCGTAGAAGATGACAGAGATAGGGGAGACCATTGCATTATCTTCCTTGAGCATGAGAAAGCCATTGTCGAGGTGGGGGACTCCATTCACCAGGTAGATGGACTTATTGTAGTCGTAGTTGTTGTTGTATTTGTGATGGTCTGATACGTACTTGAAAGGCTCTATCGCGGCGTAAAACTGATCAAACTTATATCCTTTTGGGACATATAACTTGGCCACGTTACGACAGCCTAAGCCAAAGTATAGAAAGATGTCATCACCCAGCCTGGCCAGGTCTTCATCGGACTCAGAACCGGTTAACACTGCGCATGAGGTCCTGTTCTTTCTGATGATGTTAGGGTACTTGCCAAAGTAATAATTGAAATACCTGCTGGTGTTGTCACTTCCGGTGGCGATGATCGCATCTATGTCCTTTAGCTGGTCTCTGATGATGATCTGTTTTTCCAGAGCGGGAGAAATGTTAATAAGCTCGTGAACTACATAGGTCATCAACGCGGTGTCCTGTGAGCTTAGTTTAATGTGCGCCTGGTTGCCACTGATAATGACGGAAAGCAGGTCATGAAATCCTACGAGAGGTATATTGCCGGCCATCACTATTCCTACTTTCTTGTTTTGATTTCTTACAGGATATGCTTCGGCCCACCGGGTCAATTTGTCCTCGTGCAGGTAGTTGACAATGCCTTTAAGCGCAGATTCTACACTTTCCCGGGTAAACCAGGAATTGTTTGACCTGGCCTTTGCAAACAACTCTGTTGCTGTTTCTGCATCCAGGTTATCAATTCTTTTTCCCAGCTCCGTGAATGCTGCTATTCTTTCTTTAAGTTCTGTCATATCGGTAAACCTTTCGTCTGCGCTTTATGTTTGAAAGCAGGAAGATACTTCCTATTTTTGCAAAGATTAAAAATTAATCTTGTTTACGTAAAAATGAGCATGAACTTTAGTCATTTTTAGTACTAAAAGTCAGAAAATGAATCGTTTGTGTTTTACCTTTATGTATCTGTTAAAATTTAATGTTATACACGAGAAATAAGCTATAGATATGGCAATAATGATAACTGATGAATGCATCAACTGTGGTGCATGTGAACCGGAATGCCCCAACACTGCAATTTATGAAGGTGGTATAGAGTGGACCTGGAGTGGTGGTACTGAGCTTACAGAAGTTGAGATGGAAGATGGAGTCGTTATTGGCGGGGATGAGAACCAGGAGCCTGTATCTGATGAATTCTATTACATTGTGCCGGGTAAATGCACGGAGTGTACAGGTTTCCATGAGGAGCCTCAATGCGCTGCTGTATGTCCGGTGGATTGCTGTGTGCCTGACCCTGATTATGTAGAGACGGAAGAAGAGTTGATAGCCAAAAAGGAGTGGCTTCATAACGAATAATACTCAAAGGCAGTTTCTGGCTGTGGTCAGAAACTGCTTACTATTTCAGCTTTGACCTTTTTATAAGGTAGGCATTCAGAATGTCATTATAATCCTCATTAATATCAGCTTCAATAAAATCTATTTTTAACTGGCCACACCTCAATGCCAATTGCTGATAATACTCCCTGATCTGTTTTGTATAATGTTCCTTTACCTCATGTGGCTGAAGCTTAAGCTTGTCACCTGATTCCAGATCTATAAACTCGTATGGCCGGTCTTCAAATTCAAAGGTATACTCTGTGCTTTTATCAGTGACATGGAACAGCAGCACCTCATGTTTGTTATGTTTCAGGTGTTGCAAGCCTTTAAATATCTCATCCAGCTCATTTTCATTGTCAAACATATCGCTGAATATGATTATCAACGACCTTCGGTGATTTTTTTCAGCCACTTCATGAAGGATATTGGCAACGGCTGTTTTTTTGAGTTCACTTTTCTGGTTGAGCAGGTTTTCGAGTTGAATGAATATTTTGTTGAGGTGAGTGCCTGTTGATTTGATAGGTGTGGTGACCTCTATTTTATCCGAAAAAGTGGTGAGTCCAACAGCATCACGCTGTTTTTGAAGGAGGTAGGCTATGGCCGCTGAGGCCAGAATACTAAACGTAAGCTTACCCTTGTTCTTCTGCGGGTAATGCATTGAAGAAGAGTTGTCGATAACAATCTGGCATCTCAGGTTGGTTTCTTCTTCATATCTTTTAGTGTACAAGCGATCGGTTTTTGCATAAACCTTCCAATCGATATGTCGGGTGCTTTCTCCGGTGTTATATAGCTGATGTTCAGCGAATTCTACGGAGAAACCATGGTAAGGAGACTTATGAAGCCCAGTGATAAAACCTTCCACCAGTTGTTTGGCCAAAAAATCGATATGCCCCAGGTTTTTAACCTGGTTTAGGTCTAATTTCATACAAGATAATTGCTTGTTTCAGCAGATAAAGCTAAGGAATTGATCCCTTTACAACGCATGTAAATGAAAATTGTTTTATAATTAATAATTATCTGTTTGCATTAAACCTAATTATTATACTATATTTAAATCCGATTTATGTATAAAAGGCAAAATTGTAAACTAAACTATTAGGATTGTGGAAGAGAATAATACCAATGAAAGAGAGGAAATATTTTCAGAACGAGTAAGGGCGGGAAAAAGAACGTATTTCTTCGATGTTAAGGCAACGCGTTCGAACGACTATTATCTGACAATTACCGAGAGCAAGAGGAGGTATAAGGATGATGGGTTTACCTACGAAAAACATAAGATCTTTTTATATAAAGAAGATTTTAACAAGTTTGTTGAAGCCTTGAACAACACAGTAAATCATGTAAAAGATGAATTGCTTCCTGATATTGATTTTACCCAGTTTGACAGACCGTCAGATATGGATGGAGAGGATAGTGATGTGAGAAGGAGTGAGATCGATACCGAGTTAAAATGGGATTAAAATAATTAATAAACCATATAATGAGGAGCCCTTGAATTTCAAGGGCTTTTTTTGTTATGTTTGTTTAAAAGGATCAATATGCTCTGGCGAACATTGTTTTTTATTTTGATGGTTATCGTAGCAATCATTCTGCTGGGGTGGGTCTTTTTCGATATTTTTATTTATGTGGCCATAGCTATAGTGGTAAGCAGCATCCTCCGGCCATTGACCCAATACATGGCCAAGGCCCAGTTGTTCAATATCCGGATGCCTCGATTGCTTGCCGTGATTTTTTCATACCTGATCCTCATCCTTTTTATTGCTTCCTTCATTGTTTTGTTTATTCCTCTGATATCAGAGCAAATAGAGGTTATCTCCGGGGTTAATTATGAGAGCTTATACGACAGGTTAACCCTTCCCTTACAGCGGTTTGAACACTTCTTAATTGTCAACGGGCTTACCACCGAGCCGGAAGGCTTTATAGTGAACAGTCTTAGGGAAAGTATTATAGAATTCATTTCCAACGTTAAAATTGGAAACATACTGAATGACGTACTCGCAGTTACAGGTCAGTTTTTTGTGGGTATACTGGCTGTTAGTTTTATCTCATTTTTCTTCCTCTATGAAATGGGATCTATGCGCAAGAAGTTGATTTCTTTTATTCCCAATAAGTATTTTGAGGTTACAATAGCTGCTTATAATAAAATTGAGAGACTGCTCTCCAACTATCTGATCGGCTTATTGTTTCAAATGTTTTCCATATTCAGCATAGCATCTGTTGGTTTAGGTATTCTAGGGATCAGGTACGCCCTTACCATTGCGTTGTTTGCAGCAGTTGCCAACCTTATTCCATACATGGGTCCGATACTGGGAGCGACTTTTGGTATAGCGGTTGGGGTTTCTACAGGTACAGATCTGGTTACCTCTCAGGATTATATGTTTCTGATATTGAAAATAGCTTCGGTATTTGCTATTGTGCAATTAGTGGATAACATTGTACTTCAACCATTAATCTTTTCTAAAAGCGTAAAAGCTCATCCTTTAGAAATATTTATAATTATATTTGCAGGCGCTTCGCTGGCAGGTATTCCCGGAATGATTGCTGCCATACCTGTTTACACCGTAATACGGGTTTCCGTTTCAGAGTTGTATGCAGGTTATAGAAGCTATGGTATTTTTAAAGTTCAGAAAAAATAGAATTTCATGGCACTTAAATGTGGTATAGTAGGGCTTCCGAATGTGGGTAAGTCGACACTTTTTAACGCAATTTCCAATAACAAGGCAGAAGCTGCCAATTTTCCTTTTTGCACCATTGAACCTAACGTAGGAGTAATTACTGTTCCTGATGAGCGTTTACACATACTGGAAGAATTGGTGAACCCGCAAAAGGTATTGCCTACAACCATCGAGTTTGTGGATATTGCAGGATTGGTTAAGGGTGCCAGCAAAGGTGAAGGCCTTGGAAACCAGTTTCTTGCCAATATTCGTGAGGTGGATGCTATCGCTCACGTGGTGCGCTGCTTTGCCGACGATAATATTGTGCATGTGGAGGGCAGGGTTGATCCTATTTCTGATAAAGAAGTGATTGATGCGGAACTCCAGTTGAAAGATCTGGATTCGGTTGACAAAAAGATACTGCGCATTGAAAAGGTTGCTAAAAGTGGTGATGCCAAAGCCAAGAAAGATCTGGCCACACTTCAAAAATATAAGCAACACCTGGAGTCTGGTAAGAATGCCAGAACACTTGAAGTTGAAGACGAAGATAAAAAAGCGGTTGCTGATCTACAGTTACTTACCGCTAAGCCGGTGATCTATGTTGCCAACGTAGAGGAAACGGCACTGCCTGATGGTAATGAGTATTCTGAAAAGTTGAAACAGGCGGTGAAGGATGAAAATGCAGAAGTGGTAGTGGTTTCTGCTTCCATAGAAGCCCAGATCGCTGAGCTGGAAGATAAGGAGGAGCGTGAGATGTTCTTGTCAGAGTATGGCTTGAAGGAGTCAGGGTTGAACAAACTGATCAGAGCCGCTTACAATATCCTGAACCTGATCACTTATTTTACTGCCGGGGTGCAGGAGGTAAGGGCGTGGACCATTAAAAAAGGATGGAAAGCACCTCAGGCTGCGGGAGTTATACATACGGACTTTGAAAAAGGATTTATTAAGGCTGAAGTGATCAAACTCGAAAACTACCAGAAGTTTAAGTCAGAAGTGGCTTGTAAGGAAGCAGGGAAGGTTGCGATCGAGGGAAAAGAATATGTAGTGTGCGACGGAGATATTATGCACTTTAGATTTAATGTTTAAAAAAAGAATTTTATATTACATCGATTTTTAGATTTGGCGATTAAACGCTATTTTTATTAAAA
>NZ_SMLW01000044.1 GCF_009711405.1 Fulvivirga kasyanovii | reverse complement strand
ACCTGCTTTACTAAGCCTCAAAGGATTAGTGAAGCTTTACAGTACTTAGCCCACAAGCCTGACTAAAAAACAATAACCGGACAAGAGATTCCAATAATTCACTCCTTCATAATAAAGCCGTGTGCCAGTATGAACTGTCAGTGGAAAAAACTATCCAACGGTGAATACTATTGGTCATAAATCGTGGGAAACACCAATTATTACAAACTCACTTTCTGCGAGTGTTCTTAGCAGTAGTTTAGTCATCCGATGAGGTTATCTAATTTGATAGTGCCATCGAACGGGCACAACTATCTTCTCGGACACTCATCGGATG
>NZ_SMLW01000080.1 GCF_009711405.1 Fulvivirga kasyanovii | reverse complement strand
CTTCATGTGCGGTAGTTTCTACTTGCTTTTCTTCCGAGGCAGAGGCATTGACAGCTATTCTATGAGGGTCCTCCTCTGAGCCCGTCCTATCAATGAATTTTCCAAATTTGCCACCAACATCGTCCACTAATATGCCTAATATTACATTCTCTTCATTCATTCCTAAATCTACTTCTCCATGATCATTAGTAAGTTGCACTTGATAAAAATCATTGCTTTTTGATAATGTAGAAAGATTTTTCAAGTTTTCACTTGCATCATCCCCTAATTTTCTAATTGCTTTATTGACGCTTGAGGTTTTCAACTTTCCATGTTTGTTAAACTTCAAATAGCCAGCTGCTTCTTGACTTATCGTATTTCTAATAAGTTCTTGTTCGGCTTCTGTTTTTGCAATTACCTCCCTGCCGTCCGGGTCATTAAATAAGATCGGGTTATTTAATGTGAAATTATATGGAGACCATGAACTGTATTTATCTGATAAAGGATCAGGACTCAACCACCTGCTTATCACCTGCGGCTCTAACGTAGCCTCGGAA
>NZ_SMLW01000029.1 GCF_009711405.1 Fulvivirga kasyanovii | reverse complement strand
CTACAGGACAATCTGATCTAAATGGCTATTGCTACAAATATTTTTTATCCCTACGGGATTCTCGTGGCAAAAGGGATGCGTAATTACTTCCCAGTAGAGTCACTCGCAAAGGACTCTACAACATTCGAAGGCACAATCTTTAATTATGGCGGGAGAACATTATCGGAGAGGCAATGCTCAGAAAGGTAGCAACCTCTGTTTTAAGCCTATTACTCTCAGCCGGTGTTACCGAACAGTAAAGCTTTATTAAACTTTCAAAGTTTAGTAAAGCCCCAAT
>NZ_SMLW01000132.1 GCF_009711405.1 Fulvivirga kasyanovii | reverse complement strand
ATTTTGCCTATTGCTCTTGCCGATTGCCTACACAATCACTCCGGGCTTTGCAAACTCACTATCTTAGCCTAATTTCACCGACGGAAAACTCCGAAGCCTTTTGGCAATTGTATGACAAACCACATCCAAATATTATCAGTACATATTCAACTGCTAAACGAGCTGTATTTCAGGAGGAAGCGACATGTCGGCAGGATGATGAGGGAACTAAACAGCTTGTTGGTTGGTGCCGGGCAACAGCTTTCTGATAGTCAGAGGAAGAGAATAGCCGTATATACTGTTCTTGGGTTTTATGTCAACTCCTGCTTTGCCACACTAAGGGGCAGGAAGCTTAGCAAAACAGAAGAAAGAAATACGCTTCACCTGAGCATACTCACCCCTCTGCTCGACGACCTGACAGACATCCTCAAACTTTCTTCCACCGAAATATTGGAGCAGCTCAGTAATTATAAAGGGGGCCATGCGCCTGAAATGCTGCTGCCAAAGTACCTGTACGATCAGATCAGGGATAACGGCAATGGAAACCAGTTTTACCAGACATTTAGACAGGCGTTGATAGCCCAGGATGAAAGCCTGCTGCAACTGGAAAAACAGCAGCTATCTGATGAGCAACTTGGCAAAATCACCTACGAAAAAGGAAGTATCTGGACAGTTTTATTCAGACTCATGCTCACTGACCCCTTAAAAGCCAGTGAGCGAGAAGCCATTCTTCTGTTTGGGCACCTCATACAGTTGACCAATGATATGTACGATGTCTATAAAGACCTTCAAAACGGACAGCAAACCCTTTTTACCAACACCCAAGATATTAGGCGTCAAGAGCAGGAATATGATCAACTCATTGAAAGCATGACGCAAGCCTTTTTGTCGCTGGATTATGAGAAAAAACATATCAAAAAATGTCTGCGCAAGCTCAGTGTTATTACCTCACTGGGCAAGCTATGCCTTGAACAATTAAAGAGCTGTCAGTCCAGGACCAATAACGTTTTTATACCTGCCAGCTACACCCGCAGCCAGCTTGTTTGTGATATGGAAAAGTGGTCTAACAGGAGGAGGTATGTTGGTTTGCAGTTGAAAGCTTATGGTATGTAACCCATTGGT
>NZ_SMLW01000325.1 GCF_009711405.1 Fulvivirga kasyanovii | reverse complement strand
CTATATACCAATTTAGGAAATTTTTTATTAGTCATTCATATCAGGTTAAGACTGGGACGGCTTCATTTAGTCAATTGAAGTCGTAGATTTATTTCTAAATTAACATATCTTAAATAGATGAGTTTAGATAAGAATAATGTATTAGACATAATTCCTTTAACACCACTTCAGCAAGGAATTCTGTTTCAACATATTAGAGCTGAAAGCAAAACTAATTATTTTGAGCAACTTAGTTTTGATTTTAGGTTTAGTCTAGGAGTAGACCAGATTAGAGAAGCATTTGATAATTTAGCTGAACAGAACCCCAACTTACGTTGCCTTTTTCGTTGGAAGAATATATCCAATCCAGTAGCTATTTATCTTAAGACTTCAAACGTTGATTTTACCTTTTATGACCTAACTAATAAGGATGTTGGTAGTAGAAAAGAATTTTGTAATCAAATAGCGAGAAAAGAGTTTGAAAAAGGCTTTGATCTTGAGGAAATTCCTTTTCGAGTATCTCTTTGTCAAATTGAAGATAGTACCTATAACATAATTATAAGCAACCACCATATTTTATATGACGGTTGGAGCAACATTGTCATTTTAAAACATTTGTTTTCGTTACTAATGTATGGTAAACCTCCTTCGTTTACTACAAGTAGTAGAATACCCTTTAAAGATTATGTGACAGAAATTTCTGGTAGGAATTACGAACCTTCCAAGAAATTTTGGCGTGATCATCTAGGTAAATTAAATCAACATACTAGATTACCCTATAAGCAAGCAGACCTGTTAGGACATGACAGTTTTGCAAAGGAAAGTATTTTTGAGAATCGTAAAAAAGTAGAAAAATTCTGTACTGAGAATAGAATAACAATTGCACATTTATTTTACGGTGTCTGGGGTTTTTTATTACAAGTGTACAACAATTCTGATAATTCAGTTTTCGGAACTACACTTTCGGGACGCAGTATTGATTTGAGTAAATTTGAGAATGTTGTTGGTTTATTCATTAATACTCTTCCGTTGTACTTTGAGACAAAACCAAACGAAACAATAATAGATTATTTGCATAGGTTGTCTCAACATATCCACGCTCGTTCTGAACACGAACTATTCCCTCTCAGTGAAGTTCAAAAGTTTGCAAATATTGATTCACAAGAGGAATTATTCGACTCCATTGTTGTAGTGGAAAACTACCCCTTGAAGTCTTTCTTAACTGAGTATAATGAAATAATTAATGTTGATTCGGTAGCTAGTATTTCTACGAATCATTATGACCTGACCATTGAAGTATCCTTTCTGAATGAAATTAGAGTTGATTTCGTTTACAATCGCAATGTATTTACGAATGGATCAGTTGAAGTAATATCCAATCATTTTGAACAGGTATTAAACTATTTTATTGACAACTTTGATAAGCCAGTCAGTACCATTGATATTGTCAAACAAGGACATACTTTTGATGTGTACTCTAAGGTTAATGCTACATCAGTGCCAATTGCAGAAGACATCACAATCATAGATTTGTTTAAAAATATTGTTGATAGATATCCAGACAGGGTTGCCGTAAAATCTCACAAAAATCTGACTTACCGGGAGTTTTTTAATATATCGTCTGAGGTAGCTAACAAGTTGTTATCAATAGGGGTAGGACCCAACACGATTGTGGGTTTATATATTGAAAGATCAGTTGATTTTTTAATTGGTGTCTACGGAATTCTATTATCAGGTGGTGCGTATTTACCTTTGGACCCGAAACATCCCCAAAAAAGAGTTGAGTACATTCTTAAGGATAGTAACTGTGAAACCATTCTAACTAACAAAACAGCGGCAAGTAGGCTACAAGTTGATAGCGTGTCGGTTATTTTATTGGAAGAATGTGAAAACTGTCCCCCTTTAAAACGAACTATTGTGAGGTCAAATGACCTAGCTTACGTTATTTATACTTCTGGTACAACAGGTGTTCCAAAGGGAGTAATGATTGACCATTTGGCACTTTTGAATCGGCTACAATGGATGCAACGAAAATATGAGCTCAAACAAGATAATGTAATCTTAAACAAAACTACGCCAGTATTTGACGTGTCCGTTTGGGAGTTGCTTTGGTGGTCTACTGTAGGTGCTTCTGTCTCTGTACTGGCTGATGGAAATGAGGGAGATCCGATAGAAATTATAAAAAATGTTGATTATCAGAAAGTTACTACAATTCACTTTGTTCCATCGATGCTGGCGGCTTTTCTGCAGATAGTCGATGCAGCTTCTGTTCAACGACTTAAAAGTCTAGAAATAGTATTTTGTAGTGGTGAGGCTTTAAATAGAGAGCACGTTGAGAAGTTTAATGAGTTGTTTGGTCATGCCTCAACTCGACTTGTTAATCTATACGGGCCAACAGAGGCTACTATAGATGTTTCATACTACGATTGTAGCAAGACTGAGGTAAAACCGAACATACCAATCGGAAAACCTATTGACAATATTCAGTTGTTTGTAATCAATAAGTTTGAAAACAAACAACCACTTGGGTTACCAGGCGAGCTAGTGATTTCTGGAGCAGGACTCGCACGTGGTTATTTAAACAAAGTAGAGTTAACGCACCAGAAATTTAAGAAAAAGGAGCAAGTTGGAATTAACAGGTATTACAAAACAGGAGATTTAGCCAGATTGACTACTGATGGGAATTTCGATTATTTAGGAAGGTTAGATAATCAAGTGAAAATCAGGGGTTTTAGAATTGAATTACACGAAATTGAAAATGTTATTAAAAGATATGAGGGAATTGATCAGGCCGTTGTGCTATATCAAAAAGTCGAAAATCAAAATGATCTATTATGTGCATACTATGTAGCAAAAGGGGAAATTGATCTTAGTGAACTTCAAATTCTATTAAGGCAGTATTTGCCAAATTATATGGTACCATCGATATATCAACGCTTACCTACTATGCCGCTCAACTTCAATGGTAAGATTGATAGGTCTGCTTTAAAAATAACTGGTAATACTGTCCAGAGAAATTCTGTGGTAGTTGAAAAGAATTTGAATGAACTCGAAACTAAGATCGTCGAAATTTGTGCTAAAGTGCTTGATAGAGATAATGTGGATATTGATCAAAGTTTTTTCCGGAATGGAGGAGACTCTATTAAGGCTATTCAAGTACAATCTAGATTCTTAAAAGAAGGCTATAAGTTAAATATAACCGATATAATGAGTGCCAATCATTTAAGGGAAATCTCTGTCGCTATTAAGGTGCATGATGATGAAGTAGAAGAGTATAAGTTGATAGGTGAGGTGGGGTGCACTCCATCAGAAGAGCTTTTCTTTAAATCAAACTGGAGTAATTTAGATAATTTCAATCAGGGCGTAACCCTAAGGTCAAAACAACGCTTCAACAAAAATGCTGTGATAGAAGCTATTCATATTCTGACTGAGCATCATGATGGACTGAGAGCTAACTTTTTTAAATCAGAATTAGGTTATAGAAAAATAATTGGTGATGAGCAATTCCCAAATAGCTTTTTCGAATTTGAGGAAATAGATTCAGATAATCCTGAGTTGGTAGCGGAAAAAATCATCGAGTTACGCCGGAGTATTAAACTTGAGAATAAACAATTATTGAAATTTGGTGTGTTTAGCTTAAAAAATGAGGATCATTTGGTGATAATAGCGCATCACCTTCTTGTAGACGGCGTTTCATGGCGTATTGTCATTGAAGATTTTATCGATTTTTATAATGATATAATCAAGGGTGTTGACCCAAAAAAGGCAAGAAAAACTACTTCAATAAGGGAGTGGTGTGAGTCTCTGCGATCTTTTTCAAAAACCCCACGATTTTTAAAATCTGTTGAATATTGGAAACAATTATCTAGGGATAGGGTGGCTTATAAAGATGAAAATATAAATAAGTGGAAAACGTATAAGCGTAAAACACTTAGTTTGAATGAACGATTGACAAAGGATTTATTATATAACACCCATAATGCGTATGGTACAACAGTTACAGATATATTATTGTACGCTAATGGATTAGCATTCATGAAGAGTTTTAAGCCTCGAAATGTAGCCATAACATTAGAAGGACATGGAAGGGAAAATATATATAATAATGTTAACTTAAGTAGGACTGTAGGATGGTTTACAAGCATCTATCCTGTACTTTTAAAACTTGGTAATAAGGGCGATATTGAGGAGGACCTGGTGAGCGTTATAGAAACTGTTAGAAACGTTCCTTTTAATGGGCTTGGCTATGGTGTTCTTAAATGTTTCACTAATACAGCTGATATTGATATTCCTACTGACTTTCTCCTAAATTATTTAGGAGATATTGAGCATGATCTCATTAATAATCAAGACTACGATTGTCAATTTCATTCAGATCAGGATACTTTAGACGGGGAAAACCAAATGGAACATAAATTATTGATCACAGGAATTGTTTCTCATAAAAACCTAAAAATAAACTTTGACTATGACCCCGAGAAGTATGATGAAAATAGTATTCAATGCTTCATTCGAAAAGTTGAGGTCGAGATAAGTAAGGTTGTTGAGCATTGTACATCTATCAGTGAGACGATTAAAACTCCAAAAGATTTTTCTGACCCTGACATGACAACAGATGAACTCAAACTCATTAATCAGATGTTTGAAGATGGTTGATTTATAATATATTATACCAGCTCATATTGATATTGAATAAGGTAGCCAGAAGAGTGATAAATTAGCGATTGCATGGCTATTCTCAAAAATGTAGTAAAGAGTTGATTTAAACCCTGGATCTTTTTTACGCTTGGGTTTATTTCATTGACGTTTCCAAAAGTTGTCATTTCAGAAGTGCCCCGGTAATAGTAATTCATTAGTACAGAACCTTCGCAATAAAATCACATTTTAAGTATTAAAGCCCGATAAAGCTCTAAATCCTATAATTATGAAAATCAAAGGTCAAATTGAGGACATTTATGCCTTGTCTCCAATGCAGGAAAATATGCTGCTAGCGTCTATAGCTAGTGATTTTAAAGATAGTTTTTACAGGCAGGTCAGATTTCAGTTGTTTTGTGAGCTCGACATTGAAAAAATACAATTGGCTCTCAATGCATTAGTTCAGCGGCATGATGTACTAAGAACTGTTTTTGTATTTCGAGGAGTTTCAAAGCCTAAGCAAGTACTAATAAAAGAAAGATTTGTCCCTCTGTATTTTGAAGACGTGTCAAATTTGGACAGTAAAGACCAGGATAAGTTCATTGAGGATTATGCAAAAGAGGATCGTAAAAAGGACTTTGATTTAAGTACCGATACTTTATTGAGATTTAAGCTGTTCCGCTTAGGGGATGAGAAGTATGAGTTTTTCTGGAGCTACCACCATATTATTTTAGATGCTTGGTCTATTAACCTTTTAATGACTGAATTTAGTCAAATTTATCATGCAGGAGTAGACAGCGACGACTCAAGGGAGCCGCTAAATGTTCCAAGATATAAAGACTATCAGAGAATATCTTCCAAGCAGAATGAAACAGAGGCAAGGGCTTTTTGGAAAGATTATTTTGATGGATACGTCCATATTAACAGCTTAAATTCCCACGAACAACAAGGGCAGTCTTATAATAATGTCCAAAATGTAGAATTGTTGTTATCAACAAAACAAACCACCAGACTAAAAGAGATCGCACAAAATTATGATGTCACATTAAGTACTTTAATATATTGTTTAT
>NZ_SMLW01000054.1 GCF_009711405.1 Fulvivirga kasyanovii | reverse complement strand
ACTAGTTTTTATGGCAGTCATGGCAGCGGCATTGTGCCATGCACAGCAGCCTGATTCCCTTTACCAAAGTGCTTACAAGGAGCTTACCGGTATGTTGGACGGCACAGAGCCGTTGAGCTTTAAACGGGCGGTGTTTGTGACAGAAAATGCTTACATGGGTGGGAAAATGGAATATGAGGTATTTCAGGCACGCATTGCTTTCCTGGCGCACTTGGCGGGCAAGCTAAAGGCACAAACGGATTACCCCTATAAAGGTAAGGACATAGACAAGGTAAGCACTTACTGGTCGGCCTACCGGGTGCTGAAAGACAGCATCCCCCTGATATTCCAAAACGATACCCTACAAACCATTCCTTACACTTATGAT
>NZ_SMLW01000416.1 GCF_009711405.1 Fulvivirga kasyanovii | reverse complement strand
GTCATTTAACTATTTTCAAGGTGACCCTAAGTACCTGTATTGCAGAGGGTAGCAGGGAGTGATAACGGGCTGGTGTTCTGCTGCAATACAGAACGCGGAAGTTTTCCTTTGTTTGTGGTAGAGCTTCCTTGAATATTAGTTGAGAACTAATATTCATGTGCCACTCCAAACCGAGTTCGGAATTTTTGGGCCGCTCATAGGGATTTAGAAAGAGACGTGATCTTAAAATTCCATTTTAGAGTTAAAACAACTCTGTTTGGAAAAGCTCTTTCTGAATCATAGATTGCTGCGTTAATTGAACAGTCAAAACCCTCTGGTCTGCTCAGGAATAGAGATACTCATTTAATAATTATTAAAGCTGGTGCATAATTCTTACTCCCACATTCGTCATGGTCTAAAAGCTTACCGCAAGATATGAGGGAGTTTGTTCATTTGCCCCTGTGCATAAAAAGAAACAATATAGAGCCCTGCAGGACAATTCTCCAAAGGAATTTTAAAGGATTTAACACCTTTCGTCATATTGCCTTCATATACTAACAATCCTGCCGAGGAATAAACTCTTATTGCACTATCCTCAGTTAAAGGGTGGTCAAAGGCCAGCGTGGCATCACCTTCTGATGGGTTTGGGTATATTTTAATCCCGTTTGCTAATTCTCTTTCATACCCAGTTACCTTCGCTGGCGGCGGAAGCACTTTTATTTCCTTATACGCACCTTGATATATTTCCTTTGTTTTGGTCTTTGATAAGTGCGTATCATGAATATATGCAACAATTAAAAATGTATCTGTTGTATTATAAGCAAAGTCAGGACTCCAGTATTGCGTGACGGTTTCTGTACGAGATATATCATTGGGGAGCCAATCTCCATAAATGTAGGTTCCTGAAGCATCCGGCACAAGCTTTCTCAGCACATTGTGATAAGTTCTTCCATCTGCTTCAAAACTTTTCTGGAGTATTCCAATTTCCAGAACAAGCGGAGAAAAAATAGTATCAACTGTTGGGTTCTTGGTAATCGCAATATCAATTTTTAAGCCCTCATCATTTCTTCCCTGATTGCTGCCACCGGTAATTACAGTATCTGAAATAGCCAGATTAAAGGGAGCATCGATGATGGTGCGTTTAGTATATTCATTTTTTCCCCATTCGTCTACACTAAATGGGTCATTCCTATACTTTACACCAAATATTCCATCCATTACGGTTCTTGGCACCTCATTCACCCCGTACTCCAGAGCATGAGCACTTTGATCAGCCTTATTCAACAAATAAACCGGATCAGAAGCGGGGTATGAAGTATGATATTCGATTTTAATGGACTCGAGAGGGCGGGCATTTGTAAAATCGTCTATATATTCATTCTCAGACTCATTACCTTGTGCTCCTACATTGGTAAAATGCTCCAGAACAATCATTCTGTTACGCTCTTTTATAGAAAAATTATCAAACGCAAAGCCATCATAATTATTCTCCCTTCCATCACCAAGTTCAAGACTGGCAAATGCAATCCTAAACCTTACGGGTTTGCCTCCCGCTTCCTCCTTAATTTCATCCAAAGATATTCGTGCCTTTTTCCACTCTTCGGTGCCTCCTTCCCAGCCTATAGTCTGTCCTCCAGGAGATGCTGCAATACCTGCTGAGTTAAACCAGTTAATCCCTCCTTCAATCTCTCCCAATGTCTGCCACTGTACCTCTCCACTTGCAATAGCGTCATCACTAATAGTATACTGTAATGTAGTACCTTCGAACTTCTCTGTAAAGTACCGGATATCCATATCTATTTTGGGCTTGTCCCAAATGTCGAGGTTAAAGCAAGGGCTTTCAACCCAAGAGTCTTCATTATCATTAAAAACACCGGTTGTATCATTAGCTGTAACCCATGCAGGACTGTTATTAATTTGGGTTATTTGCCAACTGCTATTGGTAGCTAACCCATTTGCATTATTATTTTCGCGAGAAGATATCCAGCCACCACCATCCAGATTAAAGGTTTCAAGGTAAACTTTATTGTTAACGGCAGCGTCCAAAATCTCAAAGACAGAAACGAATTGATTTAAAGTATCTGCACACCCAAGCGCCGTCTCCACCACAAGGGAAGTTTCATAAACTCCTCCCTCAGGAAATTCATGACTTATCTGATCACCTGTAGCCTGAACAAAAATATCTGGGTCATGAAATTTCCAATAGACATTCTGGATACTATCTTTAAGTGCAGAACCACCCTGCGACTTTGCACTGTTAAAAGTTACTTTATTATCCGCGGAGCAGTTGCTAAAAAAGTTAAAACTGGCATTTGGAAATTCCCCAACACGAATAGAAAGAGTGGTCGCAGGACCTATGCATCCAATATCAGCATTTTGCGGTCTTACAGCAAAATCAAACACATCAGGAAAGGATGTATTGACTCCTGGGTTTAAACTATCAGCTACTGCCAGCAAAAAGCCCTGACTGTTATACCACGCAATATCTACGGTATCTGGCTTGTCTATTTTTACGAATCCAACATCGTCTCCCATACAATAATCAAACTGCAAAGGAACAACAGAAAGTGGCTCCGGTAAAGGAACCACCTGGATGGTGTCTGCCATCTCAGCAACGCAACCGAACTCACTGACATATTCATACACAACTACGTAACCTTTATCATTATTATAGGTGAGTATGTTTTCATTGGGCGTTCCGTTAGGGGCATCAGCCGGATTAAAAAAGAAGGTTAAATCAGTTAATGTTACTGCATCGCTAATATTATCGGATTGATTTAGATCCAAAATGCTAAAGGTCTTTACCACATCATTTGTACCTAATGGATTACCAACAATTTTAATGGAAGAAGCATTCTGACAATAGCTTTCCTCTAAAGGCAACTCTCCTGCCAACACAATTTCAAGTTCAGGAATACCTTGCACCTCAATTGTTTGCTCCACATTTTGAATTAAGTTGCTATTATCCTCATACTCTATATTTATCACGACTTCCTCTCCGACCTGCAAAACATTACGCACCATATCAGGGTCGATAAAATACCCACTGGAAAGACCTCCGTTATAGTCCGAATTTAAACTTCCTGTAAGAATGTTTGGCGTAGAAGTAATACCCATTAAATCTCCTTCAACGCCTTCACCTAACCATCCTATCGGAATCAGGTTTACTGCGTCGTAACAAATACCATTGTTTTGAAGCCCTAAAATCTGATTTCTTGAGTTATCAAAAACTTCAAAAGTGAATACAACATCAGGTTTGCAGGGTTGACCATTAGTAAAGGTTATTTCATAGAGCCCTGGTTTTTTACCTACATTATTAATCAAAAACTCATCATCATTATTCACTCCCACACCAGAAAACGATCCGGTCTGATCAGATGAAAGTCCCATACCTACCGAAGTAACAGGGATGGCAAATGTCTGCCCATCCTGAACAGTATTGGTTTGGCTAGTTACAAGATCGGTCAGAGTTATTACCGGGGGAGTACTAGGTGTTACTGTAACTGCAATACTACCACTTGTTCCTGCGCAAGTAGTATTACTACCTGAGGATACTGCATAAATCTTATCTCCATCCTGTAAAGTTGTGGTGGCATAAGTTGCCCCAGTAGCTAACACTGTTGCGCTGCCTTCTTTATAAAACTTATATGGATCGGTTCCCCCGGATGGCGTAAAAATCACTTCATCTCCAGAACATATAGTTACTGATGAGGCATTACCTGCGCCATTATGACTGAGGTTTATTGTTTCATTTGCCCTAACCGTAATAGTACCAACAATGTCATTCACGGCCAATCCAGGATATGAGAAGTCAACATTCGCTAATGTAATATTATAAGTACCAGGAGCAACGTTTCCCGCAACATTCACTTTAATTCCTGATAGTTTAATTACATCTAAAAAATCTAAGCCTGAAACATCACTATGTTTGAAACCAATAAACAAAACATCCACTCCACCAAAATCCTCATAACCAAAAGAAGCTGCGTCAACAACTATATCCGAAGAACCACCGTTATTAACGGTTATACTGCCGCCACTTGAATTAAAACTGAACCCATTTGGCAAAGTCAATTTTAAATCCTGATGTGAGTTTTGCCCACTTTCATCATAAAAATTCCCTTTAAATCCTTCCCTTATGATAATAGTACCCAAATTAGCCGTTCCCCCCACACATACTTTGTTGGAAGCAGTAATATTGTCTATACTGGCCAAGTTGCCCGTGGTAAAATTAAGAGTAAAAATTCCACTGGGTTCATTGGAGGAGTTTTCTACCGAATCAATTGTTATACTATAACTGGAGCCTGGCGAGAGAAGATCGCTAAAAGTTATAATGAACTTATTTTTACCTCCATTCATAGTAACATCAAACCCAGTATTTATTAACTGACCGTTAAGAGATATTGTAACTAAATTATCGGCATTGTTATCATCAAGCGAACTATCATCTAAATTCCTCAAGTTCGCGGTATAAGGTATAACAATTATATTATCTCTAACTGCTATTTTCGCACCTTCTAAAGGTTCTGTTGAAGTTGAATCTACCGCAGGTGCCACAGCAAAGGCATTTGCAAAAAAGAATACCCCTAGGCTTATAAGCAGCAAAGACTTTACCATAGCTTTATTCCTTAATTAACCTAACACTTATTGCTACTTTCCCTAACAGTGAATAGTTATCTATCGCATCGGAAGAAGATATTTCATAATTGATCATCAAGGCATTGTCATCAGGATCAACTTGTGACGACCAATATTGCCCAACGACCCCTAACGTTCCAAAAGAACCATTTTCATCTCTATAACTTGCCCGTTGCAATCCAAAGGAGCCTTCCTTCAAGGCCTTTCCAGCAGTTGCCTCTCCCCCCACTTCTGCAATCAATGCTTCCCAATCAGCCTGAGAAGGCAATCTCCATCCTTCAGGAGCCATTTCCGATGCAACATACCATGTATACAGTCTGCCGTATGTATCACAATTAGCAGCAACGTCTCCAGGACACCATGACGATGTAGAATCAGCAGTATTAGTATTAAGAGCAAAGTTTTCTCCTAACCACACCTGATCTCCTATTTTAACAACACTGTATGTTTGTCCATCACGCTCATCGGTATAGGTTTTTAAAGTTGCCGCAGTAATAATGGCTGTTGCCTCACATCCATTGGCATCTTTTACTTTCACTGTATGATCAACTGCATCTACATCAAAGCTGCTTTCGGACTGGTAACTTCCATTATCAAGTGCATATTCATAGGGAGCCGTACCTCCACTGGCTTCTGCTTCAATGCTGTAGCCTCCCGATGTCAAAGTAAGGGTAAGGACAGAGCAATCAAACACCACAAAGTCTGAGGTACTGGTTACAGGATCCACTCCTACAACTGTAACAGTGACCTTTCCTGTAGTAGCTGTAGCAGGCACTGTTGTCTTAATCTCTGTTGCTGTTGCAGATGTTATTGAAGCCTCAACTCCGTTAAAACTAACTTTATTATTTGATACAGTAGTACTGAAGTTGGTACCAGTAATCTTTACAACATCACCTACTTCTCCTTTGGCAGGCTCTATACTGGTTATAGTAGGCTGTTGAGGTTCCGGATCTCCATCGTCATCCCCTCCACATGATGAAAAAACTGACACAATTGTAAGTAAGGTTAAAGCCAATAATGAATTTTTAACGAATTCTGCAAAGGTGTTTTTCATGGTTTTCAGTTGGTTTTATAATTAAAAAACAAATGTAATAATTTAATTATAAAATTTACTCTAGTGTAAGATTATCGACAATATCGCAATATTTATTAAGACTTATTCCTTGATAAGATTCCTCATCATTCAATCGTCATATAAACTTAATTTCACAATGAAATCACCTTACACTTCCCGCCATAAACTTCTAAAATCCAGCAACATCCATTAGCAGACAGGCTTATTAACTTCAGAAAGTTATTAAACTATAATTACCAAAAATATAACAATAAAATAATTACAATCTATACTCTCACCCTGCAATGCACATTATTGATCCTGCGCTGCAAAAACCTTCTTCAACAACTCAGTAGTTCTCGCTACAGGATCCTTCCGAATTTTTTCCTCCTCCTGCGCTACAAGATAAAATAGCCCTTCAATAGCTTTATCCGTAGCATAATCATCAAGATCTGGGTTTACCTTATCAACAAAAGGTATTTTATTATAGGTTGTTACTATATCTCCATAGTATTTTGTTGCATTTACTTTGTCCAGTGAATTTTTAATTACAGGTTTGAATTTGGACTTTAACTGCACAGAGGTAGTTTTTATCAGATATTGGGTTGCGGCGTTGTCATCGCCTTTTAATATTCCCCAAGCGTCTTGAATGGTCATTGACTTTATAGCATTTATGAAGATTGGTTTTGCCTCCTTCGCTGCATCTTCTGCGCCCCTGTTTAGTGTCATAACAAACTTATCAACTTCATTTCCAAGACCTATCTGCCTAAGCTTTTCTTCAACTCGTTGCACATCGGGAGGAAAGGGGATCTTTATTTTTGGATTTTTGAAGTAGCCGTCAATTTTTGATGCTTCAGCCGAGCCTGTAGTTATACCTTTTATTAAAGCTTCTTTAAGGCCGGCAACAACCTGCTCTGTAGAAAGGGACTCTTCACCCAAAGCTTTATTAATATCACCAATAGTTTTGTTGATTTGAGATGAGGTACACGCCGCAAGCATCGCTATAAGGACTGTAAGTATGGTAAGCTTTTTCAATGTATTATTCAGTTAGTTTTAATCCAATTTAAGAAAAGATACCCGTTAATAAAATTGATAATTCATCTCTACCTCTACGCTCATAACCTATAATCATGATCTCCTCATTCATTTTTACTTATTTTAGCGAAACAAATACATAAACCATCGTTTAACATTTTATGAACAAAACGAAAGCTGAAATATTAACCATTGGAGATGAGATACTTTATGGTCAACTGCTGGATACCAATTCTCAATGGATGAGCGCCGAACTCGACAAAATTGGAATTAAAACTATCAGAAAAACTACTGTCGGTGATACCAGGGAAGACATTCTCACTGCCTTTAAAGAAGCCGAAGCCAGGGTAGACATAGTACTCATCACTGGTGGCCTTGGCCCCACTAATGATGATCTGACCAAACCTTGCTTAGCAGAGTATTTTGGGTGTGAAATAGCAATGAATGAAGCTGCGCTACAGGAAGTATCTAACTTTTTTGCAAGCAAAGGACTGGAGCTAACAGAAGTTAACCGCCTGCAGGCTGCCCTCCCCGTATGTTGCGATATGGTAAGCAATAAACTTGGCACGGCTCCCGGTATGTGGTTTGAAAGAAATGGAAAGGTTTTCGTCTCTATGCCAGGAGTACCTCATGAAATGAAAAAGATGATGACCGACACGGTGATCCCTCAATTACAGCAAGTTTTCCAAACCGATATTATCTTTCATAAAATTATTAAAACCATCGGCATTGGAGAATCGTGGCTGGCAGAAATGATCAAAGACTGGGAAGATAGCCTCCCTGAGCATATTAAATTAGCTTACTTACCCAGCATGGGACAGGTTAAACTGAGGCTGACTGCTATTGGAGACAATCTTGACAAATTGAAAGTGGAAGTTGAGAGTTTAATTCAGGATCTGCACAAACTGGCTGGCAAATATATCTACGGATATGATACAGACCAGATAGAAGAGGTTGTAGGTAAAATGCTATTAGACCAGCATAAAACTATTGCTTTGGCAGAAAGCTGTACAGGTGGTTATGTTTCTCATAAGATAACCAGTATAGCAGGCAGCTCTCAATACTATCAGGGCTCTGTTATCCCTTATCACAACAGTTTAAAAATTGACATTTTAGGGGTAAACGAACAAACATTACTGGATCATGGGGCAGTAAGTGAGCAAACTGTTTATGAGATGGCCAACCTGGTAAGAAAAAGATTTAATGCCGACATTGGCGTCGCTACCAGTGGTATAGCAGGGCCAGGTGGTGGCACCCCTGACAAACCAGTGGGCACGGTCTGGATTGCTTATGCCGATGGAGAACAAACAATTACCCGCAAATTACAGTTATGGAAGGACAGGGATATCAACATACAGGCTACTGCAGTTGCATTATTAAATCTAATCAGGATAAGTTTATCGAAATCGATTGAGATAAAGCAGTAAAATCCTAAATTTGCGGTTAATTTTAAGGACGGAAAGTCGAAACCTAACAAGATAAATGGCACTAGTAGAACTAATAATGCCCAAAATGGGCGAAAGTATTATGGAAGCCACTGTGCTTACATGGCTCAAGCAGGAAGGCGACACCATTGAGCAGGATGAATCTGTACTGGAGGTGGCTACAGACAAGGTAGATACTGAAGTACCGTCAACCCATGCCGGTGTACTTAAAGAAATTTTGGCCAAAGATGGCGATGTTGTAGAGGTTGGAAAGCCTATTGCTATCATTGCAACTGACGGTGATGAAGCATCTACATCAGCGGCACCTGCTGCCAAAGAAGATAAACCGGCACAGTCAAAAGCAGAGCCTGTTGCTGCAGAGTCCCACTCTTCTAATGGTGCAGTAAAGCTGGCCGAACCTGTTTCCGGAAGGTTTTATTCCCCGCTTGTTAAAAACATAGCCAAGGAAGAGGGTATCTCCATGACCGAACTTGAAAGTGTTCCCGGCTCTGGCAAAGAGGGAAGGGTTACAAAGAATGATATTCTTTCATATGTTAAAACAAGAGGCTCAGAACCTACACCACAGGCACAGCAGCAACCTCAGGCACAACCTTCTGCTGAAACGACTACAACAAGGCCTCCACAAAAAGTAAATGTTTCCGTTAGTGCTGGAGATGAAATCATTGAAATGGATCGCATGCGCCGAATGATTGCGGACAGAATGGTCGATTCCAAACGTATCTCACCTCATGTTACTTCATTTGTGGAAGCTGATGTAACAAATATTGTTTTCTGGAGAAACAGAAAGAAAAATGAATTCAAGCAAAGAGAAGGTGACAACCTAACGTTTACTCCAATTTTCATTGAGGCGGTAACCAAAGCCATCAAAGATTATCCAATGATCAATGTTCAGGTTGATGGTGACAGGATCATCAAGAAAAGGGACATCAATATTGGTATGGCTGTAGCCCTGCCTTCAGGAAACCTGATTGTACCTGTAATCCGAAATGCTGATCAGTACAACATAACCGGTCTGGCAAAAAAAGTAAATGATCTCGCCAGAAGGGCTCGTGAAAATAAACTAACACCTGATGAGTTATCCGGAGGCACATTCACAATATCAAATGTTGGTTCATTTGGCAACGTAATGGGTACGCCTATCATTATGCAACCCCAGGTAGGTATCCTGGCATTGGGAGCAATTGTCAAAAAACCAGCCGTTATAGAAACCCCGCATGGCGATGCCATAGCTATTAGACACAAAATGTTCCTATCACATAGCTATGACCATAGAGTGGTAGATGGCTCACTGGGTGGTATGGTTGTAAGGAGAGT
>NZ_SMLW01000081.1 GCF_009711405.1 Fulvivirga kasyanovii | reverse complement strand
GTTTAAATATTCATTTTTAAAGGATAGAGAGCTAAAAATAATCGAAATATTAACGGCTTTAATATTTTGCTGTATCCCATTGTTCGTAACCTTTCCCTACAAAATAAACCTTTATCTGGCATGGGATGGGGCTTACAGGATGTATTTGGGGCAATTTCCATTTCGTGATTTTGGTATGCCTCTAGGTTATGGTTTTTGGATTATACCTGCTATCTTCTTCAAGATATTCGGTCCATTTATGTCATCGCTTATAAAAGCGCAGGTGTTCCTTAATGCCATATCCATAGTAGCTTTTATTTCAATAATGAAGACCTTCAAAGTCGCTACTCCTGTTAGAATTTTGGGTGTCATTTTTTTCTGTCTTTCCTATGTTTTTGTAAACTTCTGGCCCTGGTACAACCATACGGTATTTGTTTATGAGCTTGTAGGGCTGGCGTTTTTACTGCGAGGTGTGTTCATAAAAGGTAAATACTCAGCGGTTAATCTGGTAATTGCGGGTATCTTCATTTTTCTTTCTTTATTTACAAAACAAGACAT
>NZ_SMLW01000018.1 GCF_009711405.1 Fulvivirga kasyanovii | reverse complement strand
TTCAATCTTTTTAAAAAAGTTAATTACTACTTCCTGGCAGAATATCATTTAACCCTTGTGCCTCTCAATCTTCATTCGCCTCCTTACAGAAATCAAATTACCTTCGGTAGTAGTGAACAGGCAGCAGATGATCTGTCAGGGGACAGATTATGGGAGTAGGGATGGTTGTCTCTAGGAGACTAAGGCTAATCCACATGACTTCCCAGCAGAGTCTCTCGGAGTTTCGGAGAGGACTCTGCGTTATTCATGGCA
>NZ_SMLW01000160.1 GCF_009711405.1 Fulvivirga kasyanovii | reverse complement strand
CTGTCAGCAAAGAGGTGAAAGTGTTAGGGGCTCCCCAGAAATTTCGCTTGATCCCTATTCTTTCCACTTCCCAGCGGATGTCTCTCGAAGAGTACTCCTCGGCATTTAGATCATACAAGTGAGGCTTAGCGGATACTCGTAATTGGAGATATTGTTACTAAGCACGTATACTGCTCAGATCAGGGAGACCCTGAATATTTTCTATGAAGTTGGGTAGCAACAATACGAAGTACAATACAGAAAATTTCAGGATGACGATTTGGGGTGAGATGTTTGTTGCCGAGGGATTGGATTAGGGAAAAATCAGGCCACAAAAAAGGCAGTACTTTTCGTGCTGCCTCTTCTGTTTTACCTTACTTCAAGTATTCTTAAACGTAGTTATTCAACATCACCGGCATTACCAGCATGAGGATATCTTCGTTGTCATCTTTTTCTGTTGGTATCAGTAAGCCGGCTTTGTTTGGTTCTGAAAGGTGTAGCTGCACTTTATCTGAGTCTACATTGTTCAGCATTTCAATTAAAAACTTAGCATTGAAGCCGATTTCGATATCTCCCCCATCGTGCTCGCATGAAAGCCTTTCGTTAGCTTCGTTAGCGAAATCGAGGTCTTCTGCTGAGATTTGAAGCTCACTTCCGGTAATTTTCAATCTCACCTGGTGGGTAGTTTTGTTGGCATAGATCGCGATCCTTTTCAGGGAGCTTAAAAACTCTGAGCGATCAATGGTCATTTTATTGTCATTACCTGAAGGGATTACGTTTTCATAATCAGGAAAACGCTCATCGATAAGCCTACAGATCATTTTTATATTATTGAACTTGAAGAACGCGTTTGACACGTTGAACTCCACTGTTACGTTGGTGTTCTCTGTTGGCAATGTTGACTTCAAAAGGTTCAGTGCTTTTCTTGGGATGATGATGGCATTACCATTATCAGATGCCACATCCACTCTTCTGTAACGGATCAGCCTGTGCCCGTCTGTAGAAACGAAAGTAGTGTTTGTATCAGTCAGGTTCATGTAAACCCCTGTCATCGCAGGACGAAGTTCGTCGTTGCTGGTAGCGAAAATGGTATTGTTGATAGCTGCGCTCAATACAGAGGTTGACATATCCACTGAGAAATCATCCGATACTGCAGGTACCTTAGGGAAGTCCGTGGCATTTTCACCGGCAAGTTTATATCGACCGTTATCAGAACTGATCTCTACACTATAGGTCTCCTCGTCTATGGTGAAGGTTACAGGCTGCTCGGGAAGGTTTTTAAGCGTTTCGAGAAGTATTCTGGCTGGTACCGCAATGCTTCCGTTTTCTTTAGACTCCACCTCTAGTTCGGTAATCATAGAAGTTTGCAGGTCAGAAGCTGTAACCGTCAACTTGCCCTCACTTATTTCAAAAAGAAAGTTTTCTAGGATT
>NZ_SMLW01000072.1 GCF_009711405.1 Fulvivirga kasyanovii | reverse complement strand
ATTGAAGCGGCAGATAACAAAAAAGATGATCGAAAATACCGGTGGAACTGGGAAGATAAAAATGCCGGGACAGGTGTAGACTGCTCACACTTTATTAAAGAAGTGGTAGCTACGGCCGAATCAGAGGAGGCCAGACGCCTTAAGCAGGACAAAGGTTATTTGACTCCCGAAGAGATCAATACCTATAGCAAATCTTTTAATGATAAGAACCTAAAAGAATTTGAGGATGAGGAGCGTGGCACAAGAAGAATGGCCAGGTACCTGGAGAAATATGGGTATTATAGCACATCATTAGAGGATGTGAAAGAAGGGGATATTGTTTTTATAGGCCCTGGGAAAGAGAAGAGTATAGGGAGTATTGGGCATATTGTGATAATAACTAAGATCAATTATGATGATCATGAAAAGTACCAATTTGCTGATGCCGGCAAAAATAAAGCATCCAAAAACAATTCAGGAATTTAT
>NZ_SMLW01000066.1 GCF_009711405.1 Fulvivirga kasyanovii | reverse complement strand
TGCGACCACATTTACCGATGGTCAGGTTATAGAAGTAGAAGCTGTATCGGCAGGTTGTGGTACATTTACAGCCAGCATTACTATACAAATCAATGCAGCTCCTGTATTGACTATAACCCAAAATCCTGATCCAGGGCTTTGTCCTGGAGTGAGTGTTGAGGTATCTGCAACAACCGGTTTTGATACCTATGAGTTCAGAGATGGTGTAGGCGGTCCTGTTTTACAGGCGGCCTCAGCGGACAATACCTTTGACGCCACAACCCTGACAGATGGACAAGTAATTGAAGTAGAGGCATTTTCCGCAGCATGTGGCGTTCTGTTAGAGACGATTACTATAAATATATTGCCAACTCCTGTACTCGCTTTAGCTCAAGTGCCAGATCCTGGATGTGATGGCAATGTAGTTGAAATACAGGCGACTTCAGGTTTTGATACCTATGAGTT
>NZ_SMLW01000280.1:1584-4044 GCF_009711405.1 Fulvivirga kasyanovii | reverse complement strand
GACTTAAATAATGATGGTCTTAACGATTTTATTGCAAATGGTGATGAAATTTATTGGGGCATTAATAACGGCGATAGTACTTTCACTACTAGAGCTTTACCCTTAAGCAAAATCTTTGTGCAGGATGTAATTATTCTTGATTACAACAACGACAATTTTTTAGATATAGCTGTAATAAAAACATCGAGTCGATGGTCAAATGAACATAGTTCTGTCTTGCTGTGGAAAAATAATGGAGGTCAATATTTTTCAGGACCTTATACAATCGTTTCTTCAATCGACTATGCAAATTCTCTTGTTACCTTAGATTATAATGACGACAACTATGATGACTTGGCTATTGGCAGGGACTATAATAGTCCTAAAATAACTTATAGTAATGGGACTGTTTCCGGGTGGTCTTTAGAGGCACTGGTTGAGTCAGATGGTTTTTCCTCTTTTATTTCGTTGGATGATATGAATAATGATGGAAACATAGATGTAATTTCCAATGGTGGAGGATGGCTTCATCTGAATGATCAAGAGTTAAAAGCGTCAACAGGTCATTCGTCTTTTGTAGAAACCTCTGATGTCGATAGAGATGGGATGATTGATATTATTGTTGAAGATAGCTATGACAGGGGATTAGTGGTTTTAAAAAATACTGGTACAGGGTTTGAAAAGCAAAAAATACTTGGAACAGGTGGTCAAAGTTTTGTGTCTATTGAAATGTATGACTTCGACTCTGATGGTGACGATGATTTAGTCACTGCAGGTCGGAGTTACCCACATGGCATTGGCTATTTTGAGAATATAGGAAATGGAAATTTTAAAGCATACGAGGCCGCATTCTTAAGAGTACCCAATGACAATGCATTTGCAGTTGGCGACTTAAATGGTGATGGTGTCGCAGACGTAATTTATTCAGATTTAGGTGATCACACAGTAAAAGTTATGTATGGAGGCATTGAAGAATTTGAAGGCATTTTAGCTGATTTTTCCTTACCTGAAATAACTTGTTTGTCTGAAGAGATAAAGTTTAATCAAACAAGCCGAGGTCTGGACATTGTGGAGTGGTATTGGACATTTGGAGATGGGTCATATTCAACTGAACGTAACCCATCTCATAAATTTACCACGTCAGGCTTATACAATGTGAAATTAAAAGTAACCAATACACGTGGACAATCTGATGTAGTCGAAAAGCTAATTGAGGTATTCGATAATCCGGTATTTGATGATATAAATGTTTCTTATTGTGGTAATGGAAGTTATGGAGCCGTATCTATTCAACTGGATTCGATGTATCAATACAAATGGTATTATAACAATAATTCGGACACACAACCATTTCATGAAGGAAGCCAATATACAGGCAATATGTGGGCAAATTCCATTTACTATGTTGAGGCAATTGACACATTAGGGTGCAAGACCATTAATAGGTTTGAAGTTCTGGCAACAAAACGGGGAATACCGGCTATACCTAATATCATAAGTGAGGCTTCAAGTACGCATGGTCCAACGGAGTTACACATTCAAACTGACTATGACTCAAACACGGGAAATGTTTATTGGTATAATTCTATAGACGACGAACAACCCTTTAAAGTCGGTGTCGAAATATTCGAATATGTAGAGAATACAAGAAGAGTTTATTACAAAGCAGTCAGTAATTATGGGTGTGAAAGCCAAATGGGCTTTGTGGATTTAATCGTAATTAACCAACCTTCACCAAATCCTTATTTCATTTGGGGGGATCCTACTGAAGCTTCAAATTGGTCTGAGGGTCTTGACATTACAAAAACACAAAATAATGAGTATCTAGTGCTAGGAAAAACAAGAGGTAATTTAAGTGTAGGAAACTTAACCATTGAAACTGATGAATCCTATAGATTTATTATAACCTACAACTCAGATAATGAACCAGTAGGTCTGAGTAAAATAGTATCATATGATAAAGCAAGTATGATCTCTTACAGTGATAATATATTTGTTGATAGTGAGGATAACCTTTATTACATAAACTCTTTTACTACCGGGAATGTTACAATCGGGGATTCAACTATTACAATTTCTACCAGTGGTTATAATAGCCAAAGGATTATTGCGAAATTGGACAAAAAAGGAGATTTATTGTGGTATAGAGCAATTAATGGGTATGCGAAGTACAAAAATGATAAAATATATATTTTAGAAGGAACATTTTTGACCACTTTAAACAAAGATGGAAGTGTTGAGAGTTCTACTAATTTGCCCATATCTTCAGACAATTTTTCCGTCAATTCTTCTGGAGATATAATAATGGCCAATACTTATTATTCTAGTGAGGTAATTATTGGTGACTCCGTTTTCATTAAACCTCCAGATGAATGGTACCAGTCATTAATCTTTGGTTATAATCAAGAGGGGAGTTTACTTTTTGCAAAGAGAATGCCTTTTGAAAAGAGTGCCAAAATTAGTAGCATAGAAAGGATTCAG
>NZ_SMLW01000280.1:0-1300 GCF_009711405.1 Fulvivirga kasyanovii | reverse complement strand
GATCGATATTATGATGGATATGGGCAAAAAGAAGCAAAAAACCTATCTGTTAATGATAATAATGAAATTTATATAAGTGGCAATTTTTATAAGTCTATAAAAATAGGACATGTGTTATTAGATAACGATATAGCGGAATTTGAGTATAACTTCTTTGCCAAAATAGACCCAAAAGGGAATACTATTTGGGCTAGGCATGGACGGATTCGTTATGTAACTGGTATTGTACCTCACATCAATGGAGGCATTATGTTTACAGGTTCTTTCGTTGACAATGTAAGTTTGGATGATCTTAATTTTGCAAGCGCAACTCAGGGCCCATACGTTAACTACAATATCCTGACATCTCATCTTGGGTTTAATAACTCCGCAGAGTTTACTTTTTACCGGGACTGTGATAATAACTTCCACTTTCAAAATATTTCAAACTATGCAAATTTGGGAAGTATAATCAGTGTCAAATGGGATTTTGGTGATGGGAATACTTCTACCTTATTAGAACCTATTCATAGATATAGTTCAACTGATATGTATACTGTTAGGCTAACCATAGAAAATTCAAAAGGCCAAGTCTATAGCGTGGAGAAAGAAGTAGACTTTAATGAAAAAATTCCTCCTTTAACTTCAGCAACAGTAATAGGCAATAAATCCAGTTGTGAAGGAGAGTATATGACACTTTCCTCATCAATTGAAGCGAAATATTATGAATGGAACAGTACTCTACAGAATCAATCAATAAATGTGAATAAATCGGGTGATTACGCTGTTCGGCTAGGTTACACCGAGGAATGTTGGTCTAAATACTCTCAGGAAGTTTTAGTAAATTTTAAGAATAGGCCTTTACAGCCAAAAATCAACATAAATCAATCTAATATGATATGTGCAGGTGATTCTGTCAAGCTTTCAGCTCCAGAAGGATATCAGACATACAAATGGAACACGGGAGCACAGACACAATCTATATATGCCAAACTTAATTTGTCATATGAAGTTAGTATACAAGATTCATCCAACTGTTGGAGTGATAACTCTGATCCTGTACAAATAAAGCTAATTAATTCTCCGCAGACACCAACAGTAGATGTATCCAATGGTACAGAAATTTGCCCTGATGAAACAACCATTTTAAAAGCTCCAGGTGGTTATTCTGCTTATAGGTGGAATAATGGAAATGAAATGTCAGACATTGAGGTGTCAGACGGCAATTATAGCGTTCAGGTTTCTAATGCTTTTGGGTGTTGGAGTGATTACTCAGATAATGTAGAAGTTAAACTAATCAATATAGAGTCTATTATTACAC
>NZ_SMLW01000203.1 GCF_009711405.1 Fulvivirga kasyanovii | reverse complement strand
ATATGGCTAAGCTGAAAAATATTATCAAGCAATTATCCAACAGGGATTTTCAGGCAATACATGACTCACTATTAGAAAGCAATGCGGATAAATCAGCTTATCTTATAAAGGCAATGAGGGAAAGGCAGCTTTCTGATACCAAGATTATGCAGGAGCTGGATGTAAATACCAATGCCTACTACACATTACGGTCGAGGCTAAACCAAAAGATTGAAGAGTACCTGATCCAGCAGATGGAAAGCCCAAGGACAGATATTCTGAAAAAGGTTGCCAATATCAATGAGATCATTTTCACCAAGAAGAAGGCCATTGCCATCGCCACCCTTAAAAAACTTGAGAAGGAGCTTTTGGACTACGATTTGTCAAACGAACTGACTATCATATATAAATCATTGAAAAAGCTGCACCTCAATTCGCCTGACTACTTCAACTACTCCCAGTTGTACAACAGGCATGTGGCGTATATGCTGGCAGTAGATAAGGCGGAAGATTTGCTGGCAGAATATTTTAAGAAATATGGACAATTTGCACTTTCTGGTGATGATACCGATAAACTTGGCCTTACACTGCTGCTGAGAGAAACCTATAATGTAAGCGTGCTCTATGAATCACACCGTTTGTATGTTTACTATAGCTGTATGGCCATCTTCCACAGGCTTTTCGTAGATCATCAGGACTCCATGGACGATGACCTGGAGCCTATCGAAGACATTCTTGACAATGTTCAAAAGATATTCAGCCAATACCAGATGGACTCCATCTATTACCACCTCAACCTGGTTTTTGAGTTCCTGAAGCTTGAATATTATAACCACTACAAAGTATACAGAAAGGCAGAAAAATACTATGAGGAGGTCAATGACGCGGCCAGTAATCTGCTTACCAGCTATACTTTATATACTTATCCTGCGCAGTTTTTGGTTACCAAAATGCAGCGGCACATCCGGATGAATACTACCCGGGAGATCTATGAAGAAAATGAGGGGCTCTTTCATGATTTTGAAATAGACAAGCTGGATGGTCCTACTTATGTTACATATGCCATGTATCGTGCGCTATCGTGCTACTATGTTAATAAATATGACGAGGCCGCTAAATGGATCAATAACCTGCTGAATGACGTAAGCCTTAAAAAGCTTCCGCATATGCAGTTGGAGATAAAGATCATTCTGGCGCTTCAATATTGCCTGGTTAATGATTTCGACCTGTTCAACCAATTGATCAACAGTATTCAAAGGCAGATAAGGCTACAAGGCAAAGATAGCTGTGAACATATCCTGTTGCTTTCGAAGATTATGAAAGTGTCCATCAGTGATATCAAGAAGAACAAAGCAGAGAAGATCAGGGGCATGATAGCTAAGATCAAAACAGTGGAAACCAATTATTTCTCACCAACTCTGATGCTGAAGCTCGATGAAGAATTTGTAGAGCGCCTGGTATCGAGGGCATCATCTTAAAAGAAGGTGATGTAATAAAGCCTATACCTTTGCTTTCCGGCGGATTCCTCAGCGGGAGGTCTCCGCGGCCTTAGTATGCATATATGAGATATCAAGCAGGCCAGGCTCTGTAGGTGCTCCTAAGTTCGGGATCCCGGATATTTTCTTCGTTACTCTGCGAAAATTCCGGGAAGACATGGTATAATCACCTGTCTCCAATAACCCGTCATTCCAGAATTTTCGTTATAAAATGTGATTTCATGACTGCGCTTAAAGAAAATATCTGGAATCTTCCCGATCATGGCAGGGTCAAAACCTTCTGCAGGACATTAATACGAACTTTTTGGTTGATAAATTTAATGATAGCTTACATAGCTAAATTGCGGCTTTACTAAAACTTTGAAAGTTTGGTAAAGCTTGGGCAAACGTAAAACCTGTGGAGTAAATGGACTGAAAAGTAAAGCCAGTAATGTGAAACTTGCCACTAAAAATAAGTAAACCGCGCTTGTTGTTATCATTATAAGAGTTGCCTACTGCTTTTGCCGATTGCTGATTAACTACTGTCTGTCAGCAAAGAGGTGAAAATTTAGGTTCTCCCCCAGAAATTCCACTTGATCCTAAAGCTTAACTGTTCGGTAATACTGGCTGAGGTAATAG
>NZ_SMLW01000514.1 GCF_009711405.1 Fulvivirga kasyanovii | reverse complement strand
CAGTCAAATGGGCGACTATAAGCACAAAAGAGCCTTAGAAGGAGTGTCAGGCGTATGGCATAAGATTGTGCTGCCAGGGGATATTTTTGATGGAGTTTCCCCGGGCTTGTCCGACCTCAGGGTCTATGGCATTACAGCCTCAAATGATACCATAGAGGCTCCTTATATACTTCGTGTAAATGAAGATGTCTATTCCAGACAGCAGGTGGATTTTAACCTGATTAATTCTGCACACAACCAAAAAGGCTACTACTATACCTTTGAAGTGCCTTCGTCCCGGAGCATTAATCATATTGAACTGGATTTTCAGGAGACTAATTACGACAGGTACGTTACTCTGGAGGGCAGTCAGGATCAGAAGGAATGGTTTACCGTAGTTGAATCATCGCGGATACTATCCATTAAAAACGATCAAACCCAATATACCTTTAATACGCTTGCTTTTCCTGCGGTGAAATACCAATTCCTGCGCTTGTTCATTCCTGAAAATGGCTCAGTTCCCATACTCAATTCAGCTCAGCTTACAGAAGAAGTATTTGTGCCGGGAGATTATGTGGCCCATGAAATTATAAGCCAGGAGACTACTGAAAATAACGATCAAAGGCAGACTCAGGTCATGCTGGATTTGGGAGAGGTTGTTCCTGTATCTCAAATTCAGGTTAAGGTATCTGATAAATATGATTTTTACAGACCTGTTACCGTTGAGTATCTCCTCGACAGTATCCAAACCCCTAATGGCTGGAAAGACCGGTATAGAATGGCCTACAATGGCACATTAAGTTCGCTGGAAAATAATGAGCTAAAATTCCGAAGTGTTTTTACACGAAAAATTAAGATCATTATTCATAACTCCGATAATAACCCTTTAAAACCTGATGATTTTGCTGTAAAAGGAAATATTTACGAGCTACACGCCAGGTTTACAGAGCCGGCAACCTACGCCTTGGTATATGGTAATGAAAACGCCACGGCACCCGATTATGACATCGTTAACTTCACAAATAATATTCCCAAAGACCTGCCAGCCCTTAAACTGGGGCCGGAAGAAGTTATAACCCAGGCACCTGTAGATGCCGCAAGTCCCCTTTTTGAAAATAAAGCATGGCTCTGGGCTGTTATGGGACTTATTATATTTGTGCTGGGGTGGTTTTCTGTTCATATGATCAGGAAGTAATTGAAGTAATCCATAACCTTCCAAAGGTTCAAAACCCTTGGAGGGTTCGTTTAATATTAATTAAGAAAAAAATTATTCCCCTCTGTAACATTCCATTAGTCGTGTCGTCTTGCTATTGAATCATGAGTTTAGAACAATTTAAGACACGGGTATTACCAGTTAAAGACAAGCTTTACCGCTTTGCGCTGAGGTTCCTCAAGGACGAGGATGATGCCCGTGATGTTGTTCAGGAGGTATTGATCAAAGTCTGGAATAAAAGGGAAGGCATGGATCAGTTAGAGAATATGGAGGCCTGGTGCATGAGGATAACAAGGAATGTTTCCCTGGACCGGTTAAAATCAAAGCACAGCAAATATACCGACCCCATGAAAGAGGGATTTGATATCAGCAGCGGAGAAAGTGAAACACCTTACCGCACGGCAGAAATGAGTGATATGATGAAGAATATCGGCAGCTTTATAGAGGCACTACCGGAGAAACAGCGCCAGGTAATTCAACTGAGGGATGTTGAAGGGTATAGTTACAAAGAGATCAGTGATATTCTGGAAATAGATATGAATCAGGTGAAAGTAAACCTGTTCAGAGCGAGAAAAGCAGTGAAAGAAAGTTTATTAAATATCAATGCATATGGACTTGGATAGGATAGAGCAGTTGTTGGCTAAGTATTGGGATTGCGAGACCACACTTGAAGAGGAAAAAGAGCTTGGACAGTTCTTCAATTCGGAAAGTGTACCTGCCAAATGGCAGTCAATAGCCCCGCTATTCAGGTACTATGAGGATGAAAGGAAAAACGGCAGCCTGGATGGCCTTTTTGATGAGCAGGTGCTTGCCCAGATCGAAGCAAAACAGGAAGAGCCAGCCGGTGGTAAAGGCAAAATTATACGCTTGTTTTACGACATGGCCAAGGTGGCCGCAGTAGCGCTCATTCTGGTTACCGCAGGCTATTTTGTAAGGGAAGAGTACCTCAATAAAAAAGATAAGGTAGACCCGTACATAGCCGATACCTTCGAAGACCCGAAGGAGGCCTTTGAAGAAACAAAAAAAGCACTGATGCTGATTTCCAAAAACTTTAACAAAGGCAGGAAAGAAGTTGAAAAAGTGGGTGTATTTAATGAAGCCCAGGAAAAAATAAAAGAGACAGAAGCACTTTAAAATATAAGAAAATGAAAAAGGTAATAGTATTGGTTGTCGGAGTGATGATGACTGTTCAGTTGAATGCGCAGGATGCGATCAGCAAATTTTTTAGCAAATACGAAGGAGATACTGATTTTACACATGTATCCGTTACCAGCCGCATGTTTGGCCTGTTTACCAACCTGGAGATGGACAGTAAGGAAGATCAGGAGGTGATGGATGCCATCAGTAAGCTTAAAGGGCTGAAAATTCTTGCCAAAGAAAATACTACAAAGGGAAAAGAACTTTACAAAGAGGCATTCTCACTGATCCCAAAGAACGAATATGATGAGCTGATGTCGGTAAGGGACGAAGACAAGGACATGAAGTTTATGATCAAGGAAAAAGATGGTAAAATCAGCGAACTGTTGATGGTGATGGGAGGCAACAACGAATTCTTCATCCTTACACTTTTCGGAGAGATAGACCTCAAGCAGATCTCCAAAATTTCGAAGGCGATGGATATTGATGGGCTGGAAGGGCTGGAAAAGCTAGATGGCAACAAAAAGGACAAATAGAAACTCAAATTAAATAAAGGTTAAAAACTCAAAATAAATTAAATTATGAAAAAGTTAATCGTAGCATTAGTATTAATAGGTACAGTAAACTTTAGCTGGGCACAAAGCAAAACAGTACAGGACTTTCAGAACAAGTATAAAGATGATCGTGATGCCAAGGTGGTTTCCCTCAACGGCAGCCTCTTCGAACTCATCGGGTCAATAGCATCCTATGAAGAAGACGATGAAGATGCCAAAACCATAGCCAGGATAGCTAAAGGCATTCAGTCCATGGAAATACTGGCTATACCGATGCATAAATCAGGCTTCGATGCCAAGTCAATGGATGATATGAGAAGTGCTTTGAAAAAGGAAAAGTACGAGGAACTGATGACTGTGAAAGAAGGCAGCAACCGGATGTACTTCATGACTCAGGGTACGGATTCGCAGGTTAAGAATATGCTGGTACTCATGAGGGAAGATGAAGAGTTTATGGTAATGAGCATCAACGGAACTTTGGAAATGAAAGATCTGGCGTATTTGGCCAAGAACCATAAAAACTGGGATTAATTTAACGATACATAAACCACTGATCCTGACGGGCAGCGCTCCGTCAGGATCAGTGGTGTTTGCGGTTTTTAGCATACCTACGACTTAAAGTTATATGATTATGAAAAAAATTTTTAGCATACTAGCCATAGCAGTTCTGGCCTCTCAGGTTACAGTGATTGCTCAAAGCAAAACCACCCGGGCATTTGCTGAGAAGTATGATGATGCTTTTACGCTTTTCTTCTATAACAACACCTTGCATATGCTCAATCAGGAAGATAACAAGGAGTTTGAAGCATTGATCAAAGACATCGATAAAATGAAGTTCATTCGCGTAAGCAAAAAAGAAAACAACCTCACAGATGCCGATTTTAAAAAGATGGTAGACAAATACCATGATGAAGACTTCGAAGACCTGATGACCATGAGCCATGAAGGGATGAACATCAATGTGTATATCCAGGAAGACGATGGCGTCACCACTGGTCTGGTGCTTCTGATGAGCGACGCGGAAAGCTTCTCTGTACTGGACATAATCGGGTCAGTGCCCTTAAACAAACTGGCCAATCTCATTTCAAAAGTTCAGGATATCAACTAACTTATCAGCATATTATTCCATTTAGCAGCTTGCTAAGCCCCTTTTCATTTCTTCGGTACTGATGCCTGATACATACGTATGTGAATGATGAAGAGCGGATTATTTTTCAAGTAAATAAAATACATTGGACACTGTTTTAAAAATAGATAATCTAACCAAGCATTACGGACGCATAACTGCGGTAAAGAACTTATCGCTGGAGGTAAAGCGCGGAAATGTGTTTGGCATACTGGGACCGAACGGTAGCGGAAAGACCACTACACTCGGTATATTATTGGATGTGATCAACAAAACGAGCGGAACCTTTAGCTGGTTTGGTCAGCCTCCCGGTAAGGAAGTAAGAAAGAAAATAGGGGCTATTCTGGAAACCCCCATCTTTTACCCCTACCTGTCAGCCGTAAAAAATCTTGAGATCGTGGCTGAAATAAAAGGAGCCCCAAAGGAAAATATCGATCTCGTGCTCCAGAAAGTAGAGTTGTATGAGCGACGTTTCGATAAATTCAGAACATATTCCCTGGGAATGAAACAACGTTTATCGATTGCCTCAGCCCTGCTATGCGACCCCGAGGTGATGATCCTTGATGAACCCACCAATGGGCTCGACCCGCAGGGAATAGCTGAAATAAGAGAGCTGATCAAGCAAATAGCCAAAGAGGGGAAAACTATCATCCTCGCAAGCCACCTGCTCGACGAGGTTCAAAAAGTCTGCACCCACTTTTGTGTTTTAAAGAGAGGTACACTTTTATACACCGGCAGTGTAGAAGATGTCAATAAGGGAGTGGAGTCTGTAGAAGTAATGAGCGAAGCACCGGAAACTCAGGAGGTGCTGGAGACTTATAATAAGGCCACTAAAGTAGTGGAAGACAGCGGTAAATTTGTGGTAACGTTGGTTGAGGGTACCCATGCATCAGACCTCAACGCTTATCTTTTCAGCAAAGGGATCACCGTGTCTCACCTTTTGACCCAGAGAAAGAGTCTGGAAAAACAATTCCTTGAACTTTTAGCCGAATCAGACAATGCTTAGATTATTACGAATAGACCTTAAAAAACTGACGAATTACAGAGCCTTTTGGGTACTCAATATCATGTATGGCCTCCTTATCTTTAGCATTCCGGTGTCTGTTATGGAGTTCTTGAAATGGTTGAAGGTGAAAGGAGCCGAATTTGAGGGCTTTGACCCGATGAGGATCCCCGTACTGCACTTTCCGGACATCTGGCAAAACATCACTTATGTCTATACCTTTTTAAAGATATTTCTTGCCATAGTGGTGATTATCTCCATTTCCAATGAGTATAGCTATAAAACTATAAGGCAAAATATTATCGATGGTATGAGCAGGGTCGATTTTATAAAATCAAAATTGTTTACCATCCTGCTTTTAAGCCTGGGGTCAACACTTTTTGTATTTATAACAGGGTTACTTACTGGTATTATTTACACCCCGGATTTAAGCTTTACAGATATATTCATGGGTATTGAATTTGTTCCTGCATATTTTCTTGACCTTTTCACTTACATGGTATTTGCGTTTTTGCTTACCGTTTTATTAAAAAGGTCTGCACTTACCATATTCATACTATTGCTTTATACACCGATAGAATATGCCATTTCAGCCTATATACCGGAGTCTTTCGCATTTATTGCCGAGTATTTCCCGTTACATGCTATTAATAACCTTATCGAATTCCCATTTGCCAAATACTGGTTCCAGGAAATACAGGATTTTGTAAGTATGTCTGCTGTGGGAGTTGTTTTGCTTTATCTTGTGTTATTTATTTATGCAATTCATTATAAGTTGAAAACCAGTGATTTGTAAAGTGGTAATTTATGGAAATGGATGAACCTATTTGCAAGGTTTCTTGTATTTTAGCTTTCTGATACGATACTGGTCACATCTTATTTGATAAAGTAAGCCAATTTTTCTATTTTGCGCCCGCTAGTTCGTAAATTGGCAGGCGTTAATAAATTTTTATATTATTTGATGACCATAGATAGTTGGCTTTGACTATTGTATCAATGTAATATTACATGATAATGAGTGGGGTGAAGATCATCATAGCAGCCGTATTTTTTTGTTTTAGTAGTACTCTTTGTGCGCAAGGGTTCAAAGACTATTATAAGAAGGCAAACCGGTATTATAAAATGGGTGATTACCATCGTGCTGCTGTAAATTTCCAGAAAGCCATACGCCAGAAACCAGGAAATGCCAAAGCTACCTACCGCCTCGGATTGGCCTATCTCGCCGGAAATGACAAGAAAGAAGCCCTTAAATATATAGAGAAGGTATATAAACTTAACCCACGTATCGATTCTGAGGTTGAGTATTATCTGGGCATGGCCTATCAATATCACCACCGCTTTAAAGAGGCCAAAGCTGCTTTTACCCGGTATAAAGAAAGGTATAAGAAAAGGGCTGATATTGCCGATTACAAGATCAGTGAGTGCAATTTTGCTGACTCGCTTATCAGTAATCCTTTGAATGCGGAAGTCGAAAACATGGGAAAAAATATTAATTCCCGGTTTAATGACTACACGCCGCTGATCTATAACGATGGCAAATCAATGATCCTGACCTCCAACAGACCGGGATCCACAGGTGGTTTAAGGCTCAGTGATGGTACATATTATGAAGATATATATGTATCACACCTGGTTGAAGGCATTTGGAGTAAGCCCGAAAAAATTGGAGGAGGCGTCAATATAAAATTCCACGATGCTGCGGCGTCGATTTCGCCTGATGGCAAAATGCTCTTTTTATATTATGAGAAAGGTGGGGGGGACATTTATGTGTCAAAGTACGTAGATGGTGAATGGACCAAGCCGGAGCCACTTAATGATAATATCAACACCTTTTTCTGGGAGACTGCTGCATCCATAACTGCTGATGGTAAAACGTTATACTTCACCAGTGACAGGGCAGGAGGAATGGGTGACCTGGACATATACAAAAGTGAACTTAATGAAAACGGGGAATGGGGTGTGGCAGTTAATGTCGGCCCAGTGATCAATACTCCCCAGGGAGAGGACGCTCCCTATATCCACCCTGATGGCAAAACCCTTTATTTTGGCTCTAATGGTCATCTGGGTATGGGTAGCCATGATATCTTCTACAGTGAGATCAAAGATGGTGTTTTTCAGGAGCCTGTAAACATGGGGTATCCCATCAATACCGTTTTTAACGACAATTATTTTGTGATCACCCCCGACAGGAAAAGAGCATACTATGCCTCCCTGCGTCCAGGTGGTGAGGGAATGGCCGATATCTATTCTATTGATATAGAAAAGGCTATGAAACCTAAAAAAGACCCTGTGAGGGAAGATATCATAGCGGAGGAAATCATAGCTGAGGCGGAGACAGAAGTGGAAAATATAGTTGCAACGACCAGCCCGGCAGTTCCGGCAGATGTAAGTGATGAAGTAGTAAAGGAGGAGGAAAGGGCAACGGTTAAGTATTACGATGAGCAACTTGTGCAGATGCAAAAAGACTTGAAAGTAGTCACTATCCTAAAGGGAAAAGTAATAGATGCCTCAACGGCGGAGCCATTGTATGCCAGATTGAGGCTGATGAATAATGAAACCAACACCATGCTCGCCGAACTCACCTCCGATCCCAATACAGGGGAGTTTGAGCTCATTATCCCACACGGTGGTAACTATGGTGTATCCACCAGCAAACTGGGATACCTGTTTAACTCCATTAACTTTGACTTGCCGGCGTTCCATGAATTTCAGGAAATAGATACCCATATCATTCTGCAAAAAGCAAAAGTAGGATCGAAAGTGGTACTTAAAAATATCTTCTTCGACACAGGTAAGTCAGACCTGCGGACAGAGTCACTGGCCGAGCTTGACGGGATCAAGGAATTGTTGTCAGAAAATGCCCTCCTGCAGGTGCAGATCAATGGCCATACGGATAATGTAGGTAACGCTGTTTACAATAAAGTGCTGTCAAAGAAAAGAGCCCAGTCAGTGGTAGACTACCTGATCGCCAATGGTATAGATGCAGGCAGATTATCAGCCAAAGGTTATGGGGAAGAGCGCCCGCTGGTATCTAATGACGATGAGAAAGACGGAAGGGAAATTAACCGGCGTACAGAAATAGAGATTACCGGTGTAGGAGATGCAACTATAGTTAGTAATTAATCTTACCGATACATAACTAACCTCAATTTTTAGTGTTTTCATAGTAAAGCAGATATTCATTAAATCGCTTTACTATGAATTCAGAACATACAAAAACAGCCCTTGTCCTTGGAGCCTTATCAGGTTTGCGCACCTTGTCAGCTACTGCTGTACTGAGCCATTACCTGAGGTACAATTCCAACTTGAAAATAAAGAACAGAAGGCTTAAATTTTTAAATTCAGCCGGATTTGCTCTGCTTAGTAAATTGCTGGCTACCGGTGAGATAGCCATTGATAAATCACCCAATATACCCGATAGGGTACGACCCGGAGGTCTTTCAGGACGAACGCTCTCGGGAGCCCTGGTCGGAGCAGCAATCTACTCGATCAACAAACGCCGGATATGGAAAGGCGCATTGATCGGGGCCACATCTGCATTGGCCGCAACTTTTCTGTCATTTTATACTAGAAAACAAATCACCAGGAACACAAGGATACCAGATCAGGTTATCGGAACCGTTGAGGATGTGATAGCCGTTGGGGGAAGTGTAGCAGTTTTGGAGGGCGACCGATGAGGCCGGTAATCCGGTAATCGCGTTAATGATGATCGGTATGGGGATTATAATTGGTAAACAGTAAATAAACTTTAGAGCGGCTCAAACTCTCGTCATCCGAAATTTTTGAAAAAAATCGGAATGCCCAATTGGAAAGCGCCTGCTAAGTTTGTTCCACTAAAAGACTAATACTCATACACTAAAATTCTCCCTTGAGGGAGACATGCCGATTGAAAAAATCGGGATAGAGGGTGTCTTGTGTGCTTTCAAATCGCACCGGACGCTTCTTTCAGAATGGCTAAACCCTCCTGTGGTCCCCTCAATGGGACAGTTAGCCTGTGGACTTTAACTTTTTGATGAATTTTTGCCTCAGCCATTGTTTCCAATTTCTTATCTGTACTGTAGCGCCAGCACCTTCCGTACGTATAACCTCAGCCCTGAGAAGGCGCTATCTATCAGCAAAAGGTGTAGCCTTTTGTTAATTAGCCAATAAGAAACAAGCCCCGAAGGGGTGGAATGCAATATTACTGCTGTCAGCATTTCTGAACAGTCAAGCTTTACCAAACTCTCGAAAGTTTAGCAAAGCCACAATTTAGTTCTGCAAACTGTCCCAATGCATCTGACCCCGTCAGAAACTTATGAGCATAGAGTAGTCAACGGGGAAGAGGGAGCTTAGATACTACTATGCCACTCTGAATTCACCGATCACCTCTCACTGAATACCAACCACTTTAGCCACGAAGAAAATACTTCGGTCTAACCACTACGCCAAGCCGTTTGCTTAAACAAGTAACATTAATAAAACGGCCCATTGTAAACTTGTAAATAGTGAACACTTGAAGCGCTTACCCTTTACTACTGCGTAATCAATATCCCGATAGAAATCTCAAGGCCGGTAAAGTCTACTTTAGAGTCAGCATAGTCCACCTCTCTTGTGGTGAGCTGTCCGCCTTGTGATCCTCCGATGTAAGTGCCATTGAGGCCTAAATCTGCATCTCCGATGAAGTAATTCGCTTCGAGGGACAGTCCCCATTGACGGGTGACATAGACGATGTATTCAGCTCCAAAGTAGTAGCCCAGACCTATGCCATGTTTGTAGTCAAAATCAGAGTTGGCAACATCCCACCCTTCGAATTTACGGATGGCCTTGTCCAGGTTTCCGTAGTTCAATTTATTGTCAAATCCGTAAAAGCCAAAACCACCCCCCTTCAGTCGGAATTCCTGAGTATTTCCAATAAACTGAAGGACTAGCTCGACAGGGATTAGGACAGTAAAGTTGGGCCCGAGAATAGCATCCTTTGTTTCGAAATCATCTATGTCTTTCACATTTAAGCCGCTCATCCTGTAAAGGGAAGCTCCCGTTTGTAAGGCGAAGTAGCGGTTAAGGTCAACACCAAGCCCACGAATGGAAAAAGGGCTGATCGGGGTTGAGAAATAGCCATTTTTAGGCAGGAAATAGGAAAATGAAAGACCAACTTCCTGGGCCTGGAGCGGACTATGTGACAGGGTGATGAAAAATAGGATAGCAATTATCGACCGTTTAAATATATTAAAAGTCATATCAGAGGTTTGTAGTTAATAAATTGAAAATTCAATGGTAAATTAAAGGCCAACTATTCGAATCCGAAGGTAAATTAAAATTTATGAAGTTAAATCAGAAAACATTAGTTGTTTATCTACTCAGCCTCTTATCGGTTTTTTCTTGCAGTAAACAAAAAGAAGAAGTTAAGGCTGATACTGTAATTAAAGGAGGTACCATTTATACCATGAATACAGACCAGCCGAAGGTGGAGGCTGTGGCTGTACAAAATGGTAAGATCATATTTGCAGGTTTGGCGAAAGAAGCGGAGGCATATATTGGGGATTCGACGCAGGTACTTGATTTGAAGGGACAGACCATGACGCCAGGTTTTATAGAGGGCCACGGCCATTTTATGGGACTGGGCTATAATGAACTCAACCTGAACCTGCTGGATGTGAAAAGCTACGACGAGCTTGTTGAGCGCGTGAAAGAAGCTGTGGCCAAGGCACAGCCGGGGCAATGGATCACAGGCCGTGGCTGGCACCAAAGCAAATGGACTCCTTCACCGGAGCCGTCAGTCAAAGGTTTTCAAACCCACCAAAAGTTGAGTGAGATCTCACCTGATAACCCGGTGTTTTTAAGGCACGCCAGCGGGCACGCCGGTTTTGCCAATGCCAAGGCTATGGAGATTGCAGGCGTTTTGCAAATGTCTAATGAAAGCATGGAAGCCGGAGAGGTAGAAGGAGGAGAGATCATAAGGGATGAGTTGGGCAATCCTACGGGTATATTCAACGAAACGGCTATGGGCCTGATTGCTCAGCATATACCAGAAACTACCCCGGAGAAGGATAGGCAGGCGTTGGAGTTGGCTGTGAAGGCCTGCCACGCCCATGGCATCACCAGCTTTCACGATGCAGGCGTAGGCCGGGAGCATATTGCTTTGTTTAAGGAGGCTAAAGAAAATGGTACGTTGGGAGTGAGACTCTATGTAATGCTAACCGGATGGGACAGGGAGCTGTTGGAAGAATGGTACAAGAAAGGCCCTGAAGTTGATACTACAGATCATTTGCTGACGATCCGGTCAGTGAAGTTAAATTGCGATGGAGCCCTGGGCTCACGCGGGGCATGGTTGCTGGAGGAGTATACCGACAGGCCCGGGCATTTTGGTCATGAAACGCTGCCTATGGAGTTTGTGTATACCACTTCTCAGAAGGCATTGAAGAGTGGCTTTCAGGTATGTTCTCATGCTATTGGCGACAGGGCAAATAAAGAAATCCTTGACAGGTACGAAAAAGCATTTAAAGAGAATCCTGAGGCTGCCGATAACCACAGGTTCCGTATTGAACATGCGCAGCACCTGCACCCTGAGGACATACCACGTTTTGCCGAGTTGGGTGTAATACCGGCCATGCAGGCCATTCATATGTCATCTGACCGCCCTTGGGCCATAGACAGGCTGGGGGAAAAGCGCATCCAGGAAGGGGCTTATGTGTGGCAGGAGTTGTTAAAATCAGGAGCAAGAATAGTTAATGGTACCGATGTGCCGGTAGAGCCTGTAAATCCTATTGCTTGCTTCTATGCAAGTGTAAGCCGAAAAACGCTGGATGGCTCCCCGGAAGGAGGCTATGAGCCTGAGCAAAAAATGACAAGAGAGCAGGCGCTAAGGTCCTATACCCTTGATGCCGCATATGGCGCGTTTGAAGAGGATGTTAAAGGTTCCATTGAGCCCGGCAAGCTTGCGGATTTCACGGTGTTCTCGCAGGATATCATGACTGTTCCTGAGGAGGAGCTGCTAAAAACTACAGTAGAAATGACAATTGTAGGCGGAGATGTAGTTTACAGAAAAGTTGATTTGTAGTTATATAAAATATTGGTCATATTCGATGATAATTAATTTTTACTACTAATGTTGTTTAAAAAAGGAGCCATTAGGCTAAGCATGGCATTTGTTGCGGCAATAGCGATTTTTGCCTGTAACCCGGGAGAGTCTTCCCAGCAATCAACAGGTACGGACAGTGTATCTGAGTCGGTTGATCATGGAGAGGAAAAGCCTGCGATTGCCAGCCCCAGAAGGCTGGTAGAAGGTAAGATCGGTGATGTAAAGGTAAGCGTGGATTATGGTTCGCCCGGGGTGAAGGATCGCAAGATTTGGGGTGGACTGGAAGCCTATGGTAAGGTTTGGAGAGCAGGAGCCAATGAAACTACATCATTTCAGTTTAGTGAAGACGTGAAAATAGGAGATGTTGTTGTGCCCGCGGGAAAATATGGCTTCTATTTAATTCCGAACAAGAACAAAGACTGGGTGGCAATCATCAATACAGACTGGAGCAGAGAAGAGCATGGTGCGTGGGGAGCTTACAACTATAATAAAGAGCATGATGTGGTAAGGCTGAACGTAAAGCCGCAATGGGAAGAGGAAGATATCCAGGAAAGGTTGCAATATGATGTCACGGATAACTCTATTGACATGTCATGGGAAAAAGTGCGCATATCGATACCGGTAGCCCCTGCAAAGAAGTAGTTTTACCATACTCAAAACCAGCTTCATGAATATCACCAAACCTACCTTGTTGATAGACGAGCGGAAGTGTAAGGCCAATATTGACAGGATGGTCAGTAAAGCAAAAGGCAGAGGGTTGAAACTGCGGCCTCATTTCAAAACTCATCAATCCCTGAAGGTAGGGGAGTGGTTTAAGGAGAAAGGCGTGGAGGCCATCACAGTATCTTCACTTGGTATGGCAAAGTATTTTGCAGGAGCCGGGTGGAATGAAATTACAGTAGCGTTCCCTCTCAATATTCTTCAGGCAGAACTGATAAACGAACTGGCTGCTGATGTAAAACTCAACTTGCTGGTAGATAATGTTGAAGCCATCAATGCAATAAAAGACAGGCTCACACATCCTGTTTCTTTATTTATCGAAATTGATACGGGAGCGGGCAGAACAGGCGTGAGGTTTGATAATGCTTCTGAGATACAAGAAGTGGCAAAGGCGATAAAAAGTGCAGAGAAGTTGTCACTAAAGGGAGTCTACACCCACGCCGGGCACTCATATAAGGCAAGGTCAGAGGAAGATATACTTAATATATTTAAGCTTACGAAAAGCAGGATTGCCTCTGCAAAAGAATATATAGCTGACCTGTCGGCGGATTTGGAAATATGCATGGGAGATACTCCGACTTGTAGTGTAGGTGAGGACTTTAGTGGCATCGATGCCATCAGTCCTGGCAACTTCGTGTTTTATGATGTGATGCAGGTTTTCATTGGATCGTGCCAGTCTGCAGATATTGCAGTGGCTATGGTGTGCCCTGTTGTTTCAATAAACAAACAAACCCGGGAAGTCTGCATCTATGGAGGAGCGGTACAATTCTCAAAGGACAATGAAGAATGGAATGATAAAGTGATTTTTGGCCTTATTGTACAGCAGGACAGTAAGGGGTGGGGAGAGCCTGTTGAGGGCTGCTATGTAAAAAGCCTGTCGCAGGAACATGGCATTGTAAGACTAAGCCCGAAAATGTTTGATGAAGTGAAGGTAGGTGACCTTTTGACCATTTTGCCAATTCACTCCTGCCTTACGGCGGAAGCTATGGGCAGCTATTTAACCCTGAACGGAGAATTCGTTGACCACTACGCACAAAAAAACCGGGACTGGCCCGGTTAAATTAATGCTTTATAGGATCCCTTAAGATTTAAGGTACTTTTGAGCACGTTGCTTCAATCTGTCTCTGTCTGATGTTATCGACGGGTCGCTGAATATTTTTGATGACAACTCTCCGATTACTCCTTTTTTATATCCCAGCCTTGCAGCTATATCTTCGCAAAAAACAATCTCACTCTTAAACACCTGTCCATCAACTTTCATAAGCTGAACGACATGGTATAAATGCTCAAATTTCTGGTCGTCGGTTAGCGTATTAAGGTTACCTATGGGGTGACCAGGATTTTTAAGCATCTCATCTATATCTTCTTTAGTTACTCCGTTGGACTGACCTATCATATGGATTAACTTAGCCTCCTTTTCCGCTACCTGATTATCACTAGCAGCCAACTGAATCAGTACATTTAATTGTTCCTTAACCATTTTTTAAAAAGTGTTGTTTATCTATATCTACAAAAAGTTTGCTGTACGAAGTTATGAAATAACTCCATCCAATATAATCAAAAAAAACATTAATTATTACACCCATTAGTAAAAGAAAACAATTGACGGCTATAAAATATATGAGCTTCCGAATGTTGCTGCTTGATTTTTTCTTGGTTTAAACCCTGTGTATGGCGGTGCTTAAGAATTTTTCAGACCTGAGGATAAATAATATGAAAGAGCCTCCGACACTGAGCTGTTAGGGCTTTTTAAAAACAAAATGGGTATATTAGCCCCCGTTTTATTTATACCTTTCCGGGCATTTATTTCCGGTCGGTGCAACCCAAAGATTTTTCATATGTCTTTAGGGTGGTTTTAAAATTAGATGATATGAACAGATTGAAATTGATATTGTCAGTGTTGCTTTTTTTCTCATTTGCTTTGAGCGAGGTAGTGGCCCAGAATACGGAGGTCAGGAATGTAGGGTCGTTTCATGAGATCAGGACTGGCCAGGCTATTGATGTGTACCTGAAGGAAGGTAGCAAAGAGAGTGTAAAGCTGGAATTAAAAGGTATATCTCCTGATGACGTGCTTACAGAGGTTTCAGGAGGCAGGTTAAAAATACATTTGGCTTCAGGCCGGCATAACAACCATGTGGTAAAAGCTTATGTAACCTATGTTAAACTGGACCACATATCTGCAAGCTCGGCTTCCAGTGTTTTTTCGGAAGGTACTATCAAGGGCGACAGGCTGGAAATAAATGTTTCCAGTGCGGCAGATGTTGAGGTTACTATTGATATGAACGAAGTTAATGCTTCTGTTTCCAGTTCAGGAGACCTTGAACTTAAGGGAAGGACAAAGTACCTGGAGATAAGTGCAAGTAGTGCAGGTGGGGTAGATGCCTTTGACCTGGAATCGGAAAATGTTAAAGTAAGGGCCAGCAGTGCCGGTGGCGCCAAAGTAGTAGCTACAAAAGAGATTG
>NZ_SMLW01000371.1 GCF_009711405.1 Fulvivirga kasyanovii | reverse complement strand
AACCCTTTACCAGCTCTACTCTGCCAATAACATTATTCGTGTTTAAATAGCGGATGATAAAGATATTTAACTGAGTAAAAATGTTTAGAGGTATTAATTGGGTAACATTTTATACACAGCATATGTTCATTATTATCCGTTTAGTGAATCCTTTTTGTTTGAAGTATTGAGTTGCAGACAATATTTCATCAAAGGAGCAGAGGCCAGTATCGAAGCCACCACCAGTACCAGGATAGCTACAAATATCTCGTCGGTGATCAACCCGGCCTGCAAGGCAATAGCCGCGAGTATTACCTCCAAAGTTCCATGAGTATTCATGCCGAAGCCTACTGCGAAGGAATCATACTTGGTTAGCCCGCCTATTCTGGCACCCAGTGTTGCGCCTAAAATTTTGAATATGAATGCCGTGATCAGCAGCACCAGCACAATTTGCAGGTTGAAGCTGGAGATAAAATCAATGCCCAGTCCTATGGATACAAAGAATAGCGGAGCAAAAATATTGTTGATAAACTGATGAATGATCTCTTTCGCCCTTTCCGACAGGTGCTTGGAATCCCCAAGAGCGACACCCATAATGAAGGCACCGAAAATACTGTGAATACCAACATATTCCGTAAAAGCAGCCGCCAGAAAACATAATGCCAGTGAAAGCGAAAGCAGCCCGCCCGGCCAGGCCAGCCTTTTGTTGATCCACGGTAGCGCTTTGTTGATCAGGCCTTTGCCCGCCGTCAGCATTAAAACAGTGAAACCAATGGAGATCCAGATGGTACGGCCAAGGCTAAGGGTTTCGGAGGCGTTGCCCATCATGTTGAGTATGACCGTAAAAATGATCCAGCCAAGGAGGTCGATGATCATGGCCGATGCGATGATCAGCATGCCCATCCGGGTCTTGAAAATTTCAAGGTCCATTAAGACCCTGGCAACCACAGGCAGTGCCGTGATGGCCATCATAGTGCCTATGAACATGGCAAAAACCAGCTTTTTCCCCTCTTCGGTGTAGCCAAAAAGGTCGGGGAAGAACCACGTAATGATAAAACCCGCTACAAAAGGCACTATCAGCGACATCATACTGACTGATAATGCCTGCTTGCCCTGTTGCCAGACAATGTGAAGGTCAACCTCCAGCCCTGCTATGAATAGCAGCAGTACCACTGCAATCTGCACAAAGCCATCCAGCACTACTGCAGAGGCTCCCGTGGTTGGGAATAACATGGCAAAAATTTCAGGGTTAACATTGCCGAGTATGGTGGGGCCGAGTATTATCCCGGCAAGGATCTCACCAACTACAGCGGGCTGGTTAAACTTACGGGCCATCTCAGCCATAAGCCTCGCGAAACTAAGTATAACACCTAGCTGTATAAGTAAATTGATAACTTCGCTATGGTTAAGCTTATCCATTTATTTTTTTCTTGGGTGTAAAATGAGTAAATCGCAGGGCAGGTCTGCAAAAATATATTCGAGGTCGTGAGGGAACATCCTGTCAAAGATGCCCAGCTTGCGGTGTGGAGACCCTACAACCAGCAAGTCTGCATCCACCCGGGAGCAGAACTTTGCAAGCTCAAAACCTGATTTGCCCGACATCACCTTGATATTGATTTTCAACCCCTCAACATCCATATCTTTCAATATCTTTTCAACATTTTGTATTTCATCGTTGACCATGTTCCTGCGGGTTTCTGATAACTCTTCCTCCGTAAGTTCGCCGCTTACCGACATCGCCAGTCCGTATAGTTTTATCTCCCGCACAATATGAAGTTGCTTCGCCTTTTGCAGTTTGCCAATGTAAACGCCGGCTTTGATGGCATCTACGGCATAAGGACTGTTTTCCGCATGCACTACTATCTTTTCAAATGGGTTGCTCTCGGCCGAAGGCTCAGTGATCATCAAAACGGAGCAGTCGGCTTTGCGCAGGATCTTCCTGGCCACAGAGCCCAGGTAGTAGGTGATGAAGTCTTCTTTTTTAAGGGCACCGGCTACAAGAAGGTCTACCTTTTCACGGCGGCAGGCAGCCAGTATTTCAGATGCAGGGTTGCCAGACTCCCATACCACATGTACGCGGTCATTATCCAGGCCGGCCTGTTGCAGGTTCTCTTTCATAAACAGATCGTCCTTATCGGTATGCGTACCTACATGGATAAGTAGCAATTCAGCTTTAAATAGCTCCTGGGTTCGCTTTGCTTCTGCCAGCAAGGTTTGCAGCCGGGGAGAGAAAGCTATCGCTATGGCTATTTTGTGGAACATTGCGGTTTTTGTTAAATGAATTTAAATTGCAATAATCTATACTTAGTTTAGCAGGACTTTCGCCATTTTAAAATAGTCCAAAAATAACGGTCGTCAAAATAATAAATTTCATTTGCACCTATGGAGCCCGGTAACAAGGATTTTTTTTCAAACGTGTACGAAGTAGTGAAGCTCATACCGGAAGGTAGGGTAACCAGCTATGGAGCTATTGCCAAATACCTGGGGGTAAAGGGAAGTGCCCGCATGGTCGGCTGGGCCATGAATGCCGCACACGGTATGGAAGACGTACCGGCGCATAGAGTCGTCAACCGTGAGGGCCTGCTTACCGGCAAAAGCCACTTCAACGATCCTGATGAAATGCAGCGCTTGCTGGAGTCTGAAAATGTTAAGGTCAATAATGACAGGGTGGCTGACTTTAAAAACAAGTTTTGGGACCCTTCCATCGAGTTAGCGCTTTGAGTGCAATTTCGCATATTTTCAATTCCACATATTTTAATGGGGATCAAACGTTAAACCTGAAGAGTAATGGATTGGAAAGTAAAACAAGTAATGTGAAACTTGCTACTTAAAATCAGTAAACTGCGCTTATTGTTATATTATAGAGATTTGCCAACTGCTATTAACACCTATCTGTCAGCAAAGAGGTGAAAATTTAGGGTCTCATTAGAAATTCCGCTTGACCCTCTTTCCGTGCATAACCTCACTCAGCAAAGGTCTGTAGTCGGGCATTGGTTTGAATGCATCTCTGCCACGAAAAAGAGAGTTTTGATGCTTGCTACCACTTCAGTTTATTAAATGAAGGTTTAATTTATTCTCAATCAAGTTATAGCCGTTGGTAGTATAGAGTAGCATTCAGGAAGTAGAGAAAGAAAGTCGTTTAATAGCATTAATGGGACAGGCCAAGGAGAAAGGCGGTTAATAGAACCAAATTGCTGCTTTACTAAACTTTCGAAAGTTTGGTGAAGCTGGACCGCCCTGTAAGCATTGTCAGTGATAATACTTAAAGGCAGAAGCTTTACAGACTCCTTACATGCAGTAGCCGATAACTCGATTTAGAATGTCTCATCATTTTAAGGAGGATATGTGGATTATCGATGGAATAGGAAGGTATTTCACAGTCCCTGTGGAGAATAATTTCTAACAACCTACCTCTTCACCACCTTTCTATAAAAAGTGCTACCCTTAGTCTGCACTTTGATAAGGTAAGTGCCGTCGGGGAAGTCTTCAAGGTTTATATGGTTTTCGTTGACGGGTACTTTGATTAATAGCTGACCGCTGGTGGTGAGTACCTCAATTTCAGCATCCTCTCTGTTGGAAATGTTTATACGGCCAGAAGTAGGGTTAGGGTACAGTTTAATCTGGCTCGCTATGGCATCATTGATGCTGTTAACTATTTCCAGCCTGACGATATGAGAAACAGAGTCCTGGCAGCCATTGTCGTTGGTGATGTAGAGCTCCAGTTTATAATCACCTGTTTCGTTTACTTTTATATTGGGTACAGGCTCTGTGCTTACAGTGTCACCTTCAATAACCCAAACATACGAGGTTGCTCCGGTGCTTTCATTTGTGATGGCTGCAGAACCTCCGTCCAGAATATAGACTGCACTAAATTTTGCTTCAAGCTCGTTAACGTTGATTTTTATTTCTGCAGCAAGGCTTTCCTGGAGGCTGTCTATGTTGGTTATGTATATGGACGTATCAGCCAAAACCTGATCCAGTTTAATGGAGGAGCCTTTATGTTGCAGGACCTTAAGTGTGGAGTCACTGTAAAAATAAAATACCTGTCCGTTTTCAGGTGAAATGGTTACACTACCCCCGATACAAATATCATATTCCTGACTAGCTGGACTTGGACTTTCAGTAGGCATGATTACTTCTGTAAGGGAATCCAGACAGCTATTAGCATCTTCTGCAATAAGCATGACCTCAAACGCACTGTGTTCACTGTAATCGAAGCTAAGATCACCTCCTACTTTGGCGAGGCTGTTGTCTATAAGCCAGTAATATAGAGCTTCATTTTCGCTTTGACTGGTAAAATTCAACAGATTTTTTTGGCTCAAGTCCAAAGTGTCTATGGAGTAAGTAAAGCCTGCTTTAACATCACTTACGTTTATGCTTACTTTTCTGGCATTACTTTCATAAAGAGAGTCAACACTTGTGACGTAAAATACCGTATCCTTATAAATACTTCCCGTGGAGAAGCTTGTTCCACTAAATATTTCATGAGAAAGAAGGGCATCGTCATAAACCTTTAGTTCGGTAGCATTGGTCGCCGATAAGTTTACGTTTTCACCCTTACATATCTTTTGGTCACTGATGTTCGGTTTGTTACTTCTGTAAGCTACTTCAAGGGTTTTTGAGGCCATTTCAACACAGCCAAGATCATTGGTGGCAGTAAGCTTTATAGTGTAAGTTCCTGTTTCAGGATAATTCATGATGGGGTTTTTCACAGAGGCCGTGAAGCCATTGCCAAAATCCCAGTGCCATGCTACGGCGTCCCGGCTGTTATCAACCATGCTAACTGTTGTTTTTCCCGTTTCATCCAGCAATAGCGGTGATGATGATATCGAGAAATTGGTATTGACAGGCTTGGGTGCAGCAGTTACCCGAACTAAGTCCCCGTCATAGGCTTTGTCCTTGTTAACAGCGTAATAAGTTTGTGAGGCATTGATTACAGGAGTGGTATAGGAACTGCCCGTTGTGAGTAGATTAGTTAGGTTTACATCACTATAAAACTCATAGATGTCACCTTGAGGAGGGTTGATTGTTGCAGGTGTGCCCGGACAGGTATAGGCCGTGTAAAGCAGTGGAGGAGTGTTCAGATACTCTTCATATTTTAATTGGGCTTCGGAGACAGAGTTTTGCAGTTCAGTCAATGAATTGCCGGCCACAACAGCAATTGCTACCTTCTCGCTACTGTTAGCATCGAGATTTGGAATGGTGCCTCCTAATACATGGGATACGTCGTTGCCATTATTGACATCACCAGCACTTATGTCACCCACCCCCTGCGAAACGAGACTGTATCTTTTGCTATCGCTGATAGTAGTGGAGATATCTGCCAGGTTGCCGTTAAAATTTTTATTATTTATAGCGTAATAGATGGGACCCTGGTCAGTCAAAAGAGCCAGGCCGGCATACAATGTGTCACTGGCCGGGTCGTGTACATAGCCGAGGTTATGGGAAGCATCCCATCCTGCTTTGTTGAAATCTTTGCTGTTTAGGTTCCAATCGGCAAATATGGCCGTATGTAAGTCAGTTAATGTGTTGGTTCCGGTGTTTGTTATGCGGTATTCCAGTATTTTAAAGTTGTTTGCCTCCGAAGCCTCCCATGCCAGAGTTTTTTGTTCAACTATGATGTCGAGGTTGGCTGATGAATGAAAGAAAACATTTCTGGCATCCTGGTCAGCATTGGAGTTGTTATAAAATTTAATGTTTTGTTGAGCCGTGAAGTCTTTTGACCGATCGTGTACAACCAGGTAGATAGGTGCATTGTCAGCAACAGTAGTGGCATTGAGGGCGCTGATCATACCGATGTTATCGAGTATTTTATTTCCTTTAAAAGTAATTCCTATGCCGCTAGCCCTTCCATCCTTATTATAACCAAGATTGCCATTGCTGCCTACGGTAATACCCAGGTTGCCGGTGTTCAGCGTGATGTAATCTGGTGAGCTTTTGATTTTGAAATATTGAAAGTCTTCATAAGCACCATCATTGAAGTCTACCCGGAAGTAGATATCTTCATCGGGAGGAAGATCATCTTGTAGCAAGACCATAAATGGGGAGCTGGTATTTGTTTTAGTACCCAAGGTTTGAATTGAGCCGAGAGGAAACGTCCCGTCGAGTATAGTCACATATGGCGAAGTGCTGGACAATGTAGCTGTTGCGGAAGCTGAGGTTTTTGCGAGGTAGTTCGTTAGCTCTGTTGTTATAGTCAGCGTGTCTCCATAAAAAGCATAACGGCCTGAGCCATTATCATAATTAAAGCTGGTTATTCTTACAGAGGGGGAAATGTTATCAGTGAGAGCATTAAGCATATTGAGCCGGCCTTTTCCCATTTGTCCTGCAAAAGGCTGATTGGCAGGTTTATCATATATATCATCCGCAGTTACACGCACACGTTCCATAATCTGTTGTGCTGTAAGATCAGGAAAGCGGGCTCTTAAAAGTGCGAGTGTACCGGCAACCAGTGGGGCGGAGAGGGATGTGCCAAGGCTGAAGCCGTAGGCATTGCCCTTTCTTGTGGTGTAAATATCTTGTCCCGGAGCTACAATATCAATATTATGGCTATAGGTAGACCATGCAGGCTTTTCATCAAAAATAGTAGTTGCCCCAACTGATATTACGTTGTCGTATGAGGCCGGATAGAAATCTAGAAAGTCGTTGGTGTTACCAGCCGCAGCTACAACGGCGGCATTTTTTTCCAGTACTGCGTAATTGATTATGTCCTGGCCAAACTGGGAGTAAGAGTTTGGACTACCCCAGGAGAGATTGATCACCTGACAGCCCAGATCTGCGGCCAGAGCTATAGCTTCATAGCCTCTGCTGAAAGAGTTAAAACCACTCAGGAATATTTTTATGGGCATCATCCTGGATTTATAGCCTGTTCCGGCCATACCTATTTCGTTGTTGGTTGTTGCAGAAGAAAGACCACCGACAAGCAACCCATGCTCATCAGTGTCGGATTCCGGAATATTATCATTGTTGGCAATGTCCCACCCCTGGAAATTATCAATTAATCCATCACCATCATCATCTACGCCATTGATGGGATCATCGTAGTTGTAGCTTATATTGTCCTTGATATCCTCATGATTGAGCTCAGTACCCGTATCGAGCACTGCAATGACCACGGTTGTATCACCCTGCTCTATCGTCCACGCATCGTAAGCATTGATTACGTTGAGATAGGTTTGCCGGCCTACGCTGGGTTTAGCCTCAGGGTCGTTTGGAACGAGAAGAGGCTTATGGTCGAAGTAAGGCTCCGCATACAATACTTCTTCATAAGTAAGCAGGTCATTAATAACATCGATGACCTTTTGGTCAGGAGCTATAGTAAGTCTGTAGATATTAGCTAGCGGATGTGGCTTTTCACCTGTTCTGGCTGTAGTGCTGACGTCCTTTATATATGGAAGTGCCTGCTCAATATTGGCCAGCCTGATGTTATTGAATACCGGCAGCGATTTTAAAGAAGCTGCCCCTCCTCGGGCACTT
>NZ_SMLW01000137.1 GCF_009711405.1 Fulvivirga kasyanovii | reverse complement strand
ATGTGCTGGAAACCAGTGATTATTATCCATTTGGGTTAACTTTTAACTCCTATCAAAGGGTGACGGCCAAGGAGAATAGGTACTTGTATAATGGTAAAGAAAGAATAAATGAGCTTGATCTAAATTGGTACGATTACGGGGCTAGGATGTATATGCCGGAAATTGGAAGATGGAATGGAGTTGATCCATTAGCTGATGATTACACTCCTATAAGTGTTTATGCTTACGTAGCCAATAACCCCTTAAGCTTAGTCGACCCCAATGGGATGGAAATTATTTTTACCAATGAGGAGTCTGAAAAACAGTTTAATAGAATCTATGCTTCTGCTGATGATAAAACTAAAGCAAAACTTGATCAATTGAGGAGTAGTGATGTAAAATACAACATCAATGTTTCAAGAGAATTGGCACAAGAAGGAGGAAGTACTTTGTATAACTTTAATTCAGAACAATTAGATATTAATGTTAATCCGGCAGGATATGAAAATGATGTCATAGCTATGTTAGGAGACGAGTTAACCCATGCTAGTCAATTCGAAAATGGAGAAATTGGTTTTGTCGAAAGTGGAGGAGAATCAGCAGTAGTTGGCTATGACATACAAGATGAAGTCGATTCTAAACTAGGGGCAATGAATGCTGTTGAAGCTGTTAATGAAAATGAAGGAGCTGACTTGGAACTAACAGGAACTACCAAAAGATTTGCTGACGCATATAACGAAGCATCAGATGAAGGTAAAACCGAAGCTTCGGAAAAATTCTTCAAGAAGGATAAGGTTGGTAAGCTATATAATAAAGAGTTCAGTAGTAAAAAGATGGGAGAACAGTCTAATATCAAAAACGAGATATCAAACTACATTAACAATGGATATAATATCTCAGATTATATCTATCGAGAAAACGGTAACACCATTAGAAAGAACAATTAGCAATGAATAAGTGGCTTTTTTATTTTCTGATTTTCTGTGGAGCTTGCTCTTCACAGAAAATCTTACTAAAACATAAAGGTAACAAACTGTATCTAAAGGATGATAAAGGTGAAAGAAAATCGATTTCTGTATTCTCAAAAGAATATGTGGAATATCTTATTCTAGATGATGTTATATATTATACGGACAACTTAGTGACGCCAGATCGATTTAATATTACAATAAATAAA
>NZ_SMLW01000237.1 GCF_009711405.1 Fulvivirga kasyanovii | reverse complement strand
CAGCTTGAATGGTTAACGATTGCCTACCTGATAAGTGTAGTTATTTTCTTATACTTTGTCATGGCTAATTCACAAGTTGTGAAGGCAGTTTTCGTTGAGGATCTGGTATCGCTATTTCCATCAGTAGCGTTTCTGATTGCGTCCCGGTTTTTTAATAAATCACCTTCGTACGATTTTCCATACGGTTACCATAAGGCATTTACAGTGGCGTTTATTGCTGGAGCTATTGCATTATTGATGTTGGGCCTATTTATTTTAATAGATTCTGTCATAGAACTCGTAAAGGCAGAAGCCATTGTTATCGAGGACACGGAAATCTTCGGACAGCAGGTCTGGATGGGTTGGGTGATGGTGCTTGCTTTGATTTACAGTTTAATACCGGCTTATTTGATAGGCAAAAGAAAGCTTCCGCTATCCCGTCAACTACACATAAAAGTTTTGTATGTAGATGCGAAAATGCAAAGAGCTGATTGGATGGCATCAGCGGCAGGTATAATTGGGATTATTGGCATACGTTTAGGGATATGGTGGGCAGACCCTGTGGTTGCAATCTTTATAGCTGCCAGTATCGTAAAAGATGGACTCTACCAGGTGAAAGCTTCAATGTTTGACCTGATGGAAGAAATCCCAAAAACCATGGATGATCGAAGTCCTCATCCATTACTTATTGAACTGACAAAAATATTTCTGAACGAAGATTGGGTGAGCGATGTACATATTCGCATGAGAGAGCATGGCCTGGTATTTTTTGGAGATGTATTTATTATTCCTAAGTATGAAGAAAACCTGATTGAGAATATTCAAAAAGCTTATGAAAAAGCACGCGGGCTTGATTGGAAGATTCAAGATCTGGTTATCCAGCCTGTTAAAAGTCTACCGAACCCCAATGTAACCTATCAGGAAAACCATCCATGACTGAACCTGTAGGTTGATAGTTATCTACGCTTGTGAATCCTTGCATAGCCCTCTAAAATTTGGCTGGAATTTTGCTGCAAAAAGTTCGAGAATTCGCCCCTTCCCGCTACTATTAAGAAAGCAATCAGTAATGGTTGCCTTTTTTTGTTGATTATCAAGCACTTACAATAATTAAAAAGTTCGAGAAATTATTGTCAAATATTTTAAAAGAGCTATATTCCTTTTCCTTTAAAGTCTATTAATCAGCGGCTTAACGCAAGTTCGATTCCCTGCCACGCATTTAATATTTTTTATTACCATATTCTAAAGAAAAAATGAACATGCAAAACGGAAAGAAAAAACATAATGTAACTCCAGACAGAATAAGGGCAAAAAAGGAATTTTCACATCTAACTGAAGATGAGGCGTTGGAGATGATCCGTCAGATGGAGCGGCTTTCAGAAATTGTGTTAAGGCATGTGCTTTCGGAGATGAATAAGTCTGAGAGCAGTAAGGGGTCTAATTACCACAAAAAAAGAGATATTTTTGCCGCTTTCTCTACTTCTTATAAGGGAAGGTAGTCGATTTGACCACCTTTTCTTTTGTTTTTTAGAATGCATTACAGTAGGATGATTTATGTCTTACCTTCAGCAGTATGGTGAATTGTGCGGCAAATCGGCTGGTATTGCACACCACTGGAGCCTGAAACTTCACCAAAAAGATCTGTTTTATCTGTCCATACAATGGTATCAACAGCAGGCCTTTCTGTGTCTATGTGGACATGGCCTTCTATCTCAACATGGGCATGGATCGTGTTTTTCTGCCTCTTCGTAGGAAAATAGGGCCAATGCCGTAAGAATCACTACATATCGCATTCTATTTTGGTTAGTACTTATTAATGATCATGCTGCTCGCTACCGTCTTCACGGGTATGAGTTTCTTCTGATTCCACAACATGTTTTTCTCTGCATCAGATGTTATAGCTGATGTTTAAATAATTCAGCTCCGCTGATGAAGTTGCTTTCCCAGTAATTAGACTGACAAGTCTTTGGAAATGGGTGACACCAATTATAATTATACATTGACCCTCAATTACGATAATGCCTACATGGGGAGTATTGATGATATAGATGGTGCAGGAGCAGCGATTACTCAGGATCCCGAGTTAGATGATAAATGGTACTTTGTACCGGCTGTTCATAATGCCAGTGGGAAAACATTTACTGCATCAGGCTTTACAGACTTTGGCCGTTTTGCTCTTACCACTGCAGACAGGCCTTTACCGGTGGAACTATGCCTTCTCATGCCAAAGAGAGGAAAATAGTGTAAGACTAAACTGGGCAACGGCAACAGAGATAAACAATGAATTCTTTCAGGTCGAGCGTATGAAACCACTAGAAGATTCATGGTTAAATATTGGAAAAGTGAAAGGAATGGACAATTCCACTACTATAAATGAATATAGTTTGCCGGATAAAAAGCCTTTACAGGGATATAACTACTACCGGTTAAAATTTGTGGATGCTGACGGAGGAAGACTTATAGCGAAGTGAAGGGTATATTTTTTAGCGATATGAGGTCTATAGAAGTATATCCTAACCCGGCTGGAGATCAAATCAAAGTGACATCAATTCCTTTTAACGAAAATTACTTACTGGAAATTCGCAATGTCTACGGGAAAGACATATTTAACAGACGGGTGATTCATGGGGATCAATTAATATTGGATACTTCGTCATATATGCCGGGGGTATATATTTTGAAAGTGACCAAAGGGGCAAAGTCTGAATATACTCAGTTTATAAAACGTTAAGAGAAGATAGTAGCCCGACAATTTTAAAATAGAATAGTCTAAATTACTTTAAAACCTCAGTGGACTTCTTCATATCAAGAAATTTGACTTGGGAAACCATTCTTATTTTTCTAATAATAAATACTACTAATAGCAATAAGTAAACTGCCAAAAACATCGGAACTAGGTTAAATCTAGAAATTGATGCGGTCAAAAAA
>NZ_SMLW01000373.1 GCF_009711405.1 Fulvivirga kasyanovii | reverse complement strand
TGCAAACTAGCAGGTTTGGGTAGGGTAACATGAGGCACCTGGCTAAGTACAGCCGTGTGGCACAGCCATAAAATACCCACATAGATAGGCTTCAACAGGTTCGTAGTAAAGTGGTTGTCAGAAGTAAACACTTTAATTATCAGGTATAATGTTTTAAAGTTAGTTTCAGCCTGAACTACAAGCATGGCTACGCCAATGCCTCTTCAAGCTCAATGGTCAATTAATATAGTTATGGGGCGTTTAAGTCAGACAGTAAGTGTTTTCAAAGCAGTGCAATTAATTTGCACTAAAACAATTTCTTACATGATTTAAATGATTTCACAAAGCTATAGCTATTCGTTTATTAAAAAAGATCGTTATTGCTGATAAGCTTACATGCAGGGAAAACCTTATATGTACTGCCAGCGGAGTTTTGATTTTATTTACTGCTAAAAAAACGGCATTCACACCGATAGTATTACATGATGATTTTTGCGCTGCTGGTATTATAAGTCTGAATACCTGGATAAATGGTGGTGCAAGTTACCGCTACGCTACTACGAAGCCGATTACTAAAGAGTGATCTGCTTTTGCTTTTGATAAGATTAAGGGCCCATGAGCCACAGACCTGCGAAATAAATAATTACGTCTTTTACAAATCACCATATGTACACAATCTACATGCTCTACTCTGCTACCCATGATAAAATCTACATCGGTTCTACTCAGGCCTGAAGCAGAGACTATGGTCTCATAATAGGATGAACAATAGGTTTATCTGGAAGTATCTGATACAAAGCCGCTTGTGTTCACGCGGGAATTCCACTAAGGCCCGTCATTAGCCAAAGTAGCACCAACAGCCTGTTTTTAACCGCTAAAAGCATTATATTTATTATTATCACTGTTTATACCCAAAGCAGATAGAGCACAGAAAAGATGAAGGCAAGCGAAATACCAAATAATGAGGCAGAAAGACTTGCGGCAGTTTATAGGTACAATATTCTCGATACTGAAGAGGAAGCGGACTTCAATGATATTGTAGAACTAGCCTCCCAACTTTTGGATACTCCAATAGCACTCGTTACGCTGTTAGACGAGAAAAGACAGTGGTTTAAAGCAAAAAAAGGACTAACGATAAACGAAACTGATCGAAAGCTGTCGTTTTGTGCTCATGCCATTCACCATGGTGATGTAATGGTGGTCGAAGATGCGCTTAACGACGAACGTTTCAATGATAACCCGCTGGTTATCGGGGAGCCCTACATTCGATTTTATGCTGGCATGCCTCTAATCACCAACGATGGCTACCGGCTTGGAACCCTTGGAGTAATTGACAGGAAACCTAAACAAATAAATGAGCAACAGTATTCGAGCCTTCGTATACTAGCTAATCAAGTCGTGACATTGCTAAACCTAAGATATAACATTGCAGGGCGCAAGGAGGCTGAGAATCAATTAAGAAGAATAAACAAAAATTTAAACTATCGAGTACGTGAGAAGACTGTCCAGATCACAGAAATATTAGACAGGATCAGCGACGCTTTTATTGCCCTTGACACTAAGGGACGCGTTTTATACGCAAACCAGAAAGCGGGACTGATCGTAAACAGGTCTCCCGAAGAGGTGATAGGAAAATATATCTGGGACATGTTCCCTGAAGCTGCAAGTTTATCATTTCAGCGCTCTGCCGATACAGCTATGACCAGCCAGCAGTATCAGTCTCAACAGATATATTATCCGTCCTATGATCACTGGTTTGAGCACTGCATCTACCCTTCCCCTACTGGTTTATCTATTTACCTTCGTGATATTACAGAAGAAAAGAAGGCCGAAATCGCCATTAATAAAAGTGAGGAAACGAGAAAACTCATCATGGAATCTTCTCTTGATGCGATCCTATGCATCAACTCTAAAGGTGAAATTACTTTTTGGAACCCTCAATCGACTCAGATATTTGGTTGGTCAAAAAAAGAAGTAATAGGGAAACCTTTGGTCGACACCATAATTCCCGAACGGTACCGCAAACAGCATTTAGCGGGTTTTCAACGATATCTAAATACCCAAAAAAGTAATTTGATGAACCGGGTAATAGAAACAACTGCAATAAATAAACAGCAACAGGAATTCCCGATTGAGCTTACCATCGTACCTATGAAACAGGATACTGAGGAACTATTTTGCGCCTTTATCAGGGATATAAAAGAAAGAAAACTCGCAGAGGTAAAATTTATTGCAGAAAAGGAGCTCTCTGACTCAATTATCAACAGCTTGCCAGGTGTATTTTACCTCTTTGATAAAAATGGAAATTTTTTACGATGGAATAAGAATCTTGAAATCATTTCCGGCTATTCCACCCAGGAAGTAAGTAGCATGAATCCGTTTGATTTTTTTGATAAGGATGAACAGGTTTTGATCAAAAAAAATATCAACAAAGTATTTTCGGGTGGAGAGGTAGAAGTAGAAGCGAACTTCATCACAAAAGACGGGCAGAAAATTCCATTCTATTTCAATGGAAAACTTACAACTGTTGAAAACGAGCCATGCCTTATAGGCATGGGTATTGATATTTCCCGGCGAAAAAAGGCTGAGGAACGCTACCGAACCATTTTTGAAAATGCCTTAGAAGGAATCTATCAGGCTACTAAGGAAGGAACCTTTATAACGGCCAATCCTGCTATGGCAAGAATATTCGGTTATGACACTCCTAACGACCTTATTACATCAGTAACAGACATCGGAACGGAAATGTATATAAAACCCAGTGACCGCCTTCATATGACTGATTTACTGGAACGATATGGACAGGTAGGTGGTATGGAGGTTAAAATGAGAAAAAAAAATAAAGAAACTATATGGGTACGAACGAATAACCTTGCTGTTAAAGATGAACAGGGAAACGTACAGTATATCGAGGGCATTCTTGAAGATATCACCGAACGTAAAACCTCCGAGGAAAGGTTGAAATCGCAATTTGTGGAGCTCCAGAAGACAAATCACGAATTAGATCATTTTGTATACAGTGTCTCCCATGACCTGCGTGCACCACTTGCTTCTTTGTTAGGGTTAATTTATTTGGCTCAAAAAGAAAAAGACATTCACTCACATCAACAATATTGGGAGTTAGCACATCACAGTATAACCCGGCTAGACAATTTCATTAAAGACATCCTTAATTATTCACGAAATTCCAGAATGGAGCTTGAACTCACAAAAATTGATTTCGCCAAGCTCATAGAAGAAGTGAAACACAACTTCTCTCATTTAAACGATTTTGCCCGGGTACAGATAGACACAGAAATAAAAGACGATGTTCCCTTTTACACCGACCGAACCAGAATTGAAATTATTCTCAATAACCTGATTTCTAATTCAATTAAGTATCAGGATTTCGACAAAGAGCACCCTCGTATATCTTTGAGTATTGTTTGTTCTGAGAAAAATGCTTGTATTAAGGCATGGGACAATGGGATCGGTATCAGCAATGAATACCTGAGTAGCATTTTTAATATGTTTTACCGCGCTTCCGAGGCTTCCAAAGGAGCAGGCCTGGGGCTATATATTGCGAAGGAGGCAGTTACCAAATTAGGGGGAACTATTCAAGTTCAATCTCAACATGGAGCCTTTACCCTTTTTGAAGTCACACTTCCTAACTTGATGGTCTGCAAGGCCAAGCGTACGAAGTCAGATGGCTAAAATCAACAATTAGTTGCTGCTCGCATATTGCTTAATGTACAAGTATCGAGCGATAGTACCGCAAGCCATTTCCAAGCCGTGGCCAATCAATGGCTTTTCAGCTCCCGTAACTACTTATAACCTGGGAATGGCCCCTCTGTAAATGATATCACCTGAAGAATTTCCCTAACCCCAGACTAAATATCATTACTCCGTAGAAGAAGTGTTCGATGATTACAGTCAACAATGAATTGTACTTTCTATAGGTATGGCTGAAAATAAAACTCACAGCAAATGCTCCGGATACAGCGATCCAATTGTCAAATACTATATGAGTGAATCCGAACAATAAAGAATTGACGAACACTGCAAGCTTCACATTTGGGAAAAGTTCTGAATATCGATGGTAGTACCAGGCTCTGTAAACAATCTCTTGGGGTATGACTGACCAAAGAGGGTATAAAGCGATAGCCAATAGATACTTCTCGGGTTTCTCTTGAGGGAGATAATAAAGTAGTTCTTCCTGAAAGACTCTAATAGCTATGTAAATAACTGCCGAAATAATCAGAAACCTAGTTATCAGTAGCTTCCAATTAACAGGCACTAGCCGTACAAACTGGCGGTTGTGGAAACTTTGATCCTTTAGCAGGGTCACCAACAGAATAACTGCAACAACTAGCAGAGGCACCAGGTTATAGAAACCTTTTAGCTGATACTTTGTGAACAACGGAATTGCTACAAACAAGAACAGTAGTTCTACTATACAAAATGATCTGGATTTAAGTAATCTGCTTTTTATACTTTTTATGTTCATGATATACAATAGCTTGACAAATGAGGTGGCTCAGAAACCTAAAAAAGGAAGTCACGAAGCATATTAATCCCATATGTAGAAGTCCAGCAGGACTCCATTAGCATCAAAATACGATGTCTCAGGATCAGCTTTACGCACCTTTATACCCTTATTAAGCTTGGTCCAGTGACTGCCTTTTTCTGTATCGATGATCATTACTTTGAACAACTTCCCTTCCGTCTGCTGCTCAAACCAATCTTCACCAGCGCCACCAAATACCCTAACCCCAATCGGCGACCTGCCATTTCCGTTAAACACGAACCGGTCATTCCCCGCCAGGCCATACAGACTGATCTCTTTTGTCTCATCAGGGTCAAATAGTCTTGAAAATATCTCTTTTGAAATATCCCCTTCCTTTTTGGTCTTATAGATTACCACACGTACCTTATCTTCAACGGCGGTGATTACAAACCTCTCATGCTTGTCAGTACCGTATATGTCGGGCTTTTTGGATAAAAACCGGTAATAGGTGTCAATTTTTTCAGGCAGCATGTCCCTTCTGTGCTTTAGCTTTTGGGCTAGCTCTGTACCACTGACATTGTATATTTCCTGTGGCAAAGCCTTCATCGCCTCATCGATCACCGAGTCAGTAAGCTGCGTCTTTACAGAATCGGCAATAGCCTGCCACTCATTAAAGTTTAAGGACGACAAAAGAAGTCTGTCCAGGTGTTCTGCACTGGCATTAAGTTTTCTTAAGTTCGGCAGACGAGCTTTAAATGATCGGAAATGTGGTTTAAAAAATGTTCTTATAAGTTTTGGAACAACTCCATCCAGATAGTAAAAAGCGTGATCTCTATCCCTGGGAACAGCCCGGTAAAAGGTGCCTTTTGGTTGCTCGTATGTAGCCCACCGCCAGTTGCCTTCATGGCGGCTCCAATCACCAATAATCATATCAAAGAAGCGGGTCTTCAGGTAGTGATAGGTATCTACCCGGGAATCATTTTCCTTTAATAGGTCATCCAGCATATTGTGGCTGCCGACCACATTTTCTGAATTGCCGAGGTAACTGAATTCACTCTGGTCTTCATCAGGCCTGTGTTCCATGACTACCATGGCTCCACTAAAAATATGGTAATCTTCGTTTGGTAAAGATTCACTGCAAACAAAGCGGAGTTTCGGGTTGGTATGATAAATTCCGAGGGCGTCAGACATGAGGGGCAATACAAGAGGTGCGTAGGGATGACCAGAGGAGACCTGATCTTTTAAAAGTGTTCCCACAAAAGACTGTTTCACAATTTTAGGCAGCACTTTGGTTGGAGCCTTATCAACAGTTCTCAACACATACTGATTATCTTCAGGGTCAATAACGCGCAGGTTGTAGGTCTGCCGTCCCCCTCCTACCTTTAGAATTTCAAAATCGCTGTTTTGAATATCAATCAGCTTTACCTTCACGGGCTCACTCCACAGGTCTCTGTAACGCTTTCCAAAAAGCCACTGATGGAAACTACTTTTTTCATAGTGTGGATTGGCAGCAATTGTTGCATACGAACCGTTGGCATTGCAGGCAGACTGTTGTTGAAGCTGATCACGCTGATCAACTTTACCAACCCAGCGCTTACTACAACCGCCTATCGAAATAAAGACTATTGCACAAAAAAGAAATCGCATCAAGAGATTAACAGAAGCGCTTTTGTAATGTTTTTCTTTTGCTCCTCCTGAAAATGCTCACCCTAATAATCAATACCTCCTAATGCCATAGGGCCTACTATCTGAGGTGTTTCATTTAATACACACTTTTCAACAGAAATCCTCTTCTTAAAGAAGGTCAAGCCGCTTGTATTACCCATGTAGGTATGGCACAGTATTTTCGCTATAGTTACTAAAACTGATGTATCACTTAACCTCTTTAATGCCATGAAACTTCGAAAATATTTATTATTTATCGTTTTATTCTTTTTCATTTCCAGCATGTCTATTTCTGACGCACAGGAACTTATAGCTGTCGACGAAAGCGAAGATGCCGACTTTAGCAGCTACGCCAGTTACAACTGGATGCCTGCAGTGAACCACCCTTCCTCCGAAGACTATATCAGTGACCGGTCATTAAAACTTGCCATTCAACAAACTATTGATGACGAACTAGGTGCCATGGGCTATGTAAGAAGCAGTAGCAATCCCGATTTTCTGGTTAGTTATAGAGTTGTAAAGGAGGATCTTGATCCGCTACATCCAGGCGAGCCGGATAAAACTCAGCAAATAGAAAATCTCCCCCAAAGCCAGGAATTTGACGAAGGTACGCTTATTATACGCCTTCTTGACAGAAATAAAAGCACCGTTTTATGGCAAGGTTATGCTACCGGTATTCTGAAGGGACATGATTTCCTCAGCCATACACCGAGCAGAAATGAGGGAGCAATAAACAATGAACCTCAAAATAAAGAGCAACTGAGGGATGGTGGGGTAAGTAGTAATGAGAATGATGGCCCCTCTCCTGACGAAAGGGCAGTTGAGGCTATCCGTAAAATTTTTGAAAAGTTCGAATACAAGGCAGCAAACGATTAAGCCTCCTCGCTTGCCGTTAATGCTTTACTAACTTCTTCGACCTTTCTCTTTTAAAAACTGATCATGGTCATTTAATATTTGATTTTTTCATGATGGATAGCCTTATTGTAAATAACTTCAATTTTCTATCACACCATGAAGAAGGAAAAATCAAAATGGATCATCAGGGTTATATTGCTTGTTGGTACTATAATCTCTTTATACTTCGTATCCTGGCCTATTGTGACAGCATGGATAGCACCATTGCCCGAAACAGTGCAGGAGCAGGTCAATAGAGCTGCTGATTATGGATTTGATGGCATTATAGTCTATGTGGATAAAAAGGGTGAACCACCTGAACTTTATACTTCAGGTTATAAAAACAGAGAAAGCAAAACCCCTGCGGACCCACATTCATTATTTAAAATTGCCAGCGTCAGCAAGCTGTATACCGCGGTGGCGATCACCAAACTGGTTAGCGAAGGACGTTTGTCTTTGGATAAAACCCTTGCCGATTACTTTCCGGAACTGGCGGGGAGAATAGAAAATGCTGGCCAAATCACCATCAGAATGATGGTGCAGCACCGAAGTGGAATTCCTAATTATACTGACACGAAA
>NZ_SMLW01000310.1 GCF_009711405.1 Fulvivirga kasyanovii | reverse complement strand
ATTAGCTAATCTGGGGGTTAAAGAAGGGCAGGCCATTGTCCAGCAGAGGCGCATCAGACTTCTGAATGCTATTGCCATTATAACTTTCGGTCTTTGTTCATTTTTCTTCATTGTCGATTTCATCCTTGGGGTGTATTATCAGGCTTTTATGAACCTGGGCGCTATACTGTTTGTGATTGCCCCGGTACTATACATGAATCATACAGGCAGGAATGGCTTTGCCAGGATCTACTTTATCACGATGGCCTTGATTTTTATTGATTCTGCATCATATCTTACCATAAGCCAGTTAAGGGATACTGATACTGAAAATATTCTGGTTGGTTTTTCTGCGCTCATTATTGTACTCTATGATGATCCCATAAAGACTGTCTACTTTGCCATAGCAGCCTTATCTCTGATGGTTTTGAAAACCATTAAACATGAAATGATGGGCTGGCCCTTCGACGGGGATTTTGTACTGCTCCACATTAATTTGCTGGCCTCATTTATTTGCATTTACGTTTTTACAGGAGCTTTTAAAAGTGACTTGCTGGTTACGCTCGATAAGCTTAAGGGTTACAATCAGAAGCTTGAAAGGCAACAGGAGGAGAATTTAAAACAGAAGGATGCTTTAATAGCCAATAAACACCTGCTAAGGTCTATGATTGATCATGTACCGCTGTTTCTTGCTATGGTGGATCGGCAGGGAAAGTACCTGATCGTAAATGAGCGCTATGAGCAGGCCTTTGGCATACCTGTGGATGAGATAGAGGGGCAGCATTACAAAGACCTTTTGCCCAATAATCTTCTGGAGGTTCACCAGCCTTTGATTGAGAAATGCCTGAAAGGAGAAGATGCAGAGTTCAGTGAGTATAACACTGTGCCGTCGGGTGAGTCATTTTATGCTTTTGGCAGGTACAAGCCTGTAAAAGATAAGGATGGCAATGTGACGTCATTTGTAGTATATGTTGCTGATATTACCAAGCTTAAAAAGGCTGAGCATGAGCTTAAGCAGATGAATACCACCAAAAACAAGCTCCTGAGTATTGTCTCTCACGATTTAAAAAGCCCTATTCGCTCGCTTCAGGGGCTCCTTTCTATTGCCCATAGCATTTCCCCCGACGAATTTTTACAGATCACGGGGAAGATAGAAAAACAGGTACGCGCGGTGTCCTTTACCATGGATAACCTGCTCAACTGGGTGAAGTCGCAGCTTGAGGGCTTTAAGCTCAATATTTCAAGTATTAATATCAATGATGTGGTAAACCATTGTACCGATCTTTACACCGAAGAGTTGGAAACCAAAGGGATCAGCGTGATCAATAATTTAGATTCATCGGTTATGGTCAATGCTGATGCAGATCATTTGAAACTGGTTGTTAGAAATATATTAAGCAACTCCATAAAATTCACTTCATCTGGCACCATAACCATAAGCTCTGGCAGACTCCAAAATGAAACGGAAATAGTGATAGAAGATACCGGAATTGGAATGTCGAATGAAAAAGTAAAGGAGCTTTTGTCGCCCAGCCTGCATACTTCCGAGCAGGGCACAGGAGGGGAACAGGGTACAGGCCTGGGTTTGGCACTATGTACAGATATACTTGCCCTTATAGGCGGCAGGCTGGATATTAACAGCAAACCCGGCGAAGGGACGGCTGTCCATATTTATTTACCCGACTGATAAGTGGCTGTTTTAGAGCTATTTTATAATTTCTTACTTACTTTGCGGCTATCACTAACATCATAACACCCCAACCCGGATGATCGAATCGGTAATAAGATTCTTTAAGAGCTTTGACTTTTACAAGAGCTTTATTCTTACCCTGTCCATACTTATCTCACTGTTTTTTGCGTGGCAGTTTAACCGGTACGACATCGGCATGGGCCTGATCATTGGTATGTTTGCCTGCGCACCGGCCGACATACCCGGGGGCAGGAGGCACCGCGTGATTGGCCTGCTGGTTGCTAACCTGTTCACTATCTTCGCTACGCTGATCATCAATCTCACGGCCTTTAACCTTTGGTTGTTAGTACCTGTACTGGGTATTCTTGTCTTTGCCATTTCCATTATTTCCGTTTATGGTTTCAGAGCTTCTTTGGTGTCTTTTGCCGGGTTGCTGGCCATAGTTTTCAGCTTTGCCCACCCGCAGACCGGCACTGCATTGTATCTGCACCTGGCCATGATCGGTGTTGGTGGTCTGTGGTATTTGATTTTTGCACAGTTATCGCACTTGCTGGCAGACCGGAACCATACTTCGCAGTTGATGGCTGAGTGTATGCTGCTCACTTCTCAGTACCTGCGGGTAAAAGCACAAATGACATTTAATGCTGAGGAAAACGAAGAGTTGCTAAATGAACTGTTTGAGTTACAAACCCAGCTCAATGAGAAGCATGAGACCTTAAGGGAGATCCTGCTGGTTTCGAGAAAGCATTTTGGCCTTTCCAATTTTGCCAAGCGGCAGGTGCTGATCTTTATTGAGCTTATTGACATTCTGGAGTTGGCTATAGCCAACCTCGCAGGCAGAAGGGATGACAGCCTCTTTGCGGATGAAAGCAACGGCCGGTTTAACTCCTTTTCAAAGCTTGCTTTTGAGATAGCCGACCGGCTGGAGTATTTTTCCAGGGTAATGGGGGACAGGAGGGCTTTAAATGAAAACCAGGCTTTGGACCGATTTTTAGATGAGGCCAGGGAAGAGATTAAAAGCTATGCCAATTCCGGTAAATCTGCCGTGGTCAGGGAAAATGTGCTGCACCTGCAAAACAAATATGATTACTTGCATAAACTGGTGCAAAAGCTTGAGGTTATAGAAAATGTAATGAATAACCTGTACAACCGGAACCAGGTATGGCTCAGGGGTAAATATTCTGCCAGGTTTATTACTCAGCAGGATTATGATTTTAAGAATCTGGCAGAAAATATCAGTCTAAAGTCCCCCATATTCAGGCATAGCCTGAGGCTGGCCGTTACGGTATTGGTAGGCTTGATTGTCGGAGCTATTTTTCCTTTCCAGAATTCATACTGGATACTACTTACTATTATTGTGATCATGAGGCCGGGTTATTCGCTTACCAAGCAGCGGTCAAAGCAACGGATCTATGGTACGTTGATTGGTGCGGGCATAGCCGTGGTGATCGTATTAATAACCCAAAACCTCTATGTGTATGGTGTGCTGGCTGGCATTGCCTTTTTGATGGCTTTTGCCCTGGTGCAGAGAAACTATAAAAGCTCAGCCACCTTCATTACGCTGAGTATTGTTTTTATCTACGCCATCATCCAGCCGAATGTGCTTAATGTGATCCAATTCCGGGTTATCGATACGTTAACAGGAGCAGCCCTCGCAATCATTGCCAATACGTTCTTATGGCCATCCTGGGAGTCGCTCAGCATTAATGAATTTATCGTGGAAGCCATACAGTCCAACATGCTTTACCTTAGAGAGGTTGATAATTATTATCACCATAAAAACAATACTGATCCTTCGTACAAGCTTTCCCGGAAAAATGCTTTTCTGGCCATAGGTAATTTAAATGCAGCTTTTCAGCGCATGGCGCAGGAACCAAAATCCAAACAGAAAAACCTGTCGCAAATGTATGAGGTGGTTACGTTAAACCATACCTTTCTTTCCCTGGCAGCGGCATTGGGCACCTACATCCATAACCACAAAACCACAGAGGCTTCCCGCTACTTTGAGATGTACATATCCAGTATTTGCGAAAACCTGGATATAGCCCTCAAAACTGTAAATGATGAATACATACATGACCATGAAATTGAAGCCAAAGTAGCCGAAGCCCAACAATATCTTGACGATCAGTATCATAAACTGGTAAGCGAAAGTGACGGTGTTGAGCCCGGTGAAACTTCAAAAGTTTTGATAACTCCGGAAATTCAGGAAATCAGATTGATCTCTGAGCAGCTCAAATGGTTGTATTCTATCTCGGAAAATATTAAGAAGGTAGTAGGAGCGAGAGGTGTTTAGGGATCAAAGCGTAATTTCCGGGGAGACCCTAAATTTTCACCTCTTTGCTGACAGGCAGTTGTTAATAGCAATCGGCAAAAGTAGTAGGCAAACTTGTATGGTATAAACAATAAGCACAGTTTACTGATTTTCAGGGGGCAAGAGGAAAACTTGGGGGTAAAAGGATAAAACCGAAAGGTTGTATATCTAAAGATCGTATTACAGGTAAGTGATTATAGTTGAAAAGTCTGAGTTCATGCCCTCCCCAGGAATTCGGACTGACCCGTGTTTAGCATTGCACTCTTTTTAAGATGATAGTGTTAAGCCTTGTATGAGTAAAAGTGCATTTTTTAGATTTTATGGCGAGCTGAATGATTTCCTTCCTTCACAAAAAGGTCAGCAACAGGTTAGATATGAATTTTCAGGTTCTCCTGCTATAAAGGATGCTATACAGGCCTTGGGTGTGCCACAGGTTGAGGTATTTCTTATCCAGGTGAATGGAGAACCCACTGACTTTGCCTACAACATCAACATTGATGATCAAGTTTCGGTATATCCTCTCATTACAAAATTTACAGTTGAAGAAAACCCAATCCAAAGAAAGCCAATACTGGGGTTAAGGTTTGTGCTTGATTGCCATTTAGGCAAACTCGCCCGCCACCTCCGCATGCTGGGCTTTGATACCCTTTACCGGAATGATATCCATGATGATGAAATCGTAAAGCTGGCTGAGTTGGAAGACCGCATAGTTCTAACCCGTGATTTAGCTATTCTGAAATGCAATGCAGTCACCCACGGCTACTACCCGCGCAGTCAGGATCCGGAGAAACAGCTAGAAGAAATCATCACGAGGTTTGACCTCATGTCACACATCCGGCCATTCAGCCGCTGTATGGACTGTAACGGTTATTTAGAGAATGTGGAAAAGGAATTGATCACCCACAAGTTGGAACCTCTAACCCGAAGCCATTTTGATGAATTTTTACAATGTGATGGATGTGGAAAAGTTTATTGGAAGGGGTCTCATTATGAGCGGATGTGTGAGCGGTTGGGGTGGGAGTGACATTACTTGTTAGAAATGGTTCTTTTTAATATTTGAAATTCATCGACAAGCTCGAAATTATATTTTACCCCAAAGCTGTTTAATAAATCCCCCAATTCTTCAAATTTCTGCTCATCAAGAATGCCACTGAGCAATATTTCATTTTCCCCTTGAATA
>NZ_SMLW01000248.1 GCF_009711405.1 Fulvivirga kasyanovii | reverse complement strand
TTTCCTCTTTATCCTTATTTCTGATCTTAGTCAGATAAGTAACATTAGGTTTTGTTCCAATTTCTGCCAATACATGATATGCCCTTGGCTCATGAATTTCCTTCTCAGTGATATAGTCAGGGCCTTCGGTATCATGGATGTTAAGCATCTTATAAATTCTGCTTTCCTTGTCGTTCATATCCCCGAACATAATAGCATCCGTAGGACATGCACTTGCACAAGCAGTTGTCACTTCACCGTCAACAGGTCTTCTTCCATCTTTCTTAGCCTCTAGCTTAGCGTACTGGATTCTTTGAACGCAGAAAGAACATTTCTCCATTACACCTCTTGATCTTACGGTAACATCAGGGTTAAGTACCATCTTACCAAGATCATTGTTCATTGAAGTGTTGATGTTTTCAAAATCACCGTTGTCATGGTATTTGAACCAGTTGAAACGTCTCACTTTATAAGGACAGTTGTTCGCACAATACCTTGTACCGATACATCTGTTATATGTCATTTGGTTAAGACCTTCTGTGCTATGCGTGGTTGCAGCCACCGGACATACTGTCTCACAAGGAGCGTTGTTACAGTGCTGGCAAAGCATAGGCTGGAAAGTAACTTCAGGGTTAGCTGCTGCCTGCTCAAGACCTTGAAGATCATCAGCCGGAGCATCACTGCTATAGTATCTGTCTATTCTCAACCAGTGCATATCCCTTCTATTGATCACTTCGTCCCTACCTACTACAGGCACGTTATTCTCTGACTGGCAGGCAATGGTACATGCACTACATCCTGTACAAGAGTTAAGGTCGATGGCCATACCCCAGTGGTGGTTGTTGTATTTATGGCCTTTCCAAAGCGATAGTGCTCCTGCATCCACCTTGCCATCTTCTGACATCCAGGTAGAAATTTTAGGTTCGTGACGACCGGCAAGAGGATTAACTTTGTATTCCGAAAGAACAGATTCCTGTATAACGTTGTCTCTGCCCATGTAGGTCTGGTGCGTCTGTGTCTGAGCTATCTGATATTTCTCAGGAAGTACTTCAACACTTACATCACTCAGTACATTGTAGCTAAGCACACCGTTTACAGTAGTTACAAAAGGATAAGCATCTACACCCCTGCTATTAGCTACTTTACCCGCATTTAAGCGGCCGTAACCCAATGCAAGACCTACTGTACCTTCGGCTTGTCCTGGTTGGATAAGAATAGGAAGCACAACAGAAACTCCTTTAACGGTAAGTTTGGCCATGTTGCATTTTCCTTCAAAGCAGTCTACGCCATTTTCATCTGCCCATTTTTTGCTTACGGTCAGGTAATTGTCCCAGGTAGCTTTTGTTACCGGGTCTGGCATTTCCTGCAGCCATGGGTTGTTGGCCTGGGTTCCGTCTCCGATACCCACTTTCTGGTAAAGAGCCAGCTCCAGACCTGCACCTTTGTAATTTTTATTTATTGACTGAACGGCTCCACTAACATTACCGCTGAAAGAAACTGCGGCACCAACGGCTGCGGTCATTTCAGTTGCTAATGTATCGGCTTCAGCAGTGTTGCTTACACCGCCACCGTAGTATACTCCATCATGTAAAGCCTGATCCCAGTTGCTTACACCCATGTCCCTGTTCCATGTATTTTTCAGGTAAGTGTAATAATCAGGAGTTTCCACACCAGCCCATTTCAAAAGGCTCTCTTCCGATTGCCTGGTTTTGAAAATAGGTGTAATGGTAGGCTGAATCAGACTGTAATGACCTTTCTTAGGCTCTGCATCACCCCACGACTCGAGGAAGTGGTGGTTAGGAGCTACGTAGTCTGAAACTACTGCTGTTTCGTCTGGTCTGTCTGCTGTAGATATTTTAAGGGACACCTTGCTTAACGCACCTGCAAGGTCTTCGCCACCTTTGTAGTTATAAACAGGATTACAGTTGTAGAAAATAACTCCTGCTATACGGCCTGCTTTTGCATCAGAAACAAACTTCTTCATTTCTACGTCATTTCCTTGACGGTAATAAGCAGGTGTTGACATGTCAATGGTAGAGCCGTAGTTGCTCAACGCATTGTTGATAGCGTTAACCACCAGTTGCACTGCCGGGTCGTTTGAACCTGAAACCACGAGGGATTTTCCTCTGGCTTTCTTAAGTTCAGTAGCCGCCTTATCAATATACTTTATCTGTGATTTCTTTCCACCGGTAATAGCCTCATACAACTCAATTACAGCCTTACCTTCTTCCGAAGGTTTAATCGGGGTTCTGTAATCTGCATTGGCACCGGTAGTAGTCAAGTTTGATTCGAATTGGTAGTGACGAGACATGGTCTTTTTGTTAGGACCAATTTTTCTCGTTTTGCTGTACTGTTTGGAATACTCAACAGGTGAGATCCACGTACCTAAGAAGTCGGCTCCAAAGCTTACAATTACATCCGCTTTGCTGAAATCGTAAGAAGGTATTGCCCTCTGACCGAATGACTCCTCATTGGCAGCAAGTATACCGTGGGCAGAAACCGCGTCGTAAGTTACGTGCTGTGCTGTAGGGTACTTTGCTTTAAAATCATCGATCACTTTTTTAGTGGTAGGGCTCAAAATCGTGTTGCTCACAATTCTGATCTGACCTCCCTGTGCGGCTATACTGCCGAGCTTGCTTATTACAGCTTTATCAAGATCTTCCCATTTACCATCTTTACCTTCGATAACAGGCGTGATAAGACGCTCATTATCATATAAAGTAAGAACGGAAGCCTGTACCTGAGCACTGGTTCCGCCTTGAGTAATTTTAGAAAGTTTATTTCCTTCGATTTTTATGGGACGTCCTTCCCTGGTCTTAACCAGAATACTACAGTAGTCACCACCATTAACATAGGTAGATGCGTAGTAGTTAGGAACACCGGGATCTACGTCAACAGGTTTATTAACATAAGGAATAGCTTTTCTGATCGGTGCCTCACAGGCTGCCAATGATACTGCCGCTATACCAAAACCCATCATTTTCAAAAAGTCCCTTCTGCTGCTTCCGCCTCCTTCGTTTTGGTTGATGGGAAGGAATTCAGGGAACTCCTTATCTGCATTTTTTACAAATGCGGGGTCATTTGATAACTGCTCAATGCCTTTCCAGTATGTCTTTTTATTATCGC
>NZ_SMLW01000147.1 GCF_009711405.1 Fulvivirga kasyanovii | reverse complement strand
TGCATTAACGAGTTATAAAATACATTAACATGACGCCAAACAAAATACTGACTCGCGTTTTTTTAGCATTTACACTAGCAAGTTCACTTTTACTTTTTCACAATTCACAGGCCCAGGAAGCCGCTCAACAGGATTCGGCAGTTGCTGAAGGTGGTAATGAGGAGCAACCGGCTGCACAAGGTGCTGCCTCAGGGTTGCCTACAGATGCCGATCGCATAAGCGAGGGGCAATCATTATTCAATGCCAACTGTAAGACCTGCCATAAGGTTAAAGAGAAGCTTGTAGGTCCTGCATTGGAGGGGGTTTATGACAGAGCTCCTTCCATCGACTGGATTGTGAACTTTGTGCATAACTCATCAAAAGTAATTGCTAGTGGCGACGATTACGCAAATAAATTATACCAGGAGTACAATCAGACTCAGATGACGGCGTTCCCTACGCTTTCAAGAGACCAGATCCTAAATATTTTGGGTTATATCAAGCAGGAAGCTGAAAAAGCTCCTGAGGTAGCTGCTCCTGTAGAAGGTGGCGGCACTGCAACCCAGGCTGCAGGAGAGGGTGTACCTTCTGAATATTTAAATGCAATTATGATTGGGCTGGTAATCGTACTGGTGTTGATCCTTGTTGTATTGATTTTGATCACTACAGTACTTAGAAAGTATCTCAATCAGCAAAAAGACCTCGATGAAGATGACAGGGAAATCGTAAATGCGTCATTCAAACTGGATGCAGTATTTAAAAGCAAGCCTTTCCTGTTCCTGGTTGTATTCGTTACAACAGCAATCGTTTTCAAGGTTGTAATCAATAACCTTTATGCAGTAGGTGTTCAGCAGGGATATGCCCCTAAACAGCCAATTGCTTTCTCACACAAACTTCACGCAGGTGAAAATGATATTGACTGTAACTACTGCCACACTGGTGTCAGGATCAGTAAAAATGCCAACATACCTTCACCTAATATTTGTATGAATTGCCATACAATGATCAAGAATGTTGCTGGTCAGTCAGGAGTTTCTCCTGAAATCCAGAAGATATACGATGCCATTGAAAATGACAGGCCAATTGAATGGGTAAGAATTCATAACCTTCCCGATCTGGCTTATTTCAATCACTCCCAGCACGTAAAAGTCGGAGGAATTGAATGCGAGACTTGTCACGGAGAAATAAGCGAAATGGAAGTTGTACGTCAGCATTCCCTGTTGACCATGGGATGGTGCATCGACTGTCACAGAAAGACAGACGTGAACACCAAAGGCAATGAGTACTAT
>NZ_SMLW01000257.1 GCF_009711405.1 Fulvivirga kasyanovii | reverse complement strand
TATACTTCGATCCACTGTTAAAGTATTCTCCGACATTAAAATTTTAGCTCTTTTTGTGAATAGTACTAACGCTAGAAGACTTATTACTATAAAGGCTAAAAATAGAACGTAAGGATGTTTAAAAAATGGAATCAGCAGGACTGAACATGCTAAAATGAAAATTATATATTCATTTGTATTAGGCTTGCCGCCAAGGTTTAATTGCCGTGTCATTAAAATATAAATGTCTTATTAAACCAGCCACCACTCCCCTGGTCGTAGCATCCGCTTCGGACACATTATGATCTTGAGCGTCCGCTCAATTATTGAATATAGTCCAAAATATTGCGAAATACATGACGTGTTGATCCCGAATAGAATGCTTTCTTCCCATGTTTCAGCATTTAAAGAATTAGCCCGGGCGGACGCCCTATTTCCATTTTAGGTCGTAGGGCCGCTGCGCTTAACCTACGACCAGGTGGGGAGATTAACTAGGTCAACCCGTTTGCCTGCTTTGCTTCCTCAGTTTAGTTCGTAGTACTTCCAATTTCCTTTACAAGTTCTCCACTTTTATAGGTGTAGGTTTTTTTTGGATTTCCATACCAGTCATAGTGTATCTCCTTTCCATTTTTTACACCCTTGCTATATTGCACTGATTTGTCGAGGTATGGTTTGTACATAGTGTATTCGTAGACTGTACCTTCATAAGGCTGATCATTCTGAAATTTTGCCCGGGAAAGCTCCTGGCCATATGCGTTGTAGTAGATGGCCTCTCCTTCTCTGGAGCCGTTCATGTAGGGGATGGAATAAAAATGTATTCCATCGTGATAGCCCTTGACCAATCCATGTAATTTCCCGTCTTTGTACTGTTGTACGGTAGTCCGCTTATTGCTGAATGTGGCTTCACTAAACCGATAGTGAATGACCTGTCCGTGATATTTGCCCTGCCTGAAGCTTGCCTTGGTTTCTATATAGTGATTGTAATAATCATATTCATAAAATGTGCCTTCATAGGGTTGCCCATTTCGGAATGTGCCTTCAGCGATTAACCGGCCCCATTGGTTGTAGGAGCGGCCCATGCCATTGTAATCTTGCTCGAAAAGCAGTTGACCACTGTAGCTGTATCCTTGCACGTGGGTTGTTTTGCCTTTTTCATAATCTTTGACTTCCCAGATACGTCCATTACCTTTATGTGTGAAGATGTATTCTTTACCGTGCTTCGTTTGACCGTCATCGCTTAGCGTCCCCAGGATATTTCCCTCCTTGTCATAATAAGTGATGTGCTCTTTGCGATTTTGACTGTACGTGGTGAGGATCATTTTTTCACCGGAAGTGTAGTACACTGTCTTTTTAACTTTTTTCCCGGATTCGTAAATATTTTCTTCTGATAAGGAGCCATTGGAGGCATAGTATTTTGTCCATACCAACTTTCCCTGCTTGTATTTTTCTTCTTTGGCCCGCTTGCTTGTTAACCCCCAGTCGTATTCCACCCACGTGCCTTCATAGGGCCTGCCTCCCTTGTAGGTCATTCTGGAAATTTCCTGGCCAGTGGAGTCGTAGCAGATGTCCATAGAGCCGTCCAGATGGAGTCGCTGGAGCTGGCCATTGGAGTGGTAGTACCGGGTTTCCTTCAGTCGATGATTTTTGAAAGTATATATGGCTTTTGTGTATTCTTCTAAAAATTCACCTTCACGCTTGTATCCATCTTTATAGGTTCCTTTACAGCAAGGCTTCCCATTTTTATACCAAAAGGATACTTCTCCTTCTTTGCGGCTATCTTGGTAGCAGCCTCGTTCTTTGGGTTGTCCGGTTTTGTAAAACTCAAGGTACCCTCCTTCATAAGGTTGCCCGTTTTTTAAGGTAAGGGTGTCTATTGCTTGTCCGTCTGGGCTAAAGAAAATTTCCTCTTCGGTATTTTCTGCTGTAGCTGTCTTCAGGGACCTCATCTGTCCACCTTTGTAAAAAGAGAGGGTAGTATCTACAACTCCATGAGTGTATTTCTCGATAGTCAAAACATTCATAGGGTTATATGAATATTTCACTAACAAGCCATCGTGTACATTGTCATCGGTGTTTGTGCCCTGCCCGAGGTAGTTGCCTTTTTGATCGTAGTATTTGAATTTATAGTGAGGTTGTCCGTTTTTCAAAACCTTTTTCTTGCAAATCTTTGCCTGGGAACCTCCCGGGAGGTCTATGACTTCCACTGAGACAAGTTCTCCGTGGTTATAGTGGCCTATCAGTAAGTATTTCTCTTCTCTTTTATAACAGGCACCCATAAATGGCGTATTGTTTTTAAATACGCCTTCAGCCAGAGTATTGCCGTGTTTGTCATACAGTACTTCTTTTCCTTCTTTGACCCCATTGCTGTAGCTGGTTTTTTGCATGATATTTCCTGATTTGTAGTACCAGGTCACCTCTCCATCAAAGATGTCTTCAGTATCAGAGAGAGAATAGCCTGACATTTGAAGGGCTCCTGACAGGTAAAAGCTTTTGATATGATACTTCTTCCTTTTTTTGACAGGTTTGATCCGGTAAAAATGAGCGTCTTCCCGGGAGGTCAGGTTCCCATAATCTCCATAGAAAACGGTATCTGTCTGTGCGTACAATTGACAAGGAATGAAAATCAATATTGCAATGCAGTAGATGAGAAGTTTAACGGGTAAGTTATATGTCATGTCGATGTTGTACTATTTTGATGGGTTAAATATTCGGATCCCATTTTTATCTGGCCAGGGCATATCCGGAAACTATGGTTGGTTATCACTGGCCTGGTCAATTTTATTTAAAGGTTTAAGGTCATTTTGATTAATCTATGATTATAGTGTCGCTACCTGACTGGAAAGTTTCCATGCTTCTTCTATAAAAAATTTGCCATTCAAAGAAACTACGGCCATTTTGTTATCGCTGGTAAGTGCAGCCTCAGCCTTATTATTGTCATCCAGATATAGAACCGCGTCATAAGGCAGTATAACCTCTACGCCTCCTATGGTATAATGAGTCACAGAGGCGTTGGAATTGGTATGGAAGGTTAGTATTTCTGAGATGCCGGAAAGACGGTACACATTATCACCAGAGAGGTCGCGTATGTCTGATAGGCTATTTAATATCTGCTTTTCAATGCTAGTTAGTTTTCTGATGGGTCTATCCTGCAATAGCTGTTTGCGAGCTTTGTGGTGTGAACGGCGTGCAGTGACGTATTTTACCAGATTATATATCATAATGATTACTAGTATAACTGATAAGATGAATTTCAATAAACCAATCATAATTCAGGGGTTTAGATGGGTGGCTAAATATAATTAATTAGTAAAGTACTGAGCCTGATTTAATAGC
>NZ_SMLW01000665.1:39784-42344 GCF_009711405.1 Fulvivirga kasyanovii | reverse complement strand
GCGGATGTCTCTCGAAGAGGACTCCGCGGCTTTTAGTGGGCAGGCCTCTGACATTAGGCAGGTCAGGCTTTACTAGTGCTCTTAACTTCGGGATTCCGGATATTTTCTCCGTTGCTCTGCGAAAATTCCGGAAAGACGTGGTATGGGTTAGCGGGTGAGTTGTCTTGCCGGTATAAACCCAACAACCCAAACAAACCCCCTCCCGTAAAAACATCATTGCCAATAATCAATTTTAATAGTAGTTTGCCGCATGAAAAAAATACTCCTGGTTGTACTTGCACTCATTTTGATAGTAGCGGGTTACATTTTATACAACACCTTCACATTTCCCTCAAAACAAATAACCGTTGAACCTGCTCCTGAAAGGGTAATACCACCCACAGCCAAAGAGCATTTGGCCAAGGCGCTATCCATTCGCACCATCTCTCATGAAAACCCTGAAGATTTTGATTCAGCAGCCTTTTATCAATTCCGCGAGTTTGTTAAAAACACTTATCCCCTGGCAGATTCACTTCTGGAAGTTACTTACATCAACAAGTTCAGCATGATATACCAGTGGCAGGGATCAGACCCATCACTTAAACCGGTGATCCTTATGGGCCACCTGGATGTGGTGCCGGTAGCGGCAGAAAACCTTAAAAAATGGAACGTTGATCCTTTTGCAGGCACCATTAAAGATGGAATAATCTGGGGACGCGGCGCCATAGATGACAAGATCAGCGTAATTGGCAACCTCGAAGCTGTAGAACTGCTCTTACAGGAAGGCTACAAACCAGAGCGCACCATCTACCTTTGCTATGGACATGATGAAGAGCTTGGAGGCCTTAACGGCGCAGTAGCCATCGTAAAGCATTTGAAAGATAAAGGCATAGAAGCAGAATTTGTGCTTGACGAGGGCTTCGCCATTACCCAGGGCCTGATACCGGGCACGGATAAAGATGTAGCCCTGATTGGCACGGCAGAAAAAGGCTTCGTTACTTTAAACCTTTCCGTGGCCATCGAAGGCGGGCATTCATCCATGCCCAAAGAGGAAACGGCCATTGATGTATTATCCAAAGCAGTAGCCAGATTGAAGGACAACCCCTTCCCTGCCGAAATCACCCAACCGGTGCAGGATTTCATGACTCACATTGGCCCTGAAATGCCGTTTATGCAGAAGATGGCCTTTGCCAACCCTTCTATTTTCAAACCCATGATCATCAGCTCACTGGAAAAGAAAGCTTCAGGTAATGCCCTGGTGAGGACCACAACAGCGCCTACTATAATTCAGGGAGGGATCAAAGAAAATGTAATCCCCTATGAAGCACACGCCTCAGTCAACTTCAGGATACTGCCGGGCACCAGTATTGCCGATGTCAGGGACTATGTGATTAATACCATTGCTGATGACCGCATAGAGGTAAAGGAAGGCACTTTCAACAGCGAAGCCCCCGAATCATCCAGCGTGGATTCCTTCGGGTACCATACCATCCATACCACAATAAAACAGCTATTCCCGCAGGCTGTGGTCACTCCTAATCTCGTTATTGGTGCTACAGACTCGCGTTACTATTATCCGCTAAGCAGCAATGTCTACCGCTTTACCCCGTTCTATCTCAACAACGAGAACATCACCACATTTCATGGTATAAATGAACGCATCCCGGTTGAAGACTTTGAAAATGCCATCCGGTTTTATGTTCAACTGATCCGAAACACTTCTGACGTAAGCAACTAATGTTTAAATTTCAAAAGAAATACTTTTTCCTGACCATCGGCTTATTGATCACCGAAATATTGATCGCCCTGTATGTTCACGACAGGATCATCAGGCCCTACATCGGCGACCTGCTGGTAGTAATATTGATATACACCTTCTTTAAAAGCTTCCTCAATGTACCTGTTACAAAAATGGCTTTGGCGGTACTTCTGTTTTCCTATGCCGTGGAAGCCGGGCAATATTTCGGGCTGGTCTACCTCCTCGGCCTTGAAGACTACAAAATCGCCAGGATCATTATTGGCGTTTCCTTTGAATGGCTGGATTTGATCGCATATACCGCAGGCATTATCCTGGTACTGACTTTCGACAAACCCAAAACCGATAAAGCTGTAGAAACAACCTGACAACCACACCCGGCTATGACACTACAGAATTTTGAGATCAGACAACTTAATAAAGGCGATACCCATTTATTCAAAAAACTGGTTGAGCTGTTTCGTGAGGTATTTGAAGACGACCAACCTCAGTTAGCCGATACCGGGCAATTCAACCCCCTGCAAAGACCGGACTTTATAGCCTATGTTATTTTACATGAGCATGAGGTGATCGGTGGCCTTACCGCATACGAACTTGCAAACTATTATTCAGGTATCCCTGAAATATTCATTTATGATATTACCATCAAAACCGCATACCAAAGAAAAGGGCTGGGCAAAATGCTGCTTCGGGAAGTTATGAAATATGCCAGCGACCTGGGTGCAAAAGAGGTATTCGTAATGGCGCATGCTGAAGACCGGCATGCAGTCGACTTTTACACAAAGGCCGGCGGTGAAGGCGAAGCCGTGGTTAGTTTCACTTATA
>NZ_SMLW01000665.1:7393-39597 GCF_009711405.1 Fulvivirga kasyanovii | reverse complement strand
ACTTTCCTCATTATTAATCAATCAATTATACTTATCTTGCATCTTTAAAACAGATGCGTTGAAACGACAGTTACCTGCCATAGTGCTTCTTCTATGTATGACGGCCCCGTTTTTGGGAACCTTCACATGGCTGAGCTATGAAAAAAAACAGGTACGCAGGGTATTAAAAAAGCAGCTCATAGCAGGTATAGACAGAAATGACCTGGTGCTTCTGAAATTCACACCCGAAGAAAGCAGCAAACTGCGCTGGGAACATGACAAAGAATTTGAATACAACAATCAAATGTATGATGTTGTAAGCCAGGAGGTAATGGACGGAGTAATCCACTACTGGTGCTGGTGGGACCATGAAGAAACACAACTCAACAAAAAACTCCAAAACCTGCTGGCCAACGTCCTGGGTGGCGACATGGAGCGAAAAGAAAAGAAAGACAACACCCTCCGCTTTTATAGCTCACTGTACTGCTCACCGCTCAATGCACTATCATTTCAATCTATTGAAAAGGATATAGAAAATAACTGGGTTTATATCGCAACGGCATCTTTGTATGCCCTGGCACCTCCAAATCCACCTCCCCAAACAGCCTGATTGTATGCTAAAGTGCTTCTGATATTTCCACTGTAGCAGTGGTTTGCTGAAGCTATTTCAAAAGCAGCTAATGCATGAATTTAGGGAACAAACGTAAAACCTGCGGAGTAAATGGACTGGAAAGTAAAGCAAGTAATGTAAAACTTGCCACTAAAATCAGTAAACCGCGCTTATGGTTATTATTATACCGAGTTGCCTACTGCTTTTGCCGATTGCTGATTGACAACTGTCTGTCAGCAAAGAGGTGAAAATTTAGGGTCTCCCCCAGAAATTCCGCTTGATCCGAATTTAGCCATGCTGTTAACGTATGCCTTTCATCTCAGGTGCTCAGCCCTCTGGGTCGTGCTCCTGTTCTCGAAGTGAAGTTTGAATGGCATCATGAATTTTTATCTACCCAAAACATTACAATGAAAAAGTTAATTTTCTTGTGTTTGTTACTGGGTGCGTCATACTATGGATACACCCAGGTAATAACCATTAAAGACCAAAAAACCGGCGAGCCTCTGGAGATGGTCGCCATTATGAGTAAACAACCCAAAGCCTATGCCACTACCAATGCAGACGGGAAGGCAGACATTTCTTCATTTAAAGGTGCGGAAAAGATCGTGATCCACCTGCTGGGCTATAAAAGGGAAACAAAAAGTTATGAACAACTACAAAACGAATCATTCAATTTAAACCTCGCTCATTCGGAGTTCACCATGGACGAAGTGGTGGTATCAGCCACCCGGTGGAACCAGTCGGCATCGGAAGTGCCGTCAAAAATAATTGCCATCTCGCAGGAAGAAGTGGCCTTACAAAACCCACAGACCGCTGCCGACCTGCTGAATATATCAGGCAAGGTATTCATCCAAAAGAGCCAGCAAGGTGGTGGTAGCCCTATGATCCGTGGCTTCGCCACCAACAGGCTATTGTACACCGTTGACGGCGTAAGGATGAACACGGCCATATTCCGCGGCGGCAACCTGCAAAATGTCATTTCACTGGATCCCTTTGCCATAGAGAATGCCGAAGTGCTTTTTGGCCCCGGGTCGATCATTTACGGTAGCGATGCTATCGGTGGTGTAATGAGTTTTCAGACCATTGCCCCACAGTTTTCAACGTCAGACAAGCCCTTGCTTACGGGCAAGGCGGTAACCAGGTATTCCTCTGCCAACAATGAGAAAACAGGTCATTTTGATATCAATGTAGGCTGGAAAAAATGGGCATCAGTAACCAGTATCAGCTCCAACAACTATGGAGACCTGCGCATGGGCAGCCATGGGCCCGATGAGTACCTGCGCCCATTTTATGTACAGCGGCAGGACAGCATGGATGTGGTAATCACCAACGATGACCCTCAGCTTCAGGTGCCTTCCGGTTATACACAAATCAACATGATGCAAAAATTGCGATATAAGCCCAACGACAAATGGGATTTTGAATATGGGCTTCATTACTCCGAAACTTCTGATTATGCCCGCTACGACAGGCACATCCGATATAGGAACGGCCTTCCACGCTATGGCGAATGGAGCTATGGGCCACAAAAGTGGCTGATGAGCAACCTGAGCATCAGCTATGCAGGAACTTCCGCACTGTTTGACCAGGCCACCCTGAGGCTTGCTCAGCAATCTTTTGAAGAAAGCAGGATCAGCCGTAATTTCAACGACCCGCTGCGTGAAACGCGTATTGAAGAAGTAGAGGCGTATTCAACAAACCTGGACTTTATTAAATCCATCGGCAGCAAAACCCGGTTGTTTTACGGAATTGAATTGGTAGAAAATGAGGTAACCTCCACAGGCATCAATGAAGACATATCCACAGGCACCCGCACGCCCGGGCCTTCAAGATACCCACAGGCCACTTGGGCATCGTATGGGGTATATGCTTCCAGCCAGTTTGACCTGTCCGATGAGCTGCTTTTGCAGGCAGGTTTAAGGTACAACCAGGTTAAAATTGATGCCTCATTCGATACGGACTTCTATCCTTTTCCCTTTTCCGAAGCAGAACTGGACAATGGTGCTTTGACCGGTAGTATCGGAACGGTTTACCGCCCTTCAAACACCGTGGTGATCAGTCTGAATGCTGCCACGGCCTTCCGCTCTCCCAATGTGGATGACATGGGCAAAGTCTTCGATTCGGAGCCCGGCTCGGTAGTAGTTCCTAACCCTGACCTTGACCCCGAATATGCTTACAACCTCGATCTGGGCATCGCTAAAACCTTTGATGACCTGCTCAAAATTGATGTTAGCGCTTACTATACCAGCTTGCAGAATGCTCTCACCCGCCGCGATTACACCCTGGGCGGAGAGGACAGCATCATGTATGACGGCTCCCTTAGCCAGGTACAGGCGATCCAAAATGCCGCTACAGCCCATGTTTACGGCATACAGGCCGGCTTCAAGCTCAACCTGCCCGATGGGTTTGAGTTATCTTCTGATTTCAGCTACCAGAAAGGCACCGAAGAACTGGACAATGGAGAGGAAAGCCCTTCAAGACATGCTGCTCCCTGGTTTGGAGTAACGAGGCTCACTTACCAGTATGACAAACTCAACATGCAACTTTACACCAACTACAGTGGCAAAAGGGAATTTGACGACATGCCGGAAGAGGAAAAAGGAAAAACTGAGATCTATGCCATTGATGACGACGGCAACCCATATTCCCCGGGATGGTACACATTAAACTTCAAGGCCAACTATGCATTTACTGACCACCTGTCCATAAGTGCAGGCCTCGAAAACATTACCGATCAAAGGTACCGCCCCTACAGTTCTGGCATTGTTGCGCCGGGAAGAAATTTCATTCTCTCTCTCAGGGCCAACTTTTAACCGCTTTCAGAATCCCACCGCCATACTGGTGGGATTCTTTTTTGGTGCTATTGAGCCCATTGTTATTTTATGCCAGTTTGCCAACTGCTTTTGCCAATTGGCTATTTACTATTAATGTCTCCCAAAAGATCAGTTTGCCCTGGTAAGCCTCCACACATTTCCATTGCCCTGGTCTGTTAGTACATAAACAGAGCCATCCGGTGCCTGCTCCACATCACGGATCCGGGCACCCAGGTCTATCCGCTCCACTTCTTTTGCCTGACCTCCGTTCACGGTTACCCTTACGACACCTTTGGCCGTGAGACCACCTATGAGGGCACTACCCTTCCACTGGGAAAACATATCTCCGGTATAAAAGCGCATACCAGAAGGTGAAATTACTGGTGTCCAATGGATCAGGGCATCTGCAAAACCGGGCTTCGTGGGTGGGTCAGGTATGTCAGTACCATCATAATTTTCGCCCCAACTCACTACAGGCCATCCATAATTTTCAGCTTTCACCGGTTGGTTTAGTTCATCACCTCCCTTCGGCCCCATTTCTGCTATCCAAAGTTTGCCTGTTGCAGGATCAATATCAGCACTTTCTATGTTTCGGTGCCCGTAAGACCAGATCTCACTCCTGGCATTTTCCTGATCAACAAATGGATTATTGTCCGGCACCGATCCATCTTTATTAATGCGCACAATGGTGCCCAAATGATTGGAAAGGTCCTGCGCAGGATCAAATTTGAAACGCTCACCCATAGTAAGGAAGAAGCTGTTATTGCTGTCAAAAACTATCCTTCCACCAAAGTGGTTTTCACCATCCACTTTAGGCTCCTGCCTGAAAAGCACCTCAAAGCCGGTAATGGCATTTCCTTCAAGTTTACCTCTGCCTACCGCCGTGGAGGCCGTATTATTGTCACCGGGTTCGGCATAAGAAAGATACACATACTTATTGCTGGCATACTCAGGGTCAAGCGCTACATCCAAAAGTCCCCCCTGTCCTCTGGCGAATACTTCGGGCACGCCCTCCAGCGGATCGGAAAGCGTATTGTCTTTATTTAAAATGCGCAGGTCGCCGGAGCGCTCGGTTACCAGCAAGCGGCCATCGGGCAGAAAGGCCATTCCCCAGGGATGGTCGAGGCCACCTGTCAGGTTTTCCACTTTCACTTGTCCTGCTTCGGTTTGCACCTGGTCCTGCGAGCACGCGGAACCGAAAAAAAGAGCGAATATCAAAACTATTGATACGTACTGCAACAAGTGCAGCAACCATTGTTTGCCGGGCTTCTTCATAGGTCTTTATCTATTTAAAATGATCTAAATCCTTTTTGAAAATGCTACCACTTAAACAAAGCCCCGACGGTTAAGTTTTGAATTAAAACAAAAAGGCTGCTAGTCCATACCTTTATAACTTTATAACCTTTCAGGCTATCTCTGCCCAAAACTTTGCCGATCATCTTACGTTTTAAGTAATGCACAATGCCTTTGATAAGCTTCCATTTTAACGGTTAAGAAACAATTTCAAATTTCTTCTGTTTTTAGGGAAATAAGCTGCCAATCAAGGTGAGTGGCCTTATTGAACATAGTAGATCCTGAGGGTGGAACCCTCCTGAAGTAGAAATTAAATTATGCTGATATGGGGGTTTTTGATCACTTGCTACAAGAGTTTGAACTGCCGCTTACCGGTGCTGTTCCCATATTTTCTTTAATACTCTTTATCATCCTTTTATCCCCCATTCTTCTAAAAAAAATAAAGGTACCGGGAATAATAGGCTTGATCATTTCAGGGGTGATCATAGGGCCTAACGGGCTGAACATCCTGGAGCAAAATTCCGCCGTCAATTTATTTTCAACCATAGGGTTACTCTATATCATGTTTATTGCAGGCATTGAACTCGACATCTATGAGTTCAAACGAAACAAATACAAAAGCCTGGGATTTGGCTTTTTCACTTTTATAATCCCCCTATCCCTGGGCATCCCGGTTTGTCATTATTTACTTGGGTATAACTGGACGGCCAGCCTGCTTATTGCCAGCATGTTTGCTACGCACACGCTGGTGTCATACCCCATTGTTGCCAAATTCGGAATATCAAGAAACCAGGCCGTAGCAGTGACTGTTGGCGGCACTATACTCACCGATACAGCCGTGCTCATTCTGCTCGCTGTAATTATTGGTTCGGTAGAAGGTGGGCTAAACCCTCAGTTCTGGCTAAACCTGATTATATCCCTGGCTATATTTTTATCCATTATATTTTTCATAATCCCCAAAATAGCCAAATGGTTTTTCCTACATCTCGGAGAAGACAAGACCTCCCATTATGTACTCATTCTGTCCCTGGTATTTCTATCTGCATTTCTGGCTGAGATCTCCGGGGTGGAACCTATAATCGGAGCATTCATGGCCGGGCTGGCCCTAAACAGGCTTATTCCCCACTCATCGACCCTCATGAACAGGCTGGAATTTGTGGGCAATGCCATATTTATACCATTCTTCCTGATCAGTGTGGGCATGCTGGTAGACCTGAAAATCCTTTTTCAGGGTTCAACGGCTATCATTGTGGCTGTTACGCTCTCAATAGTGGCTTTGGTGGGGAAATATGGTGCTGCCCTGGTAACTCAAAAAATTTACAAGTACTCGGCCAGTCAGCGAAAGTTGATATTTGGATTGAGCAGTGCCCACGCGGCTGCTACGCTGGCGGTAATATTGGTAGGCTACAGGGCAAACATCATTGACGAAAACATACTGAACGGAACGGTTATCCTGATCCTGATTACGTGTGTAGTCGCTTCATTTGCCACTGAAAGTGCTTCAAAAAAGATTTTCCACGAACAAAGGATCATGAAAAGTGAAGAAACCGAACCCCTTGTCCATGAAGAAAACATCATCATACCCATTGCCAATTTTGACAACCTGGAGACACTGGTAGACCTTGTTGTTTTATTGAAAAGCAAACAGCGTCCTTCTGTTATGCACATTCTTTCCGTAGTAAAGTATGATGATGAAGCTGAAAAGAACATGCAAAAAATAAAGCGTGACCTCAATTATTTTGTGCGGTATGCCGCTGCCTCAGAAACGAACCTCAAGACAGTGGTAACTTTTGATGTGAATTCAGCCAATGGCATCATCAGGATCAGCCGGGAGATCATGGCTGATATATTTGTTATGGGCTGGCCAAAAACCCGGACATTCTTAAGCAGGGTATTTAACCATACTATCGAAAGCATAATAAACTCTACCGATAAAACGATCCTGTTTTGCAATATTCATGGTACGCTCAACACCACCCGGCAAATTAAGGTACTCTGCCCTACACAATCGGAGCTTGAGCCGGGATTTCAACAATGGCTGACCAAAGTCAGGTTGTTATCATCAGAACTGCGAGCAAAACTTTTATTTTTCTGCAACGGGCAAACTCAGGCTGCCATTAACGGTTTGATAAAAAAGAAAAGCCCGCCTGTCTCCTACTCATCATTTGTTGATATGAAAGACTTCCTGGTATTATCAAAAGATATCAATGCTGACGATCTTTTTATTGTTATTTCAAGCCGTGAAGGCGGAGTATCTTATCAACCGGAGCTGAAGCACGTCCCCAAAAAGCTCAATAAATATTTTACAGACCTCAACCTTATATTAATATACCCGGCCACTAAATCGGATGAAGCGGACCGGGTACAAGAATATAAATCACCGAATGTAAGTAGTGAGAACCACGAGCAGATGGAAACCATGGAGCAAACGTAAAACCGGTGGAGTAAATACGAGTTGCCTACTGCTTTTGCCGATTGCTGATTAACTACTGTCTGTCAGCAAAGAGGTGCAAATTTAGGCTCTCCCCAGAAATTCCGCTTGATCCGAAACCATCTCCTCCTAAGCTCTACTTCACCTCCCTGCCGTGCTCATTGAGATCAACGATCTGGATCTCAACACGGCGGCTTTCCTCCTTATTGGAGCTTTCTGCCTTTGTAGCACCATAACCTTTAGCTATTATCCTCCTTCTTACCACTCCTTTGTGGTTAATGTAGTCAAGCACGGCAATGGCCCTCTTGTTGGACAGCTCCCGGTTAAATTTCTCATCTCCTTCTGCGGAAGCATAGCCTGAGATCTGTACTCCCAGTTCAGGATATTTTTTCAGGGTTGCAAGGATCTCGTTAAGCTTATCATGGTATGTAGGTTGCAACTCGCTCTTGGCCACATCAAAGTAGACCTTCACTACATCTTTAAGCAAAGCAGGGTCATAATTGGTCGACCTTTCCTTTTTCCGCATCTTTTGCTTTTCCGCCTCTTCCGTCACGTACATAGTAGGTAATGAAAATATGGTCTTACCATTGACTTCTTTCTGTTCAAACTTGCTTTCGTCGCTCTCATCATAATAATAAACCCGTGTAGCGGCTTCTACAGCTTCTGCTTCATCGAAACTCACATCTTCAATCGGATTTTTCATGTTGATAAGGCTCACCAGGTAGTCGATACCTGCCTGGTCTTCCGCCTCTATCAGGTCGTTCATTAGGTCGTACATATCTATACTGTCGCTTTTCACCAGTGTAGCCTCATGGGTTTTCCTGATATCGGTAACAGCATCTTCATGGGTATCGTAGAAGGCGTTTTTCACCTCTACCTCCTGGCCTACTACCACCTCAAACTGCTTGATGGTTTTCAGGTAAATCTTCTGGTACAATTCGTAAAAGTAAGTCTGTCCGGGGATGTTTATATTCAGGGTATAAGGTAAAAACCCTTCCGACTCGATGATCATGTCATAATTTTTTGCAGGAGGCAGAATGATCAGGTAGTTACCGGTTTTGGGGTCAGGCTGGTATACGAAATCAAGCTTTTTACCTGACTCCACATCCACCACATAAATAGTAGTAGGCAAAGGCTCGTTAGTCTCCCCGTTCAGGATCTTTCCTTTGATCATGGTCAGGGGTATATTGGCTTCCTCCTCGGGCATATTGATTGAATATATGTCCTGTCCGCCTTGTCCGCCTTTTCTGTCAGATGAGAAATAGCCCTTTCTTCCATCGGCCGTCAGAGTGAAATAATTATCATTGGCAGTGGTATTAATAGGGTAACCCATGTTTTCAGGGGTAGTCCACTTGTTGTTAAATAAGCGGGTAACAAAAATATCCCTGCCGCCTATAGTGTTGTGCCCGTCAGAAGTAAAAAATAGTGTCCACTGATCAGGATGGATAAAAGGCGCATCTTCATTGTATTTAGTGTTTACTTCGGGGCCTATGTTCACCGGCTCGCCCCATTCACCATTTTCACCCTTCACCGATTTGTAGATATCAAGGCCTCCATAGCCTCCGGGCCTGTTGCTTGCGAAATACAACGTCTTTCCATCAGGTGTAATACTGGCCGTAGTTTCCACATAAGACCTCGTATTTACTTTGTTACCCATAGTTACCGGGGTTGACCAATCATCTCCTGATTTATCAATAGTATACAGGTCACCCGCTCCACCGGCACCGCCGATGAAGATCAGCATTTTATGACCATCAGCAGAAATTCCTGCCGTACCCACGTTATAACTCGAAGCTATTTTTATGGGTTTAGGCTGCGACCAGTTCCCGGAGCTATTGTAAGAAATATATACCTCTTCAATAAATTTATCACTGGATCTCGTTTTTCCGGTATTCGGCCGAAGGGCAGTGAATGCCATCACACTTTCATCTGCAGATACTACAGGATTGTACTCTGTATATTGCGAATTGATCACGGAGCCAAAGTTCATGATCTCGATGGCCTTAGGGCTGCTCATCATAGCCAGGGCATTGTTGGCAACTTCCAGGGCACGGTCGACCCTTTCAATTTCACCCTGGTCACCTTTGAGCGTTCCTTTGTACTTGCCGTAATACTCCAGTGCTTTCTCAATTTGTTCATTTTTGTGGTAAGCCTCAGCAAGATCAAAATATACACGTGCCGGCAACTGATCCATCCCGGAGGCTATAGCTTTCTCAAAATACGGGATGGCTTTTATCTGGTCATCGATTTCAAACATGTTCTGATAACTGACAGCCGTGCGGTAATAGACCATGGGGTCCTGAACCCCGGCTTCTATAGCTTCCAGGTATAAGGAGAGCGCCTCTTTGTAGTTCCTTATTTGAAAATATTTGTCAGCATCGTATACTTTTTTATCTATATTCTGACCATATAAGGCCGTTATACTCACCAGCATAAACAGTGCTAATAGTAAGGTTATTGATGATCTTTTTCTTTCCATTCCTCTCAATTGTATTTCAATTTTTAAAAAATTAAGCAATATCTATGGGGTTTCAACATACAAATTTAAACATTTCTATTACATGTATTTCCATTATTTTTATCATTACCGGTCCGATTATACATTTTATGACCAAAAAGAATTGTAATTTCGCCCGTAAAGTAATGGTTATCAATTAATGATAGTCTCCCCCATAACTATTCATTTTTTACATGGTTGCTCTTCCATTCTAATTATTAAATATTAAATTGTAATTTATTTTAGGAAGGTAGTATGGGCTTTAATAAAAAGATCCTTGGGATTTTAAATATAGAAGAAACTGATTCCGCCAAGATATTCTTACTGCTTGGCATGGGTTTTTTCATCGGTATTTTCCTCGCTACATTAGACGTGGGAGCATCCACGCTATTCCTTAATAATTTCGACGAAAAAGAAGAACTTCCTCTGGCAATCCTCCTTTCAGGTATACTGGGCATCATCACAACCGCTATATACAACTATTTTCAGAGTAGAGTTCCCTTTCAAAAGCTGGCCATAGCTTCTTTGCTCCTGATCACCTTGATACTGGCCGGTGTGGAGTATGGCTTCAGGACCACGGAAGACCCTTTGCCTCTGTATTTCTTTGCTTTTACATTCATTGTCCCCTCAAACTTTATTGTGTTGCTTATTTTCTGGGGCTCATTCGGCCGGATGTTTAACCTGAGGCAGGCCAAAAGGGTGATCGGCAGTGTGGATACAGGCCAGCTACTGGCATCCATCATCGCTTTGTTTTCTATCCCTTTCATGCTCAAATACATCACCACACAAGAGCTGCTGTTTGTCAGCCTGGTGAGTATTGTGGGTAACCTGGGTATGTTCTTCATCATCAAACAAAAAAGGCTCTTTACCAAAAAAGGACACGAAAAAGCACAGCGGATAAACTACCGCATGATCATCAAAGACAAATACATCGGGCTGATGTCCCTCTTTGTGATCATTTCGATGATTGCAGTGAACTTCGTTGACTACTCGTTCCTGAACGTAACCACCACCCAATTCAATGAAAAAGAGCTGCCTAAGTTTTTGAGTTACTTCGAAGCCACAGTAGTAATATTCAGTTTCCTCTTCCAGACCTTTGTTACCGATAAGATCATCGCCATTTATGGACTGAAAGTTTCTCTACTGATCAATCCGCTGCTGATTTCCATTTTTACCCTTCTGGCGATCCCCATTGGCTATACCTTTGGTTACTCGGGAGTTAGCGAAACCTTTGTGATCTTCTTCGTGATCATATCCATGAGCAAACTGTTCATAGCGTCCCTGAAAGATGCACTTGACGGGCCTGCATTTAAACTGTACTTCCTGCCCATTGACGGAGAAGTACGCTTCGATGTGCAAACCAAGATAGAGGGTGTTATCACTGCTTTTGCCGGGCTTATTGCCGGGGGTCTGATCATCCTGATCAACAATGTAAAGGTCTTCAGCCTGATCCACGTCACCATATTTACCCTCCCGATACTGGCCGTCTGGTATTTTATAACCAGGAAAATGCACCATAACTATAAAGATACACTCCAATCTACACTGATAAAGAATAAAGGAAAACACGTCAGCCAGAAAGAATACTCGCTCAACAAAGTGCTTGAAAATGAGATCAACAGTAAGGCTGACGAAAGTGTGATCTACGGGCTAAAGCTCATGGAAAAACTTGAACCTGCCCTCTTCGAATCATCCATCATCAGGCTTACCGAAAGTGATTCGAAAAAGATCAAAGCCTATGCTACTGAAAAGCTAAAAACCCTCGACATAGAATTTGACAGGAATACGGAACTTCACCAACTGGCCAAAAAAGCTGCTGATGCCTCCGAAGACTCTGAGGTGATCTCAGTACCTGCCAATAAACTGACCAAGCTCAGCAAGTCCATCAAAACCACCGACCGGATACTGGCTGCAAAGCTGCTCCGCAGGCTCATCACTGACCGGAATATTTTTGTATTGCTGGAACTGTTAAGGGACATCGATCCCCGGGTAAAGATGGAGGCTATCATTACAGCCAGGAAGGTAAAACGGCCTGAAACCTGGACGATACTTATAGAACTGCTAGACTCCCACACGTACAGCAATGCCGCGGCCTCTGCCTTGTGCGAAAGTGGCGAAGCCGTACTGTTTGTTCTGGAAAGTGCCTTCCATAAATCCGGCCAAAGCGACCAGGTAATGCTCAAAATCGTGCAGATCATGGGCAGGATCGGCGGACCCAAAGCCATAGAACTGCTCTGGAAAAAAATTGAATATCCGGACAAAAGAATAGTTAAGCAAATTTTGCTTTCCTTCCGGTATTACAACTATCAGGCTCAAAACAGGGAAGTTACCAACCTTACCAACCTCCTGGAAAACGAGATTGGGAAGGCCATCTGGAACCTGGCAGCCCTGATCGAGATCCCCGGAAATGAGGCACGCTTCGAACCGCTCAGAAATGCCCTTAAAGAGGAAATAAGCAGCAATGAAGATACCATGTACATGATCCTCTCAATCATGTATGACCCTCAGTCAGTGCAGTTGGTGCGCGAAAATGTTGAAGCAGGTACCAGCGACGGCATTGCTTTTGCCATAGAGCTGCTCGATATTTTCCTTGATCCGGAATTGAAGCCAAAACTGTTTCCGTTAATTGACGATATACCTATTCACGATAAAGTACACCAGCTTCAACCACACTTTCCAAGGGAAGATTATAACCTTATACAGGTATTGAATTTTATCCTCAATAAAAATTATAACCAGATCAACCGGTGGACAAAAGCATGTGCAATCCATAGCCTGGTCTACCTCCCGGAGTTCAGGATAAGCAAGGGCTTAATTGCCCAGCTATTCAATAAGGACAGGCTGCTGGCCGAAGTTGCGGGCTGGGTTATGTATCATAAAGACCGGCAGGCATTCGAAAAAATATCGGAGCGCCTCCCTGCCAAAACGCAGAAGTTCATTTATGACTCGATTGAAAACAACCGGTTGCAGGAAGGCATGAAAGACGGGTTCTTTCTGGCCATTGAGATGGTAATGTTCCTCAAGAGCCTGCCCGTATTCCATAATATAAAAGGTGTATTGCTCTGCGACCTGGTGGACAAGATGCATACCTCACATCTGAAACCAGGCCAGTCGCTACCCATATTAAGTGCGGAAGATGAAGAAATTATCATCGTTGCCCACGGTGAGGCATTGATCATGGATGGGGAAAGGGATGTGCAACGGTTGAAGACCGGAGAAGTTTTCGGACAAATTTTCAGCGCGAGCGAACGTATTGAAGCAACTCACGTATTGGCATTTGGAGATGCGGTGATCTTTCACCTTTCCATATACAACTTTTATAATGTTATGGCCAACCACCACGAGCTGGCCCAAGGCCTCATTAAAAATATTAATTATAATCATCAACAGTCTTATTCACTAAACCAGGAAAATTAAAGTCCATATGACCTTTAAGATTGACATACTAATAATTTACGCCGATGCGGATAACCAGCCGAATGATCATGGAAAAGGATGGGTTACCGAGTTTAAAAGGTTCCTGGAATTAATGCTCATACAAGTGCTGGGCGAAAAGCCCAACATATTGCTCAAGTCAGAGCACGACAGTGTAACAGCTTCGGACATGAAGGAAGTAGGCACTTTGATACCCGTTATGTCACCGGCTTTTATTGAATCCGGCGAGTGCCTGGATACGTTGGAAGACTTCTATAAAACTGTGAGTACCGAACAGCAGCGGGTATTCAAGGTCATTAAAAAACCTTTGACCATTGAAGAGCAGCCTCCAAAACTAAGGGATTTGATAGGCTTCAATTTGTACAATATCAACATGGACTCCGGTGAGGCTACCGACTACGAAGATTTCTTCACGCTGGAAGCAGAACAGGATTTTTGGATGAAAATGGTTGACCTGGCCTATGATATTCACGAATGCCTGATCCTCCTCAAGCAAAAAGACTCCATAACAGGCATTAAGCCCATCTTTTCCCGCAGGTCCATTTACCTGGCAGAAACAGGCCATGACCTGACGATCCAACGCAACATCATCAAAAGGGAACTGCAGAGGCATGGCTACAAAGTACTCCCCGACCGCAACCTACCGCTCAACATCAACAAGTTAAAAAGTGAAATAAAGCGGGAAATAGAAGAAAGCAGTTTATCCATACACCTGATCGGCAGCTCCTATGGAGAGATCCCGGAAGGCTCTGACCGGTCCATTGTAGATATTCAAAACCAACTTGCAGCCGAAAAGAGTTCGGCCCTCAAGGACAAATCTGAGTTTTCCAGACTGATATGGATCTCCCCGAGGCTGCAAAATGCCAGTGAAAAGCAGCTCGCCTTTATTGAGAGCATCAAAAGGGACCTTTCCTCCACCGAAGGGGCCGAAATATTGCAAACACCCCTGGAAGATTTTAAGAACATAGTAAGAGAAGAGCTTATAGAAGTAGGTATAGATAAAAAACTTAATCGCAGGGAAACAGGGAAAGCTGAGCAAAATGGCAAGGCCAGTGTATACGTACTCTATGATAAAACTGATGAAAAAGAGGTGACCCCTGTTAAAAAACTTATTGAGGAATCAGGGTATAACGTTTTGATCCCATCCTTTAAAGGTGAACTGCTGAACCTGAGGCAACATCATATTGCCAACCTGCGTGATTTTGATGCCGCGATAATTTTTCAAAGCAACGTAAATGATCAATGGGTCCGTATGAAACTGCTGGACCTGCTAAAAGCTCCCGGTTTCGGAAGGCGTAAGCCCATTCAGGGCAAAGCCATTATGAGCAAGAAAGACAAGAAGATGGACTGGAGCGCATATAAGAACCATAACATCATGATCATTGACGGCACACAGCAGAACGCCCTCAATGATGTAAAAATATTCCTCGAAGACATTAAAGCGTAGCACGATGAGCGATATCGCCAAAGAGAAATATAGCCTGACCCCACGGTCTACCACCACTTCGGTCAACCCCTTCCCCGGGCTAAGACCGTTTAAAATTGAAGAAAGCCATCTTTTCTTCGGTCGGGAAGGCCAGAGCGACGAAGTGCTCCTGAAACTTTCCAAGCACCGCTTTGTAGGAGTTATAGGCCCCTCCGGAAGTGGTAAGTCTTCATTTATATATTGTGGGGTACTCCCTATTCTATATGGCGGTTTCCTGACAGACACCAGCCCTGACTGGGAGGTAATAGTAACCAGGCCGGGAGCAGGCCCTATAGAAAACCTTGCCGAATCCCTGCTCCAGTCAGACCCTACATACCTCGTAGCCGATCCGGAAGACAAGAAGATTAAGAAGACCATTGTAACTACTTTGCTGAAAAGCAGCTCCCTCGGACTGGTTGAGGCCGTACTACAATCGAAAAGAAGCAAAGACAAAAACTACCTGATCCTGGTAGACCAGTTTGAGGAGTTGTTCCGTTTCAAAGACAGCTCCGATGCCGGTACCGTCAATGAAACTCTTGCATTCGTCAACCTGCTGATAGAGGCCATTAACTATGCCGATGTACCTATTTATATTGGCATTACCATGCGGTCAGATTTTATCGGTGACTGTGCCCAGTTCCCCGACCTGACCAAAAAGATCAACGACAGCCACTACCTGATCCCTCAAATGACGCGGGAGCAGAAAAGAAGGGCTATTGAAGGCCCCGTGGCTGTAGGCGGCGCAAACATCACACAACGGCTTACCCAGCAGTTGCTCAATGACCTGGGCGATAACCCTGACCAGCTCCCGATCCTCCAGCACTCCCTGATGCGGACATGGAGCTACTGGAGCAACTACAGGGACTTTGAAGATGAACCGGTCGACATTAAACATTACGAGGCCATTGGCACCATGTCAGAGGCCTTATCGATGCATGCCAACGAAGCCTATGATGAACTGACCGATGACCAAAAACACATTTGCGAATCACTGTTTAAGGCTATCACTGAAAAGCGCGGAGAAAACTTTGGCATCAGAAGGCCTACAAGGCTGGGAGAAATCGCTGCCATCTCGAACGTCTCCGAGCAGGAAGTCATCGATGTTATCGACAAATTCAGGGAACCAGGCCGGTCACTACTTACTCCTGCCCACCATGTAGAGCTAAATTCCAAATCCATCATTGACATTTCGCATGAAAGTTTGATGAGGATCTGGACAAGGCTGAAAAACTGGGTGGATGATGAGGCTGAGGCTGTTCAAATGTACCTGAGGCTTTCCGAAGCCGCCAGCATGTACCAGGTAGGTAAAGCAGGGCTTTGGCGCCCACCGGATCTGCAACTTGCCCTCAACTGGCAGGCAAAACATAAGCCCACGCTCATCTGGGGGCAGCGGTATCATCCTGCATTTGAGAGAACTCTGGTTTTTCTTGAATATTCAAAGAAGGAATTTGAAACCGAGCAGCGTATCAAAGAGCTTCAACAGAAAAGAAGGCTCCGCAATGCCCGGATAACAGCACTTATACTGGCCAGTGCCACGGTAATCTCCATTATGTTCCTGATCTATGCCTTCATTCAAAAAGCCGAGGCTGATTCGGAGCGCTTGAAAGCAGAGCAGAACAAGAATGAAGCCCTGGCACAGGAAAAAATAGCCAAGGCAAACGAGAAACAGGCCACTGCCAATGCCGACCTTGCCAAAAAGGAGCAGGAACGGGCAGAACAGGAAAAAGAAAGGGCAGAAATGCAAAAAGAAAGAGCAGAAGCGGCACTGGTAGAAGCAGAAGAACAACGATTGAGGGCCGAAGCCGGGGAAAACCTGGCCAAAAATAATGAGAAGCTGGCGATTGATGCTCAGAAAATAGCTGAGGACAACGCCATCATTGCCATTGAAAACGAAAAGGCAGCCATTGCTGCCAAGGCCAAAGCGGATCGTCTCAGGTATCTGGCGATAGCCAAGGCCATGGCCATTAAATCTACCCAGATGAGGGACGAGCAGGCCACCCTTAAAGGTTTGCTGGCCCAGCAGGCTTATATTTTCAACACCAAGAATGAGGGAGACCGCTACGACCACGATATTTATGATGGATTGTACGAAGCCTTGAAATCATTGCAGGACCCACTGGTAAAAAGCCTGGGCGGGCATGACAAGGGCATCCGTGCCGTGGTGTCAAACGAAAATGGCAACTACATTTACTCTTCCGATACACAGGGCAAGATCCTGAGGTGGAACCTCAAAGGCGTTAACAGAGTAGCAGACACTTTGAGAAACAGCAAGTCCGGCCGGATCATCAGGACCCTTGCCGTAAGCAGTGACAACAAGTGGCTGGCGGCCGGCGGGGAGTTTGAGAAGGACAGCAAAGGCTCATTCATTGAATTGTTTGACCTGAACAACGTAGGCAGTGCTCCCAAAAAGATCAGTGGTTTTGACGGAGACGTATGGAACCTGCTGTTCACACCTGACAACAAAGGCCTGATTGCTTTGGACAACGAAGGCAAAAGCATAAAATACAGCAACCTGACATCGGTCAGTGAGATTGTGGCCGTACCGTTCAGGCTTAATGATATTGACCTGAGTAGTGACGGTAAATGGCTGGTTGGCGTGGGCAATAACGGTAAAGTAATGCTCTACGATGTCCAAAACAATTACAAAGCTTCCGAGATCTACAGCAACAATACCAGGCTATGGGCTGTAGCCATAAGCCCGGTTGACCATGTAGTGGCCATCGGTGATGAGTCAGGCCTGATCAAGACCTTTAAGCTCTTTTCCAATGAGCCTGCCAAATCATTGATAGGGCACATCTCCCCTATCAACGACATCACCTTCAGTAAAGACAGACGCTTTATTGCCAGCGCCTCAAAGGACAAGACTGTGAGGCTATGGAACAGGGAAAACCTGAATGCCCAGCCTATCACCCTGTCAGACCATCCTACCTGGGTGTGGACTATAGCGTTTAGCCCTGACGATGAGCAGATACTTGCCGGTACCCAGGAGACCGTGGTGAGGGCATGGCCGACCAAAATTGAGACTATGGCCGATAAGATCTGTGATCAGATAGACCGTAACATGAATGATGAAGAATGGAAAACTTATGTGGGAGATGACCCTGACCTGAAATATGAAAGGACTTGTGAAAACCTCCCATCCAACAAGTAAGCGTATGATTAAAATTTTACCACTGGCCGTATTTCTTTGTTTAGCCAGCCTGTACACCACCGCCCAAACCGTTTGTACCCAAACCCTGAGACAGGCCCGGACAGTCTACGATGAAGGCCGCATCCACGAACTGCCTGCCTTACTGGAAAGCTGCCTGAAAAACGGATTTACCGATGATGAAAAAACCGAAGCCTACCGCTTGCTGGTTTTAGCATACCTCTATCTTGATGAAGCAGAAAAAGCTGATGAAGCCATGTTAGCGTTGCTTCGCCATAACAACCAGTTCCAGATCAACCCGCAGGCAGACCCTGCGGAATTTATCAATTTATACAATAGTTTCAGGACCAAACCCATTTTCAGCTATGGCATAAAAGGTGGCGGTAATATCTCCCTGGTCAATGTACTAAGCAACTATGGCGTTCACGACCAGCGCACTACCATGGGGGAATACACTCCTGCTCCCGGATATGTGGTAGGTGGCATGATAGAGGTTATTGTTAGAAAGAACCTGACCTTAAGCGGAGAGCTAACCCTGGCAGGCTATAACCTCGATTACAGCAACAGCTTTTCAAATGTAGATTCTGTAAACCGGTTCATTGAATCGCAGGAAATCACCGAAACGCAAACCTGGTTATCTGTACCCATCACCGTACAATATCAATTTGCCGGTGGGAAGTTTAACCCCTATGTTCTGCTTGGAGGGTCGGCCAACTACCTGTTCTCCTCCTCTTTCAAGGGCGAAACCCAGACCAGTATTGAGAACTTCGAAGGTGCCACTGTTGACCTTACTGACCAACGGAACAAGATCAACTTTTCTGCCATTGCAGGAGCAGGGATAAAAATCAAAGTGGGCAAAAACCACTTCGTTGCAGAGGCAAGGTTTAATTATGGCATTCTTAATCAGGTCAAAGAAGAAAACAGGCTGAGCAATCAGGAGCTGATCTTTGACTACGGCTATGTAGATGATGACTTCAAGCTCAATAGCTTTTCTGTTTCACTTGGTTACCTGTTACCAAAATATAATCCTAAAAAACTCAATTAAGATTGATGAACCGATTTTACAACATACTGATCATAGGCCTTTTAGCCGTTTCCTGTGCCAATGAAGAGGATGTAACGGCAGGTAAGCCTGAAACATTCGTCAAGTATTACGGTGGCATCAACTCCGACATATCCTCGGACATGAAGGAAACCTCAGACGGAAGCTATATCCTCCTGGGGACCACGGTATCGGAAGCCGCCAGTGACGAAGAGGTATCCAAAATAAGATTGATCAAAACAGATGTGGATGGCAATGTGATCTGGGACAGGGCCTATCCTGATAACCAATCAGGAGAAAGTACCAATAACCTGATGGGAAGGGCAGTGATCGAAATCAGCAACGGTTACTTGGTAGTAGGCGACAGTATCTATGAGGAAGATAACCAAGAGCTTACCAACATGTTTCTCCTAACCGTAGATCAGAATGGCAACACCATTGCGGGCAAGAGCATTAGCTTTGACAATGCCTCGCTACATGGCTATGCGGTTACTCTTACAGATCAGGGTAACTACTTCGTACTGGCTACCATCGAAGGCAACACCGCTCCTGAAAATATGTATCTCGCAGAGGTAAGTAGCGCTGATCTCAATGTGGTGTGGAGCCAGACCTATGGCATTGGTGATGACGCCAACATATCAAAAACCATTATTACCGACGAAAACAATAACGTGACCTGGAGTGGTACCACTACCCGCAACGGTGAAAATGACATCAGGATCATCACCACACCTGCAAATTCAAAAAACACCTTTTTCGATGAAACCATAGGCCTTAACAATGGTAAAAATGAGCTGGGCTTCGATATCCGTCGAACACCCTTCGGTTATGCCATTATCGGGTCTACAAATAATACTGCCGCCGGTGATCAGGATATACTGCTGACAAGGGTAAACACAAATGGCAAATTGTTGGGGAGTGTAACTTTTGGAGGATCAAAAAATGACACCGGCGAAGCCATCACGGTAACGGAAGATGGCAGTTTGCTCATACTCGGCTCCACAGACAGCTTTGGCCGGGGCGAACGGGATTTTTATCTGATCAAAACAGACATGTTTGGCAATCCGGTATGGACCGAAAACGAAGGCGTTGACGGGAAGATCTTCGGAAGTGTGAACATGGATACCGGAAGCACTTTGCTTGAGACCTCCACCGGACATATCCTGGTGCTCGGCACCACCGAATTCGGAGACGTAGATACCATGGTACTGATCAAAACTGACGATCAGGGAAACATTTAAAATAAAAAACTCAACCTGGATTTATATTTTCAACTTAACTAACTGTGTTTTACCGCAACACGTGTTTATATGGAAAAGGCTTTACATTATTTCACCATCATATTCTTTATTTTCTGTTCCGCAGGCCTTCGGGCCCAAACCGTTGATCTTTCCTTAGATGCCAATACCGGAACAGAAGCTTCCGCCACAGCAATAACTGTAACCGCAACCGCTTCAGTAGCTGTTAGCGGTGATCAAACGGTAGATGTGACCGTAACAGGAACTAATATTACCGGCGGAGACTACACCCTCAGCGCAACCACCATTACCATACTGGACGGTGCAACTACAGGCTCAGTCACTTTTACCATCACAGATGACGCTATCTACGAAGGCCTGGAAACTGCCACCATCACCATATCAAACCCTAGTGCGGGGATAACTTTAGGTACCACAACCTCTGATGATGTAGACATCTCCGATAACGAATCGCTGCCGGATGTAACTTTAGGAATCACCGGAACACCCCTGGCTGAAAATGGAGGAGTGGCAACCGTAACAGCTTCCATAAGCCCCCTGTCAGAACTTGATGTAACCGTTGACCTTGATTTTTCCGGTGCATCCTCACCCGGTGATTTTAGTGCATCAGCAACAAGTATTGTTATTACAGCAGGCAATGCTTCCGCCAATATGACCATAACAGGTATGGACGATGCACTAGATGAAAGTAATGAAAGTGTAATTGTTGATATCATTTCGGTAACCAATGGTACTGAATTAACCAATCCGTCTGTTACTGCGCTTATTAATGATGATGATCCTCCTGTTGATATTAACTTAGGAATATCAGGATCTCCTTTGAATGAAAATGGAGGAGTTGCTACGGTGACAGCCACACCGGCCACTGTTTCAGGCAGGGTGATAACCATAAACCTAACCTTTTCTGGCACTGCAACAGGCGGAACGGATTACACAGCAAGCAGCGCCACCATAGTACTCAACCCGGGGGATATGTCAGGTGACATAACCCTGACAGCAGTAGATGATAGCAATGTGGAGGGTAGTGAAAGCATAATAGTAGACATAGATGCTATAACTAATGGTACAGAAAATGGCACGCAGCAGGTAACAGCAACCATTACTGACGATGATGTTCCGTCTGTACTATTCGGAGTAACCTCCGGTACAACTGCCGCCGCGACTGTAACTTCCAACATCACCCTTACCTTTAGCGAGGCCATGCAAAAATCCGATGGAACTCCACTCATTGACAGTGACCTGGCCTCTATGCTTACTCTAAAGTATGATAATGCTTCGGGTACGGACGTCCCATTTACAGCCACAATAGATGCAGGAAAAACCATAGTAACCATTGACCCGACAGACAATAACCTGGGAAACAACCTTTTCGGATCCAGAAATTACTATGTAGCGATAGCAGGCAATGTGATTGAAACACAGGCCACCAACGTTGATCTGCCTGCGGACAATGCAACCATTACAGCGGAGGTACTTCCTACGCCAACCAACCACCCCACCGGGCTGAGCATTACAAACACTACTGCTACGTCAATAGAGCTGACCTGGACAGGCTCAGTCTCCGGCCAATTGCCGGAATATTACTTAATTGTAGCCAGGGAAACCTCCGGAGGTACATTCGCAAATGTTGCCGACGGAACACCTGTTGCAGACGATTTTGATTTCTCAGGAGGAAGCGCCAACGGTGCTGTTACAGTACTCCACCAGTCGGGCACAAACACCTATACATGGACCGGCCTGGACGAATTTACTGATTATACCTTCAGGATCTATCCCTACACCAACTACGCTGCCAATGTAGACTACAGGACCAATGTTATGATCCCGGAAGTATCAGGTTCTACTGATTGTACAGCACCAACGGGTCAGGCCGGTGGAATTGCTTTTTCCGCTATCAATGCTAACTCCATTCAGGTAGACTGGACTCCATCGGGTACAGCCAGTGGAGCTTTGGTGCTGGTAAAAGAAGCCGCTACACCTGTAGCTCCGACCAATGGGACCTCTTACAGCGCCAATGCAGATATAACTTTAGCTGAAGATATTGAATTCGGTGGAGGCATAACATGGGCAGTATATCAGGGTACAGGCTCTTCCGTAACCGTAACCGAGCTGGATCCCAGTACCACTTACCAATTTGCCATCTATGAATTCAACAGCACCAACCAATGCTATAACCTTACCGGCCCGGCAAGTGGAAGCCAGGCCACTACAGCAGCAGACAACAGTACTACGATCACCAATGGTTCAGGCGCTGTTACCATATCATCATTGGCTGATACTGAGGGTGAGCGTGTAGCAGCCTTTACTTTTACCATTTCGGATATAGGCCCTGACGGTGAACAAACGGACATTTCCCAGATGACTTTCCGTCCGGTAGGTGGAAGTAATGAGGTATCAGACTGGTCCCAGGCCATAGCCGGGGCAAAGTTAGGTGACGGAGCTGCTTATGGAGATCATGGTACAGCTATTATTAACAACAACAGCATTGTTATTCCAAATATATTGAAGGATAATGCCGGCGGCACTACCAACGAACTGGGGGAAATATTCAATGGGAATACAAAAACTTATACACTCTATATATGGCTCAGACCTAACCTTGGTGGCACTTTGCCCACTACCATTGACGGACTTCACTTTGCGTTCTCACTTTCTAACACGGATATCGTCACAGACGCCAACCAGTCAGGCATGTTGCCGGGAACAGGAGCAGGTACCACGACCAACTCTAATGCTGATGGCGGTACCAATAATGAAGTTACCGTAGTGGCTACCGAACTTCAATTTGTTACTCAGCCAGGTAATACTTTTGTACAGTCACCTATGACCCCTGCTGTAACCGTACAGGCTGCTGATGCCAACGGCAACCGCGACCTGAGTTATACCGGTTCAGTTGACCTTTCTTCAACGGGTACGCTGGCTTCAATACCCTCTACTACCTTTACCTCCGGTTTAGGTACGTACAGCAATATTATTCATAATGCACCCGGAACAGGGCTTACTATGTCTACCACCAACCCCTCCCCGGTATTGGCCAACACTACCTCAACAACTTTCAATATTACAGGCCCGGCAAGTGGCTCTGACATCATAGCCAATGCCTCATTTACACCTCCTACGGATATCCTTTACACCAGCTTCCAGGCTGCTGATATCACTACAGCCGCCACCAGCCTGGAAATGGCCAGGTTCGACATCAGGGATGGAGGCAGTACAGCACCAGACGGTGATGTTTTTGACACGGAACTTACAGACATCACTTTCACGATCAATAACCCGACTTTTGTGAGAAGCGTAGCCCTGTATGTTGACAACAATCTGGATGGCAACTTTGATGATGAAGTGGCAGAAGTAGCTCCTGCAGGCAATACGGTAACCTTCTCTTCGCTTTCCATTACCGCGCCGGCAGATGGTACCATTACCTTTGCTCTCAGGGTAAGCTTCACCACCACGGTAGTAGACAATACACAGGTTACATTTACCGTGACCTCAGCTACGGCAAACCCGGCATCTTCCGGTTTCGCTACAGCCAATGCCGGTGGGGCCACGTCGTCCCTGAATGCAGGTGACAATACCATAGAAGTAGTAGCGTCTCAACTGATATTTACTACGCAGCCCCCAAGCCTTTTCAGGCCTAACGTCAACGTAACTCCGCAGCCACAACTCGAGGCCCGGGATGGCAATAATATTATAGACCTCGACTATAGTTCGGCAGTCACCGTAACCAATACCGATGGCCTGACCATGCTTAATGCACCCACAGCATTTACCAATGGTACACTCACATTTCCAGCTAATTTTCAATATACATCGTTCAATAACAATCAGCCCAACAATGGTGCCCTGACCGTTACTGACAACCCGGACCTGGGTACAGTAGCCAACGCAACCAGCAATGATGTATTTATAGATGGCCAGGCTCCTGCAGTAAATATTGCTGATGACCAGAGTGATAACCTTGTCCGTAATATTGATGAAGTCAACATCACCATCACCTTCACCGAAAACCATAACATTGACGAATCCGTGCCTCCGGTAATTACTATAGGCACCGTGGTGACTAATGGCACCATGGTTAAAGTGGACAACAAGACCTGGACCTATTTCTGGAATGTACCCGGTTCGATCAATCAAACGGCACCGGTTACCATAACCGCTACCGATGAGGCCGGTAACAGTGTATCAACCACTACGGGAAGAACAAGCTATATCATTGACAACAGCCCGCCGGTAGTAACCCAGATCAACCGACTGGACCCCTCACCTACCAATGCTGCGAGTGTGTCTTTCCAGGTGATATTCAACGAAAGCGTCGTCAACGTGGATGCTTCTGATTTTGTGGCTACGTTAGGTACTGTAGGTGCAGTGACAGGAAGTGGTAATACTTATACGGTAACCGTAGATAACCTGTCTTCCCTCACCGGTACTCTGGAGCTTACGGTACCGGCAGCCGCTACGATCAATGACCTCGCAGGAAACCTGTACAACTCCCTGTTTAACAGCGGACAAACCTACACTATAGATAGTACACCCCCACAATTCCTGACCTTAAGCCCGGCGGATAATTCCTTTAACAACCCAACGGGTTCAAACCTGGTATTCAGGTTCAATGAGGAAGTCCAGGTAGGTTCTGGCTTTATCAGATTGTTTGATGCTTCAAATACACTGGTACAGGCTTTTGATATTTCATTGCTGTCGTTCAATGCAGCCCTTGACCAGTTCACAGCCACGCCACTAATTCCGCTTAGCCAGGGTACAGGCTACTACATTCAGATGGATGCCGGTGTGGTCACCGATGTCGCCGGAAATGCTTTTGCAGGGATCAGCGATAATACAACCTGGAATTTCACAACCTTCGCACCTCCTCAGGTTACCGGTATCTCGCCATTCGGCTGCGTAGGTGGTACCATTACCATTACAGGTTCATTCCTTACCGGAGTCACTACAGTTACATTCAACGGTACGGGTGGCACGGTTAACTCTCCTTCCATTGTAACCAACAGTGATACCCAGCTTACCGTGGAAGTACCCTCATATTCCGGCTTCATCACTTCACTCAGTGGCACTCTGGACCTCACAAAGGATGATGGCACCGCATCAGGTTCCAATCCTGAGGTGACCATTACCACTACACAAACAGTCCAAATCGGTCCATCACAGGCGGTTCTGTCAGTTGGAAGTATAAATAACAGTACGGTATGTACAAGCGGAGCTATCCAGACATCAACTATTAAGGTGGATATCAGAGGAGGTGTAGGCCCCTATAATGTAGTATACTCTTTAGGAAGTGTTTCCGGTTATACCAGTGGTGCGGATATCGTTGTAGACCCCTCAGTTGTCGGGGTCAATACCTATTCATTAATCTCTGTAACCGATGCGAACGGATGTAACGTACCGGTCGGACAACTCACCGGCTCTTACAACGTGACGTTGAACCAAAGGCCAACAGTTGAAGCGGGAGGCAATGCATCAGGCGAGCTCGAGTACTGCCTCGATGATGGCCTGGATATTACTTTAAATGCTGCCACATTAGGAACAGGCCCTTCATTCAGTGCCAATGCCGGAGGTATAATCTGGTCAACAAACGGAAACGGAAATTTTGATGGGGGTACAGCAACAAGTACTAACCTGAATGCGGTTTACCACGTTGGCACTCAGGATATTTTTAACAACACGGTGAACCTGACTATCACCACTACAGGCAACCCAACTGCCTGCTCAGAAGTAACAGATGTACTGACTATTAACTTTGTTTCGAACGCAACTGCCAACCCGGGAGGTTTCGGTGGAGTTCTGGACTATTGCTGGGATGGCTCCAACCCTGCTCAGATACAGCTCAATGGTTCGGTATCAGGCAACTCTACCGGATACCTTTGGGAAACAGTGACCGGTGCAAGCAATACCCAGTTTTCAGACCAGACCATTGCCAACCCCGTGTACACTTTCAGCGCCACGGAGCAGGCCAATCAATCGGCTCAGGTTACCCTTACCCCCACAGGTGGCACCTGTGGGGCAGGAATACCCTCCAACCTTGTGATCAACCTGATCCCGCTACCTACCAATTCGTTTCAGCCTCCAATCAACAATGAGGTATGCCTGGCAGAATCGTCAGTACTCTATAAAGTGGGTAATAACAGCGGAAGCACCTATTCATGGACAGTACCCACAACCGGCGGCACCAGCTTTGTAGGTCAGGGCACAAGCACCATTATTGTGGATTGGGGCACGACTGCTGGCAGTTACAATGTTGAGGTAGTGGAAACAGATGCCAACGGTTGTCAGAGCAATCCAATTATTCTCCCTATAACTGTCAATGAAGAGCCGGGAGCCACATTCACCCCTCAAATCAACCACGCTCAGGGGGAAACCAACAAATACCGCCTGGCCCTGTTGGCACCTCCTGCCAATACAGATACCATCGCGGAAGGCATATTGAACGTACCTCCATACATAGAGTTTTACAGCAATGACGGCGGTGTGATAAGAGAGAATGGAAAATGGTGGTTTGATTCGAAAGACTTAAGCCTGGGCAGCTACCTGATTGAATATGTTTATGTTGACAATAACGGCTGTGAAACCACGGGCAATGAAACCTTTGAGGTATTTGATAACAGCAGCCTTATTGGTAACCTGGATACAGAATATTGTGAAGATGAACCTCAAACGGCCACCCTGGCTCCTTTTTTAAATCCTGGAGAAACACTGCTGTCCATGCATATCAGAATTAATACAACCAGCTCCCAGGCCTATGCCGGAGGAACTGTAGAAGCTGAGGGACTGGGACTGATCAGTACCAGTGGTACGGCCTTGGGACCCTTCGTATTTGTTCCCGACAATGCAGCAGATAGTATTCCCGAGCTCGATAACTCACTGGAGCTGGAGCTTCGCTACCGCTATATGACCAGCCTCGGCAGCATTCAGTCGCGTAGTCAGAAAACAACGGTTTACAGGGCTCCTACACCTTTGTTCTCCATTGAAGGTAATCAAAGAGTTTATTGCTCCGCAGACGGACCGGTTCAACTTATTCCGAATAATGACCTCGCCAGCGGCACCAATACATTCAACTTCACGTCTGACTATGACATCAATGACGGTACAAATACAGTAGTACAACAAGGAGGCAACTTCTTCTTTTACCCGGCTAACTTCCCCATGAATGCCAATACCTACGTGGATACACTGTCATTAATTTATACATTCGATCAAAACATAGGCAACTCAAAATTCTGCTCCAACAGTGATACATTAAAAGTGGCCATATTCAACCAGCCACCTTCACCCTCAGTGAACGGGGAATTGTCGCCTATGGTAAGTGCATGTATTATTGGCTCCACCCTCCCTGAAATAAGGGCTGAGGGTATTACCGCTTCCGTGCCCGGAGGTGTGGATTTTGCATGGTTTGAAACCAATGATACAGACGGTACACCTATATGGACAGGCCCGGTACTCGATCAAAACATAATTGCCGGAGTAGGTACCGTTGATCAGTTTTATGTGGCCCAGGTATTCAGGGGCAACAACTGCTTCAGTCCTGCAGTAGAAGTTATTGTGGAAAAACTGGATGTCTTTGACTTTACGGTAAATACCAGTTGCATCGAGTCAGGTTCACCGATCACCTTCACAAAAAACACTACAGGTATCAACCTGGCAGGCGTCAGGTGGAAAGTTAATGGTACAACTGAAAGCACACAAACCGCACCCGGCATAACAGATAACTTTGACTACGCCTTTACAGCCCCAGGCTTGTACGAAGTAGCGTTGGAAATACAAAGCCAGAACGGTTGTGTCAATGAACACAGCAAAAATGTAGTAATTACACCACAGGAAGTTGCCAGCAACGCCGATGTTTATTTCCAGAACTTTGAGTCCAATGACGGCAGCGGATGGGTCGCCAATGGTAGTAATTCAAGCTGGGAATACGGCACACCGGCCAACCAGGATATAGTGCTGGGAGACAACAATGGCAGTACCATCTGGATAACCGGACTTAGCGGGCCATACAACAAAAATGAGCAGTCATACCTATACAGCCCTTGTTTTGACATATCAGGTCTTGACCGCCCAATGATCTCTTTCGATAGCTGGACCAACACTGCTGATAAGGAAGATGGTGTAATACTGGAATACTCTGTAAGTGGAATAAACGGCCCGTGGCTCAGGCTGGGTAATTTTGATGATGGTATTCAGTCAGGTATAAACTGGTACAACCAGCGCGATATATCTTCCAACCCTGGCAATCAGGCAGTAGGTTTCTACGGTTGGTCCGGAGCCAATAGTGGCTGGGTAAGCTCCAAGCACAGACTTGACGATATTCCGCTGGCTGACAGGTCCAATGTCATTTTCAGATTTACTTTCAAAAGCACACCCGGTTCTGCCGAAGTAAGTAAACCCGATGGCTTCGCCATTGACAACGTATTTATAGGCAACAGGACCAGGATAGTGCTGGTGGAAAATTTCACCAATACGGCACAAACCCAAAACACCAAAGCTGAGGCCGACTTCCTAAAGACATTTAACCCTAGTGGCCTGGCAGAACTGGTTAAAATAAACTATCATACGGCTTTCCCCGGAGATGACCCTTTCAATACCACAAATACGGCTGACCCAAGTGCCCGGGCATTGTACTACAACATAGCCCAAACCCCGAGAGCCAGGCTCGATGGGGTCATCAGGAACGATTTGGGTACTTTATTCTCTGAGTGGGGCGCCAAGGAATATGGCATCAGAACGTTGAACAATGCACCTTTTGAAATAAATATCTCCTCTGCTGCCAATACTGGCACTATGGATATCTCCGTCGCACTAACGGCCTTAGTGGATATTGCACCCAACTCAGTAGTTCATATAGCTGTGGTAGAAAAATCCGTTGATCTGGCCCAGGCAGGCTTAACACAAGTACCCAGTGGAGAGCAGGATTTTGAATTTGTACTCAGGAAAATGCTGCCTTCAGCATCAGGTACAAAGATCTCAAATTCCATTGCCCAGGGTGAAACCATCAATGTGAACTATTCATGGATCCCGCAACTGGACTTTTATAACCCGGCCTCGGTAGCGATTATCGCCTTCATTCAGGATGAAGATACCCGTGAAGTATATCAGTCCAGTATTCTGGATAATATTACTCTCCCTGATAAAGTGACAGGAATAGACAAATCCCCGATGTATGTCAGTTTCGAACTCTTCCCTAACCCTGCCCACGACAAGCTGACGGTAAAATTACCACTTGGCTTAAAACAGCCGGTGGTTAAGATGTTTGACATGTTTGGCAAAGTAATATTTGATAAACAGATCGACGTAAACAAGTTCGAGTTAGACACAAAAGGTATCGCCGCAGGCATGTACCACGTCCAGGTAGAAACTGAAGATGGTTACTTTGAAAGAAAGCGGGTGATGATCATCCATAATTAAAGTATTCAGTGATCGGTGTAATAGTAAACGGTGAATGGGTAAACAGTAAATAGTAAGAATTCCGCCCAAAGGAAATTGTGTTAAGGGTTTGGTTTGGCTTAGTCGAACCAGACCCTTCAAACCCTCCCCGGTAGCTGTTCCTCCCTGATGCCTGTCACCAAACATGCTTCTTGCGGCAGAATAATTTCTCCCCCAGTGGCTCGACCCCTGACAGCCACCCTGCGCCAGGCCGATTTCAATTTGAGCCACATCCACTACCCCTGCTTCTTAGCAGCCAGTTTTACCAAACTTCCAAAGTTTAGTAAAACCGCAATTGAATTCGGCTGCAAGTCTTTAGCCATAACTCTACCAGCCAAGCCCCAGTCCTGAAAGGACGCTATCTATCAGCAAAAAGTGAAGCCTTTTGTAATAGCATGCATGTGATCAAAAGGCCTGAAAGGCTGGAATTAATACGAACTGTGGTTATTACCTACTGCCCGCGGATCAAGCCGAATTTCTGAGGAGACACTAAGTTTTCATCTCTTTGCCGACAAGACAGTTGTTAATAGCAATCGGCAAAAGCAGTAGACAAACTCGTATAATATAACAATAAGCACGGTTTACTGATTTTCAGTGGCAAGTTTCACTTTACTTGTTTACTCCCCAATCCATTTACTCCACAGGTTTTACGCTTGTTCCCTGCCCACGATACAGAGCAACTCTACGAAATATAAGCTTGATCCGGTATTTACCACCCTTCCCTCACTACCTCACTTCTTAACAAACTTCTCCTTCCGGTTCTGAATATTCAGGTAATACTCCCCTGGACCCAATTCTGAAACAATGATTTCCTTTCCCTCCCCCTCCTTGACCAATTGACCATAATAATCTGTGATAGTGTAACGGGTAGAGTCGGAAAGCGTAAGTTTGGTGGTTGCCACCACAGGATAAAATGTGATTGGCGTCTCCGTGGAAGTATAATCCAGCTCTACAGAGTAAATCACCGCGCCCTCTGGATCTTCATAACGGATGCGGTACCTGTTCTCACCCTTATGGTGGTTAGCCTGCACCGCATACTGGTTATTACCAATTCGCCCTTTAGACAACAATGACCGCATCACCTCCCACTGCTTTCTTCCGGACTCATACCGCTCAATAATAAATTGCCCTCCGGGAACCTCCCCTGACGTAGTCCAGCTAATAGCCTGGTTATCGGACTGGCTCGAAACAAATTGGAATCGCTTAGGTGTTTGGATCACCTGCGGGTTGACTACCCTCGGCATACAACCATCATCAAATGTTATCCTGATCACAACCAGGTCATTAAGCTGCAGGTGCGTAAGGTCTATTTTAAAAGCAGATATCTGAGGCGCATCAAACAGCTTCCGGTCATTCACAAATACCTCTTTGGTGCAGAAAGCGTTCGTACTGTGATTGAAAGGATTTTGCACAAAAACAGACTTGCCCTGATATGTACCGGAAAGCACTATTTCTCCGCTGTAAAGAGGGGTACTAATTAAAAGCCAGATACTAAAGAAAACAATCCTTTTCATCAATAGTCAGGTACTATTTAATGAATAATCCGGTGTTAAGCAAAAAGACGGGCATCAATAACCCAAAAAATCGAAATAGCCAGGCCTGCTCCTTTCGGCATTACACTATTAACGATCTATTCAAAACGCAACGATTCGATAGGATCGAGCTTGGCTGCTTTATTTGCAGGGTAATAACCGGAGATCAGCCCTACAACTACACAAACTACAAGCCCTACGATAATCCAAAGCCACGGCATAACAAACCCATCAATACCCAGGATAGTGGCAAAAAGATTGCCGATACCAACACCAAGAATAGTACCTGCAACACCACCTAACAGGCACACCACGATAGCCTCAATAATAAACTGCTGACGAATTCTCAGCGGCGTTGCCCCAAGGGCTTTTCTTACACCTACCTCCCTCGTCCTTTCCGTCACCGAAACCATCATGATATTCATCAGGGCCACACATGCTCCCAACAAGGTAATAAAGCCAATAATAAAACCGGCTATCCGCAGTATACTGGACAGTTCGCCCATGGTATCCGCCAGTGATTCGCTCTTGGCTATTTCAAAGGAGTTAGGCTCCCCCAGCCTGTCCTGCCTGATCTTGCGCATGATGCCGGTAGCCTCTCCCATAGCCATATCCATTTCGGCAGGGTTGTCTATCCCTACAGTGAGGCTATACTTCAGTTGCCTGTCGGAAGACATTTTGCTGGCATTGAGTATGGGGATGATCACTGAATTGTCCGGGCCACTGCCTCCGCCGATCTGACCTTTTTCTTCCAGTATGCCGATCACCTTGTACTTACCACCGAGTAACGATATTTCTGAATTAAGAGGGTCCTGATCATTGGTATAGAGAGCTTCAACCACATCCTTACCAACAATAGCCACATTGGTACCATATTGCACTTCTATATTAGAGAAATTCCGTCCTTTCGCAATATTGAGTCCTTCAAGCGCCACATACTCTTCATTAGCACCCACTACCCACACATTGGGGTTAGTTTTTTTAGACTCGTGCTTTAGCTCTGCGCTCCAGGACACAGACGTTGAAAGGCTGACACTGGAGGGGTATTGGAACACCTCAGTAAACTTAACAGCCTCTTTCAAAGTAAGCGGAGGGGCAATCTTTTCCGTTCTCCCCTGCTGTCGGCCTCCACGGTTCCTTTTCGAATAAATATCAAAAGTATTCACGCCCAACTCAGCCAGGCTGTCCTTAACCGAATACTGAATGCCATCAACAGCAGTAAGTATACCCACCAGGCTTGTAATACCAATGGCCACGATCAGGGCAGTAAGTAT